>DATKVU010000109.1:0-1271 GCA_035529915.1 Clostridia bacterium
GACATGTTGCACGATTGTTTCCAGTATCAGGAACAGTTGGAAAAGTGGGCTCTCAAGCCTGCGATTTCTCCCGAAGGCGCGAAACACACCTGGAAAGGAAAAAAGTAAATGAAGTGCCGTCACGAGTCAAAAAACCAAAAAAAGATTGTGTCGTATAATGCGCATGTTGTATGGAATTGGTGCGCAAAATGTGGAGCCTATCGAAAAGAGGGCGAACAATTTTGGACTTATCCGGAAAGGGAAAAGTAAATGATTTGCACAAAGTGTGGTAAAGAGTGCTACATTGTCAAGGCTAACGGTCGAAAGCAGTATTACTGCTCGTTCTGTATGACCGATTACCATTACCTCGATGAGGAGGAAGGGCAAGAAGAAAAGCCTGAGCGAGAGTTGCTGGAAAAGCTTTTGCCGTTGCTGGACGCAGGCGGAAGTAACCCCCAGTATAAAAACCTCGCTTGCCGTGTTCGTCAGTTTCTTGCCGCAACTGGATAAAAGATGGAGCACAAACTAAGAGTTGGAAGTTTGGTTATGCTCGCCGGTAACCGCGTTGCACTGGTGGTGCGGATGAAATCAACCGGGGCACCAGGCTGGATAAGGAGCGAAGGTTGCAGCGATAAATACATAGATGTTTATTTGCTCAAAGATAAATATGTTGGATGGCTTCCAAGGTGCGAATGCGAAGTGTTAGTGCCATGAAACACAAGTTTAAAATTGGCGATTTGGTGAGAGACAAAAACTTTGAAGATAGTCTGGGGATTATTCTCCGTCTGCTTGACGAAATGGAATATGACCCAAACTATGGTCCAGGTTATGAAATTTGGTGGTTGAGCCATAAAAAGAATTTGACGGGCAGTGAGCAGGTATTGAGGAAAGTCCTATGAAAATAAAACCTGGAGATTTGCTGATATTTGCAGAAGGCCACGCTTGGGAAAGTCTAGTGTTGGTATTAACAGTTAACGAAAAAACTAAAACATTTCAAGGTTATTTTTTCGCTGCTGCGAAAAATCCAAAGTTAGGGTTGAAGCTAGTCGAAACAGATCGCTTTAAGTATATTAATAGAAAAGCTGGCGGGCACGGTTACAAAAAAATATGTTAAGGAAAGTCCTATGAAAATAAAACCTGGAGATTTGCTAGAATTTTATCCTCATAACAAAAAAAGAGGCGTCGATTGGGAACTTAATTTGGTTTTAAAACTAACCCCAAATGAAACTTGGGATTTTGAAGTGTGGTCTTTTTACAAAAAACGGTCCTTCCGTGAAAATTTTACCGCACTT
>DATKVU010000110.1:0-1157 GCA_035529915.1 Clostridia bacterium
ACCCTGAAAAGAAAGAGCATCCGTGTTTTGTGCCATACGAAGAATTGCCCGCAGAGCAAAAGGTTAAAGATGCGCTATTTGTGGGCGTAGTACGAGCACTAAAAGTATTGCTTTAACGGTTTGGCCGTACCGCAAACGGCCTGCTACGCAAGGGAAAGGGCCTTGTGCCGGAACGTCCCGGCCTAAAGCAGACGCGACGGCCGCCAGAGGCGGCAATAATAACCCTTAACTTTAACTTGAAGGAAAACGAAGATGCTTAAAACAATAGCCTGGATGATATTCGCTTTTTTTTGCCCGACAGCTTCGGCTGTTCAGGAAGTTTGCGCCTCTGAATTAGATACTATCGTCAAGGCCGCTATTCGGAACAAGTGTACGGGCAAAGAGAATTTCAGGATACTCTTAGCGATAAGACTACAAGAGAACGGCGAAAAAGGAAAGGAATTTGGGGTTAAATATCCGCGAGCTTGGGGTACGAATCTGGACACACAAGCTGGATGGGCTGCTGCAACGATAGTTAAGAATCGTCAACGCTGGCTCAGGGCGGGCAGGCCCGGCGACTTCATAACCTTTTTGGGCCTTAGGTATTGCCCCCCTTCTGTTGACCCGGAAGGCCATAAAAACTGGGTAAGAAACGTAAAGATTTTGTCTAAAGCAAAAGGCGGTGAATGATGGATGAATCAAAAGAATTCTTTTCACTCATCTTAGGGAAACGCCAAGAAAAGATGGGTGTCCAAGTTGAAAAGTATAGTAAAGAGCTTGGAGCCGTTGATATTGCAATGGCTCTTGAAAAAATTATAGGAGACGAAGAAACAAGGTGCCTGGGCCGAGGTACTGAGACCAATGATTTTGCAAATCATTGTAAAAACATTGCTTTTTATAAAAAGCTCCAAGCCCGCGTCGAGAAGTTGGAGAAGGCATTAAATAAAATTGCAGTCGGTGATGATGAAAGCGACCCTTATGGTTATATACCAAGAGATGAGTTTAGGGACATAGCCAAGCAAGCCCTGAAAGGCGGCGAATGATGGATGCAGAACTTGCATTTGCGATAGTTATTGGAATTATTAGCCTGAGTGCTTTTGTGGTTCTTGTGGTGATGGAAATTCTAAATATATTTTCATCGAATCGTTGGTTCTGCGACAAAGTGGGCTGGCATTTAA
>DATKVU010000111.1:0-3645 GCA_035529915.1 Clostridia bacterium
AGAACAGCTTAAAAGCTCAGTAGGTGCTATCAAAGACCCATCAAGCTACGAAGGCATGGTACAGCTTGCACAAGCAGTAATGAATATTGATCCTATTCAAGGTGCTCAGTTGCTTGCTAAGGCTGAGGAGATGAAGAAGGCTCAGATGCAGGAGTTAACGGCTGCTGGACAACAAAATGAAGAGCAAGCTAGGCAAGCAAGACGCTCACAAACTTTAGCTAACGCTTTAGATCAAAAAGGTGAAACTTCTTTAGCTGCTTTGGTTCGTAGAGGAGACCCTGAGGCATATAAACAAGGTATTATTTCTTTAGGAAAGAATGGAGAGTGGAAGTCTTTAGGTGGCGACGCTAATGTAATTTTTAATACAAAAACAGCAGAGACACAAAGAATAGACCTTGTTTCACAAGCAGCAAAACCAAAAACACCAGAGGAAGAGCAAGCTGACGCTGCAAAAACTTCTTTATTAAAGGTAATAGAAAGTAAATATAAGTATGTTCCTGAAGATATAAAAGAAGCTATGCGGAAGAATGTTGAGTCTGGAGTTATAAAAGTACCTAAAGATTTTAAAGAAATACTAAGTGACGATCAGTTAAAAAAAGTAGTTACTCCAGAAAAAGTAGAACAGATTATTACAGACTCTCAAGGAGAAATAAGAAAAGTAAGAGACTTAAGAAAAACAGTAGAAGAAGGCTTTCTTGCTACTGGGTTTGGTGCTGGGACTGCTTCTTTTTTTGGTGGAACAGCAGCGGCAACAGCAAGAAGCCAGCTTCAATCTATTCAAGCAAGTCAAGCCTTTAAAGCGCTTCTTGATATAAAATCAAACGATGCTACTTTAGGTCAAGTTAGTAATGTTGAATTAAATCTTTTGATTAATGAAGTTGAAGCTTTAACTCAAGACATGGATGACGAAACTTTCTTACAAGCTTTAAATAACATTGAACAAAGATATTTAAATCTTGTAGCTAGTATGTCAGGAGAGCTTCAAACAGTACCTCTTGATAGTGTAAAAGAAGGGAGTAAAGCTTATCTAGCGTCTACTAACGTAGTCCGTATTGTTGACAAATCTGGAGATTTTAGAGATTATCCTTTACAAGTTTCTGAAAACGCAGAGTTAGGATTGGTAACTAAAACAAAAGACGGTTACTTCAGAAAGGGTGATGATGGAGTTTTAACTTTTATACCTAAGTATCTAAACAAGTAGGAAATAAAATGGCTACTATTAATCCAGCGTATGAGCTTCTTGAAAAACAACTACGTAGCGTTATGGAAGACGCACCTTCTGAAGAAGAAAAAGAAACAAATCCAGAATATGTAAAGATGACTCAAGAGCTAGCTAAAGCAGCTCCTACGCAGTTTCAAGATGTTACTTTTCTTGATAAAGTTTCTGAAGCTGCTAAAAAAAGAGGCGGAGAAATAACAGAAACTTTTTCTGATTATATTACTGCTCCTTCTGGAGATGTAACACAAACATGGGAGTCTTACTACAAAACAAAAGCGCCTGATACTTTAGAAGCGCTAACCCAAGTAGCAGGTAATATTGTTGGATTTGCTTTTGATGTTGCTGTTGCTGGTTTAACAGAATCAGCAGAAAATCTTTGGCAATTAGCTCCAGAAAACTTTAGAAATGATGTTTCTTCTGGAGCAAAAGAAGCGGCACAGATGGTAGCAAAAACTACTGTTGGTAAGGCTATTATTAATGCTGCTCAAGTTTCTTCTGAAGAATTAAAAAAGTATGAAGAAAACTACCCGCAAGAGTATAAAACAATGGCTGCTGGTTTAAACATTGCTGCTTTAGGTAGACCAGTTAGATACGTATTAAATGAAGTTTCTAAAATAAAACCAACCACTGAAGTTACAACTACTCGTAGAAGTTTTTCTGACTTTGAAAATACACCGTTAGAAGGTGAGTTTTTACCACGTCAAGCAGTAGGGTCTACTAGGACACCTTCCGCAGATTCACAAACATCTGGTGCTATGTCTTGGAGAGAGTTCTCAGCAAGGAAACAAGGCGATAAACTAAGTGGTAGAGATAAAGATATTTGGGCTGTTATCCAAGACGAAAGCACACCTGCGGTTAAAAAGGCTATAGAAGAAGGAAGATACACGCCTCCGTCTTTTTTGGGAACAGAGTCACGTTTACTTTCTTTTGATGAAGAATTGCAACTTGCCGCTGTTAAGAAGATAAAAGACTTTGGGACACTAGATACTTATCGTCAAAATTATAAAGCAATAAAAAATCAACTAGAGTCTGTTAGTAGAGGCATTGAAGAACAGCTTTCTAATGTTAAAGGCAACTTTACATGGTCTGAAATTGATGTTGCTTTTCAAGACGCTTTAACTAAAACAGCAAGTAAGTTTAAAACTGAATATTCTAAACAAACTACTTTGGCGAATTTTGAACAAATGACGTTTAAAGCTAAAGAGTTTATAGATGAATTTGGCACTAGCGCTTTAGGGATGCACAAGGCTAGGGTTGCTTTTTCACGCTATTTTAATCAATATAGAAGCTCTTTTGCTGAAGAAGGTGTTTCTCAGCAAATAGCTGAAGTTAACTTCAAGACTATCTATAGAAAAATGAATGAAATGGTAGATTCTCTTGATGGAGGTGTTACACAACAAAGTAGGCTTGAGCAGTCTGGTCTGATACAAGCTGGACAAACTGTTTTAGAAAAAGCAACGCTGCAAGACAGAACAGCAATAGGGCGTTTTCTACAGACTGTAGGTATTACTTCACATGGTAAAACGTCAGCGGGCAAGTATGCTGCTATACGCTCAGACATTCCTTTACTTTTGGTTTCACCTTTTTACTTTCTTTTAAAGCCAATTAGAAAAGCAACAACTCAAAGCAAACCTGTTAGGGAAGGTGTTCAAAATGTAGCGTATTCTGCAACAGCTATTAAAAGAGACCCAAAGCAAGCTTTTAAACTGGCAGCTGAAGAACTAAAAGCATTACGTACATTGGGAGCGTCAGCAATAAAAGAAATAACAGACAAAGAAACTCAGAAAGCCCTTATTAGTGATATTAAAACTTTAACTGTTTTGATTAAGTCATTAGAAGAAGGGACTTATGATCCTACAGAAGAAGAGCAAAGAATAATAAGTGAGTGGTTAACTGGTCAATAAAACTGCCCCTCCGAAGAGGGGCTTTTTAGTTCTACACTAGCTCACAACTTCCAGACACACAAGCTAGCTCCTGTGAACCTTCAGTGACATCACTAGCTTCACTGATGTTCCAATCAATAGTCTCAGGTATTGCTTTGACTAGCTCTCGGTACTGCTCTTCCATAATTGCCTCATAAGGCGCTTGTTCATAAGTATGATCGGAATATGGAAGAAAGCTAACGCCACTAACATCATCGAAATTATTATATAGCCAGTTACCAATAGCAAGGTATTCGCTGTCTCTATAATATACTGTGATACTCGGCTTATGCTCACACCAATGCTCCTGATACATAGTCCACAACTCAAGCTGCTCTAGTCCCGTCTGCTCTGAAGCCATCACAGCGCCCTCAGGAGCTTTCTTAACGAAGGAGAATATCTTAGTAGTAGCTGAAGTTATATCTGTCTCTACAGGCACTCCTGCGGCTTCTAAGACACCACAAAGTGGATCACGACTATCAGCCCTAACACGCCTAATGTAGT
>DATKVU010000112.1:0-1774 GCA_035529915.1 Clostridia bacterium
CCCATATTACTCTACTCATGTCATGTGGATTTTGATGAGCATTTATTTTAGGAATTGTGACATGATTGGTTCTGAAAAGATTTTTTCAATGCTTAAAGGAAAGCTTTTCAACAATGTTTTGTTGATGAATTGTGCCAAGGCCAACCGTTCAGCTTTCACTAATGACATTCGTAGGCTTGTTTTGGAAAAGCTTAACACTGGGTGGAGGGGGAATAAGTTCATATGAATGTTCTTGTTTCAGAATTAAAGCCTTACAAATTTAATGAAAAGTTCTTTGAGCTTTTGCCAAAGGATGTTTACAAGCCTTTGAAGGCTGACATTGAAAAGAATGGAATCAAAACAGATTTACACATTCTTCCTGACAACACAGTTGTTTGTGGGCATCAGCGTTTGAAGATTGCAAAAGAGCTTGGTTTGGAAAAGGTTCCCTGTAAGGTTGTGAAACTTGAAGGGGTAGATGTAATTAAGGAGTATGTGATTAAAGACAATTTGTTGAGAAGGCATTTGAATCCTGAACAGAGGGCACCTCTTATCTATGAACTTTATAAGATTGAACTTAAAGGAAGTGGGGGGGATAGAAAAAGCGAAAATTATCAAAAGTGCCAAAATGGCACATTTGATGTGTTTCAAAGTGTAGCTAATAAAGTTGGAGATAGTAGAAGAACAACAGCTAGGCTTGTTCAATATGAAAAAATTGTTGAAGACAATCCTGAGTTTCGTGGTGAAAAGGTTACTAAGGTTTTGCGTTCTGTTAAGAAGGAATATCAGCTTAAATCTATTAAAGCCATGGAGCTTCCGAAAGGAGAGTTTAATGTTATTGTTGTTGACCCTCCTTGGCCTGGAAGCGGTGGCTATGACCCTGATGGTTTTAGAGGTTCAGGTGACCATTATCCTTCTATGAGTTTGGAGGCCATTAAAGCCATTGAGTTGCCTGCTGCAAAGGATTGTGTTCTTTGGCTTTGGGGGATTGACATTAATTTGAGGGAAGCGTTGGATGTTATTGAAGCTTGGGGTTTTGAGAGAAAAAGCACTTTGATTTGGGTAAAGGATAAGATTGGGATGGGGGCTTGGCTTAGGAACCAGCATGAGTATTGCTTTCTTGCTGTGAAGGGTAAGCCGGTGTTTCATGGGGAAAGTATTCCGAGTATTCTTCATGCTCCTCGCAGAAAGCATTCTGAAAAACCAAGTGAGTTTTACGAGCTTGTTGAGAAGGCTTCTCCTTACAAGGCAAAGCTTGACTACTTTGCAAGAAAGAAGCGGGAAGGTTGGCAGGTTTTTGGAGATGAGGTTGAATGAGTGAAGAGATTTTATACACACGGAAAAGCAAGGCAGGAAAGTTTGAAATAGTTTCTATTCCAGGGCGCAGGAATTACAGTTTTGATAAAAAGAAGAAAGACAGGCTTTTGTTAATTAGAATAACCAACCGACATTCGACTGTTACTTGGGCATATTCTTACAAAGACCAAGAGGCAATGTCAAGGCATGTTGCTGGAAATATTATTATTCCAAGAGTTGCTGAGAAAGAGATTCATATTTTAAGAAAGGGATTAGAAACAAAGGAACCAAACCAAAGGCGTATTGGAGATGAGTTTAAGTGAACTGTTCCTTTTGCCCCAGCCAATGTCACAAGCTTAGGTCGGGTGTGTGGGTGTGTTCGCAGTGCGGGTGGCGGGCATGAGTGTTTATAACTTTGCGTGTTATAAAAAACAAAAATGGAGATGATTTGATATGACGAGTTATGAGGAGTTTTTTGGAAACTATTTGAAGAAGGCTG
>DATKVU010000113.1:0-2784 GCA_035529915.1 Clostridia bacterium
AATACTAGCAATCCCAATTATGCTTCTCCTAACGGCTTTTCTTTCAATGGCCTGGCAGATACTGACCTTTCCGCTTCTTTTAGCCCTAGTGGCCCAAGTTGCGATAATTGGACCATTACGCCTAGTTCTGGTTTAGTCCAGTGCAATTTAGGCACTGGACCAACTGGTCCAACAACAATTACCATTAATATCGGTATAAGCCGCACTAATCCGCCAGTTTTAGTCAATCCAACTAAAGATCCGGATACTAACATTGGCACGGCTGACCGCTGGACTGTTAACTTAAAAACCCGTGATGACAATAATCTTGAACTTGACTCAAGCAAAGTCAGTATTGCGACGATTGAATCAGTCCAAGTCTATGCTACGGTTGAACCCTACATTACTTTTACGATTGCTGGGGTGGCTGACAGTGTCGCAGTTAATACTGACAACTCCGGCTGTGGCTCAACTGAACCAACAAATACTGGTATTGGCTCAACAGCCACTGTAGTAAACCTGGGCGTGCTATTAGATACGAAAGTGAGCTTGGCCGCCCAACTTTTAACCGTTACTACTAATGGTAATTATGGTTATAGTCTGACGGCTACTTCCAGCGGTCATCTTATATCCCCCTCCATAGGCTATTGGATTGCTGATGCCCAGGGAACACCGACAAACGACAATACTCCAGTACCGCTCACAATTACTCACGGAAGTCCTAAGTTTGGTATCAGACCCTGCGGCCAAGACGCCTATTACACCTCTACCCCAGGAGATGTTTGGGCAAGCGACCCTTGCAGTGCTGACGGAGGATGTAAGTTTGCCAATCCTTCAGCTACTTATTACTATACTCTAGCAAGCGACTCTACTGGCCCGATTGGCAGCGGCAGTGGTGATGGTGCCAATGATGGACTAACAACCGTGGAATACGCCGCCTCAATCTCAACCATTGTTCCGGCTGGAAATTACCGAACAACGATTACTTATGTAGCCACGGCAACATTCTAGAATGAAAACTGTCCGAAACGTCAGTATCTTTTTACTACTTATTACTAGCTACTTACTACTAGCTACTGGCGTGAGAGCGCAAACCGGCCGCGGTTTTAGTGTTTCTCCCCCAACTTTGGATTTTAGTCTCAAACCCGGTGAGAAAACCGAAAGAACCATTAAAATTACCAATCGCTCCGACGAAACTCTCTACTTTGTTGCCAATGTGGAAGATTTTATTGTCACTGATAAAAACGGTACTCCTGAATTGCTGCCACCAGGAACCCTGCCAGACAATAAATTTGCCGCTTCTACCTGGACAGCGATAATTCCTGACAGCCTTACAGTTATGCCGGGTAAATCAGCGACGACTAGTTTATATCTTCAAGTCCCTGGCAATGCTCGACCAGGCGGAAGATATGTTTCAGTTGCTTTCAAACCCTTAGGAGGAGCTGGTCCAGAAAGTTCGGGAGCAGCCGTCAGCACTGTAATCGGCACTTTGGTCTATTTAACGGTTGAGGGCCCGATTGAAGAAAATGCCCGTATAATTCAATTTACCGCTCCCCGCTTTTCCGAATACGGCCCAATTGCCTTTACTACCGAAATTAAAAATTTGGGAGACCTGCATATTACTCCTAAGGCCACCGTGGAGATCAAAAATATCCTGGGAAGAAAAGCTTACAGTTTTGCCTTGGATAATTTAAATATTTTCCCTGCTACTTCGCGAATCTACAAAAACTCCTGGGAGAAAAAATTGCTTTTTGGCCGTTTTACCGCCAATCTTTCTGGTTACTATGGTAAAGATAATACCTTACCTTTAACCGCGGTTATTGCTTTCTGGGTAATCCCCTACAAGCTGATTACTATTGTTTTACTTGCCATCGCCATTGTTCTCATTGGCTCTTTCTACTTAAAGCGCCGCCAAGAACCCCAAGAGATTGTAGAAGAACGCCAAAAAGTCTAAAATATAGTTCATGCTTCGGAAATGCTTTTTTCTCTTATTGATTTGTTTTGTGGGAGGATTTCTTTACAAAATTTATAACTTTTATAACTCTTATAACCGTTATATCCCAGTCCTCCCCCAACAAATTGATCTCTCTTTCCCGGTGACCGTCTATTCCCGTGTCGGTGGCTATATGATCACTTTAATTACTGGCTGGACTTCACCTTTTGCTGAGGTTAATCTCTCTGGCATCAATTTGACCAGAAAAACAACTGCCAACGAGCAAGGTTTTTTTGCTTTTTATTATTTACCGATTGTTGAAGGGGTAAGAGAAATTTGCCTGATTGCTCAAGATGTTAATCAGCTAGCCAGTTATCCTCTTTGTTTGCCTCTTCCTGAGGGCAACCGAGACATTGAAATAAAAGACGTTTTGCTCTCGCCCACCATACAAGTACAAGACAGTAAAATTCCGGCCGGAAAGACTGCCAAAGCTTCAGGAATGGCTTTTCCAGACTCAAAGGTAGAAGTTTACTTGTTCTCCGAGAATCGGTTCTCCCTTTGGGCGAAGATTTATAACATTTATAATCGTTATAATATTTATAAAATATTCTTCCCCAACAAAGTTCAAGCTGTTGGCTTGCCCCAATATCAAGTTAAAGCCAATGAAAACGGCTATTTTGAATTCTCTCTTCCCGCTTCTGTCCCTTCCGTTAACCGCATCTTTGCCGTCGCCCAAAAAGAAAGCTTCGGCAACTCGAGCAAATCAAATACTCTCGCCTTCCAAGTCTTAGGTATTTTCGGCCTGCTTAAACTTTTCCTGGAAAACTTTTTTAAAGAAGCCTGGGCCTTTTTTGCTTCACTCCCCTCAAACA
>DATKVU010000114.1:0-2018 GCA_035529915.1 Clostridia bacterium
GCGTTGACTAGGTGATATGTGCCACCGTTACGAAATGAGGAGAAAACCTCGGATATGCAATCCTCTTGGATCGGTCTCAGCTTCATCATGGTGCCACCTCGGTTTTAGAGGTGGCACCATCGTTTTGCCCTAGTGAAATAAGGGTTTGTTTATCCTCGGGTGCCACCTTTTGACCTTTTTTCAATAAAAACTTTAGAGCGGTCCCTACTACGCCTATTTTATCCCTATTTAACTTTTTAGAGAAAAAGGTGGAAAGGTGGCACCATGACCCAAACGAGCTTATATAAACACTGGGGTTTTTTAGGGTGCCACCTCTGGCGAAAAGGTGGCACCAAGGTGGCACTAGGTGGCACCATTTGGCTAAATTGTCCATGATTTGTCCTTTAAATTTCTTTTTAGTCCCAACTTTTTCAAGATCTTCGCCACTCTCATTTGAACTGACTTATCAAAGCTGTCTTTTCGGCCTCCAAAAACATCAAGCCAAACATCCAAAGAGAATACTTTTTCTCTCCCTTCAATAAATTCTTTTACGAGGCTTTCCATTTCGTCTGATTCTGATTTGTCAGATTGGGCACTTATAGCAGCATCAATCATTGACTGATCTTCTAGCCACCATTTTTCGCCTTTTCGGTATCTGATCACAGCTTCACCCCAAAGATGGGAAAGGCACGGTTTTAATTTTTCCTTGTCACACTTATCAACTACCACTGGCCAGTATCTACGCTCTCCGGTATCATCTTTCAAATATGAATCTTCATTCGTCGTTCCGATAAAAACACATCTCCGGGGATAACCTTGTGACCGTCTCGCATAAGATAATCGCTCACTGTCCACTTGCTGAGTCAGGAAAGCCTTGTTTGCCTCACGATCACCAGAAAGGGCTTTGAGCTCTGGCATCTCAATGATCCATTTCCCGAGCATCTTATCAACCACGTCCTTTCCCTTTGAAATGTCAGTCAAAAGCTCAAGGAAATAACCAAAAGACAACTCTCTCAAAAATGACGACTTGCCGACACCCTGACCACCCTCTAAAATGAGCATTGTGTCAACTTTACAACCTGGTTCATAAGCACGGGCAACAGCTGAAATCATCCACTTTGAACCAACAGCAGAGGCATATTCTGATTTTTCAGCACCGCAAAGACAATGGAGCCAATCATCAAGTCGTGGTTTTTGGTCCCAGTTATCAGCGCAACTATCTAGCAGACTCGTCAAAGGGTTGAAGCTGTCGTGAAGACTAACATTCGTGACGGCATCGGATAGGCAGTCCTTCCCAAACTCGGCATAATCCATCGCCAACCATGACCTGAGTTGAGGCATAACATTTTCGTCAATTTCAATCCACCCATTTTCATCAACTACAACACCTTTTAAAAATGGCACTGATTCAGTAATGACTGGCCTTTTTAGGAAATCGTTCCACCTTATTCTACCCTTGATTCTTTCGTGACTTGAAAGTATTATGTTGCAATTCTTTAGGCCTCCCTTTGTGCCTCCTGTTGAATCCATATCGAGATCAATTTCCCAACCTGTCGAAATAGATACAACAGGACGTTTGCGAATATCGGCAAGATCTTTTTCTTTCATTCCGACGACAGAATTAGCCTCAGCCTTTAGCCTGATCCAATCAACTTTTGAAAGTTCACGAATGTCTGATACCCTTTTTGTAAAAGCAACTATAGCTTGATTTTTTCCACCAGAAGCAAAAGCCGTGACTACTTCGCTCGTTATTTTTGAAACAACATCTTCTTTTTCCTCTATAGAGTCTAAATCAAGCATTGCTTTTTCACCTCATCTAAACCAAAATTAACGTGCAAATCATTGAAGTCGCTAAATTCTAAACTTTCAAAATGTGGCAAAAATAGCGGACATTCAAGATATTCAGCTGCCTTTTTTCCTGCGATAAGACCGGGGTTTTTCCCTGTCTTTTCTTTTGTGGCGATATCATTGTCAGCACAAACAACGACGTCCTTTTTCTTGAAGTATGGAGCAGCCGAAACAAGCCCATTCGTTGAAAA
>DATKVU010000115.1:0-1469 GCA_035529915.1 Clostridia bacterium
TTAAACTCTAAAGCTACATCTATGTCGTAACCCAACGGGTTGTACATGTAGCCACCGGGTGTAAGTTTTTCGGGGTCAAGAGCGGTGTTTTGATTAGCGAGGTCTGTAGTTAATTTAACAAGCTCTTGCTTTAATTCTTTAACAATTATGTCAGCAGCTTTAGCATCTTGTTTACGTAAATCAATCAATAACTTGCCGCTCAACTCTTCAAAGATACGTTGTCTTTTGGTGTCTGCAGCATCCGTTAAAGGAACGTTTCTGTAAAAAAGCTCCATACGTCGTTCAAAATCGTGTAATCCAGTCATGTACATCTGCAAGTCTGCAAGTGTCTCGGCATAGCTTTTTTTCGTAGCCTGCATTATCGCCCGTACTGATTCGATAGCGTTATCAGTAAACTCTTTGAACTCATTACTGTAGTTCTGCGCTTTCCCCATAGCGCTTTGATAAGAGGTGTCGATCGAGTTGATCTCGTCATCCGTCTTAGTTGAATCTGTACCAACGAGAATTAATTTGCCAAGACGGTCAAGTTCTTTTTCTTTATCTGCAAAATACACAAGACGGTTTTGCAGGTTTCGTACGGTATTTTTATAGCCGTTCTTGGTGAACACTTCTTTGACTACACTACCAAACTTTCCAAGAGCGCTTTGATTGCCCTCTTTAGTTCTTTTTATAAGGCGATCTCTAGCCTCAGCTTTTTGTTGAGCAGCTGTTTTGGTTGGTAACGGCCTTGGTTTACCAGCATAAAGAACTTCTTTTTCAGGCTTGTTTTCCCATAAAACAACACCACCCTCGGGCGGTGCCGAAGCTATCACATCAAAAATGCCCGCTACTTCTAAGAACAAATTGCCTAGATAGCCCGGCGTAATTGATTTGTTTACACCAACATCTTCTTCAGCTTGAGTAAGGTCAATTTCAAAAACTTCAAGACCTTCATCTCTTAGCTGTTTATTGATGTTCAGTATTTCTGTCTGCGCTTTGTTTAACTGTGTGCGCAGCTTGTTAGTTTCAGTATTAATACGTTTTCGTAACGGAACTATGCCGCTATCTTTAGGCGGGTTATCATAATCTTTTTTCTGCGGATCTTTACCAACAGTTTTTTTAAACTCAGTTTCGTATTCTTTTGTAACTTTTTCAGCTACTTGCCTAATATCTTGAGCTATTAAGGCGTATTTTTCGTTTGCATTATCAATGGCTCTAATCAATGGGTGAGACTGATCAGGAGTCGGCAAGTCAGGTTCAGCAGCAAAGTCCTGCATATCAACAGGTATGGGTTCCGCTTCTTCTTTTGCTTTACCCCTCAAGAAACCTGGATCATAAAGTTTAAAAATACTTTTAACACCCGGTGCCCCTGAAATAACTTTTTCAGCAATTCGATTAAAGAGGCCAATTGTGTCGGCAACAAGCTGAACAAAAGCCCCCCATGCCGAATCGCCCTTGTAGTCTGAGTATTTAACAAACTCTTGCGGCAC
>DATKVU010000116.1:0-2082 GCA_035529915.1 Clostridia bacterium
TTTAGAATTGCTGAAATACGTTAACGGAGAAACCGAAGCGATAAGAATTGCACAGGGCAAATACAAACTACCCTTGACTTTAAAAGATGGTTACAAAACAATTAAAAACAATATAAAATGGCGATAGTCAAAACAATAGAAATAAATGCAAGTCTAGGTCAAAGTAAAGAAAACATACAAGACCTAAATGAGCAGCTTGAAATACAAAGAAAAGTATTAATTGACTTAGAGAAAGAACTTTTAAAAGTTGAGGAAGTAAGAAAGCAAACAGCAAAGACAGACCTACAAGCTCAAAAACAATTAAAAGAAAGGTCGGAATTTTTAAAAACAGAAATACAAAATGAAAAGTTAGGTCTTAGAGAATTAAATTCTGAAAGAAGAGCAGCTATTTCTGAAACACAATCTTACGGAGAAGAAAGCGTAAAAAGTAGTAAAATTATAGCAGCCTTAGACAAGGTTACAGATGGTTACGCAACCAAAATAGTAAAACTTTATAAAGGGTTTGGCGAATCTACAAAAGCGGTTGGAGGTTTTATTGGAGGATTGAGCGGAATACAAAAAGCAATTGTGGCTACTGGGATAGGTGCTTTGGTTGTGGGTGTTGGCTTGTTAATTGCAAATTGGGATAAACTTTCAAAAGCTGTAAGTGGTGCAACTGCTGAATCAAAAGCCTATAAAGAAGCACAATCCGAAATTCTTTCTGCTGTATCAAAAGTACAAGCCGAAATCACAAAAATGGGTGATACCATTGAATTGGCAAAACAAGGCACTATTTCAAAAGAAGAAGCGCTACAACAATACAACAAAGCTTTAGGAGAATCGGTTGGCTATGCTGAAAGTTTAGAACAAGCTGAATCTTTATTGGTTAAGAATGCTGCTACCGTTATTGAGGTAACAAGGTTAAAAGCACAGTCAGAGGTTCTTTACGCAAAGGCTGCAGAAGCAAGAGCGAAAGTAATTGCTGGAGATGAAAGTTTAAAACCAGATTGGTGGGATACTATTAAGAATGCAACGGTAGCTGCCTTTAGTGGAATTAATGGTGCTGCTAAGTTTGCAACAGAACAAGGCGTAACAACAGTTAAGAATGGTCAAGATGCTATAAAAACAGCAGAACAATTAGAGGGTAGTGCTGCTGATTTACAAACCAAAATTGCTGAACTTCAAAAGAATTTAGAAAAAGGTAGTTTAAGCCCACAACAAAGGGAAAAAAGAAATACAGAAATAAAGGCTTTAGAGGATAAGGCTGCTGCCGAAGCTATCCAAAGAGAAAAGGACAAAGCTGCTGCTTTAGAAAGCATACGTCAAGCGTTAATAGACACCGAAGATGAAAGGCGAAACGAAGAACTTAGAAAAATACAAGCCAACTATGACGCTCAAATTGCTTTAGCTGAACAGTATTACGGAAAAGAATCTGAAACCGTTTTAGCTTTAAAACAAGCACAAAAAGATGCTTACGATGCTCAACAATTAGAATTTTACGAAAAAGATGCAGAAGCAGCTATTGCGAGAGCAGCCGAAGACCTTAAATTGAAACAAGAAACGGCAAATGCTCAAAAAGCTATTGACGATGCCACACTAGAAGCGAAAATAAAAACTTTAGACGATACGGAAAATGCGTTAAATCAATTGTCAAATATAGCTGGGGAATCAACGGTTGCTGGAAAAGGATTTGCGATAGCGAGTGCGACTTTAAACACTTATAGAGGGGTTTCTGATGCTTTGGCTGCAACAACAGTAACGCCATTTGAAACAGCTTTAAAATTTATCAATGCTGCTGCAATTCTTACAAATGGTTTGCGTAATGTTAAAAAGATTGTTTCTGTAAAAATACCAAACGCAAAAGGCGGTGGCGGAACAGGCGGTGCATCAAGTCCAAGTGGGGGTGCAATATCACAACCACCAGCGTTCAATGTAGTTGGTCAAGGAGGAACGAATCAATTGGCACAAGTTATAGGAGAACAAACACAGCAACCAGTCCAAGCGTATGTAGTGGCTAATGACGTAACAAGCGCGCAAAGTTTACAACGCAACATTCAGTCCGAAGCTGGAATAGGGGGTTAAAAAACAAAATAAAACAAACTT
>DATKVU010000117.1:0-1155 GCA_035529915.1 Clostridia bacterium
AGGCCAGCAACCGCGTAACCAATTAAGAATAAGAAGAATACTGGTAACAGTAACTTTTTTTTTTTAAACATAGTCATCTTGCCTTGGCCTCGCTGGAGCTGTGAAAATAAACATTATTCCCCAAATTACAAAAGCTGGAATTATTAAAACAACAACTGCTTTGAGCAATACCCCATATACCCCAAACGCGGTGTTGTCAAGCAGGGGGTTTATTTCATCATAGAACGGGTTAACAATTGCCAGCACAAGCCATAATCCCATTATGAACATTACAAAATAAGTTAATCTGATGAAAACGCTTCCTGATTCATTCATTTTTCTTTTTCTTTTCAGATATGAGTTTCTTTTTTCAGGCATTTTTTCATCTCCTCTGGCTTTTTGCCTTAATAATTGCCTGTTTTTCCCTGAAAGCATTCCAGGTGTTTGCGTTTGAACTGCTTGCTCGGTTTTGCAACTCTACATAATTGTTATGGATTTGAATCCTGCGGTTTTTCTGCCTTGCAAACCAGCGCTTGTAGGCGTCATTATCTGTTTGAAATGGTTCGCCCATCAGAAAATTGCCCCCCTTAATTTTTTTGCCTTGATTTTTTTCATTGTTAGCCCTCGAATCCAGCGCTTCCTGTTATTTGCAATCCACCCTTCAGCACTAATTTGTTTTATTTCTCCGGGAGAATCTATTGCATACTTTGTTTTTTCAATAATGTGTTTCTTGCGCTGATAGCTTTTGTTTTGAAACATATTCCAATAATTGTCGTTAAACATTTTCTGCCTTGCTTTCTTTTTTGCCTGCGCAACCCTGAAGGTTCGTGCAGCAGAATTGTCAACAACCCTGCTTCCAAAACTTAAAGCATTCCTTTCGCTTAGCGGAAATGTGTTCGCTTTCATAAACTGCGGCTGGCCTTTTTTTACTCTTGCGCGCTTGACAAAGACATTAAAACCTTGTTTTGAAACTGGCGGTGCAATTCTCCCACCCATCCCTGAAATAAAAGGAATAATAAAGGGCGGTGGTGGGGAAGGAGTAACTATTGGAGCAGGTGTTTCAATTGCCCCCCCTCTCCTCAAAATTGGCTTTGTTTTAGGAGTAGTTAATGAAATCAACTTTGTCAAAGGCGTGGTTTTCTGAACTGGAGTTACCTTGGTTATTATGCCTTCTCC
>DATKVU010000118.1:0-7598 GCA_035529915.1 Clostridia bacterium
CACCAGCAGTTGATAATCACCATCATATTCCCTGACTCTGCCGGCTAAGTTAAAGGCCTCAACTGCTTTTTGCGCTTTCTCATCAAAAAGATAAAAAATAACATGTTTTTCTTGAACTGCTGTCAAACCAACATTAAAAAGGGTGGCAATTTTGCTTTTCGGACTATTAAAAGCATTAGCCAGAATTGAGTGCATTAAAGGCCCAATGACCGCCTTACGGGAAGTTTTCATTTCCGAAATCGGCTTATCAGCAATTTCTTCCAAGCGATAAACAATTTGAGGGCAATCACATCTTTTGTCATTCTCTGCAGAAAAAGTTCCCCATTCAGGCACACCAATTGGTCCTAAAACCTCAACCAAGGAAACTAAAAGCTGAGTATCAACCGCAATTACGCCATCGACTTTTCTGGCTCCACTGACATTGTTTTGGTAGTGCTCCATAAAAAGCTTCATTGACTCGGCAAAGTCGGGCGAGAGATTCATGTCCCTCAAGTAAAAATAGGGAACGTTTTTATGGAATTTCTTGATTGGTTCTGGTGCGGGTAGGCGCTTCCGAAAAGCAGCATCCAAGCTGTAAATATCTTCTGAGAGCAAAGGAGTAACTTTCCCGTTGTCGACCTTTAAAATTCCGTAAGCAGTCATGAAGCCACCAGTCGGTCGTAACTCGGCATCGTTTTGAAAAAGAACAAAGTAGTTTTTGGGAGTAGAAACGCCCAAAAGGTCTGGGGCTACTTCCAGCAAAGGCTTAGCATCATTTACCAAAGAGGAAAGCTGATCCAAGCTATTAATTGCCAAAAGCAAATTTTCTCGGACTTTTATCCCCCGAAATTCCTTAGGATAACGGTTGGGGTCAATCTGGTCCATCTCTTTCCTGGCGCTTTCAAGCTCCTTGCCAATCTCATCTAGCTGAGGTCTGATTTTATCCAAAGTGGTCACCACAAAAGTAACCCGATCAAGAGTAGTTTTTCCTTCAGCAGTAGCTGTTTTCTCTTCACCTAAGCCTAAAATATCAGCATAAGGAGAAATCGCCTCGACTACTAAATCAGCTGCTTTCAAACCAGCCAAGCCAGCATTAACCCCATGCTGGGCATCATGATAGTAATTTTTTATAACTGGAAGTGACCCAGCAAAGGAATAGCGATCAATCTTTTCTTTAAGCCGGCTTAAATCCGCGCTTAAAGCTGTCGAACTCTCTTTTACTTTAGCCAGGTTTTGTTCTTTCACTGCTAGCTGGAGAGCAGCAACATCTTTTTCTAAAGGAGCTCTCTCGGCAAGCAAGGATTTAACGGCCAAAAAGGCAAAAAGACTTCCTAGCAAGAGCAAAAAGACTAATCCTCCCAGGGCAAGGAGAACTGTTTTGGCTCTTTTGCTCATCTGAAAGCTCCTTTTTTCAACTTTTTCAACCGCTCCTTCATCAGCAGAAGAAAGTTTTTTAATCGTGTCTATTTCAGTCATACTGCTCCTTTCCCAGAAACCATTGCCCAAGGACTCTTAATCAAGACTAGAATATCATACCACAACGACTCTTTCCGAGCATACTCAACATCCATTTGAATCCTTTTGTCAAAATTGATAGCACTTCGGCCAGAAACTTGCCATTGACCAGTAATTCCTGGTTTGGCTTTCAGGACTTCCCTGACTAACTCCTTAGTATGAGGATATTTTCTTTGTTGCTCCTCCAGCTCAAAGGGATAATAAGGCCGGGGGCCAACCAAACTCATCTCTCCTCGCAAAACATTAATTAATTGAGGAATCTCATCAATTGAGTGTTTCCTGATAAACTTTCCCACTTTGGTTACTCGAGGATCATGATGAAGTTTATAACTGGACTTTTTATACTCATGCAAAAGTTTTTTGAATTTCGGATCGGTATGGAGCAGTTTGTGGGCATTAGGAATCATGGAGCGAAACTTTAGCAGTTTGAAAAGCTGGCCACCTTTACCCACTCTTTGTGGAGTATCAGCCAAAAGCGGGCCTGGCGATTCCACTTCAATGGCAATCGCGGTGATAATGGCAATCGGCAAAAAGACTACTATTGCCACCAGGGAACCAACGATATCAATCACTCGCTTGGCAAAATGATAAAGCATAGGTTTAAAGATAATCTTTCTGCTCTTTTTCTTTTAAGGCATTGACAATTTTTTTGACTTCCTGGGCTTTATCCTTGGCACAAACCAAAAGAGAGTCTTTTGTCTCAACAATAATCAAGTCAGAAACCCCCACCGTCGCCACCAGCCGATTTTCCGCTTCAATTAGGCAATCTTTGGTCTCTACCCCCAAATGCCAGCCATTTTCACCGAAAATCTCAATCACATTGTTATTTTTATCTTTAGGCTTTAAATCGTAATTTACCTTCCAATCGCCAATATCACTCCAGCCAAAGCTGGCCGGAACCAAAAGTAAATTGTCTGCCTTTTCTGCAATTGCCAAATCAATCGAAATATTTTCTACTTTTTCATAGGCTTTTAGAAAAGTTGACCTTTCTTGGCTAGTTCCGATTTTGTTGCTGATTTCCCTAAGCAAGTCATAAATTTTGGGTGCGTGTTTTGAAAAAGCCTCAAAAATTGATTTGGCTGACCAAACAAAAATTCCCGTATTCCAAAAATAATTGCCTTTTTTGATAAATTTTTCTGCAGTTTTTAAGTCCGGCTTTTCTTTAAAAGAATCTACTCGGTAAACCTTGCCTCCAACTTTGCTAAATTCCCCTCTTACCTTGATATAGCCAAAGCCAGTATGGGGAAATGTGGGTTTTAAGCCAATCACTACCAAAAAGCCTGTCTCACTAGCTGTCTTGGCGGCCAACTCCAACCCTTTTTTAAAAACATCATTTTGCTTAACCACCGCATCAGCCCAAAAATTCATAATCACTGCCTCTGGATCAACCTTCTTAATATAGGCTGCTCCCACCCCAATCGCCATCGCCGTATTTTTCCCAAAAGGCTCGGTAATCACATTTTTGGGAAGGATTATTTTCCCCTGCTGAAGAACTTCATCAACATAGTCTTCCAAGGTAATCACAAAAATCTTATCGCTGCTGGTAAGCAGCTTAGCCCTTTGGACAGCTTGAGCAAAAAGAGATTTTTCACCATAAAACTTTTCCAGGAATTGCTTGGGAGTTTTTTGGCGGGAACGAGGCCAAAGTCGAGTGCCACTACCGCCACAGACAATTAGGGCGTAAAGATGGTCTTTGTATGTCTTTGCCATTTAGTCAATACTTGTAACTCAAACTCTTTTTTGAATCTTTTTAGGCTAAACTTCTCTGCCTGTTGCCGGCAGCTAGCACTTTCAAACTTTAGGCTCTTAAAGTTTTTTAAGCATTCAGTTAAGCTAGCAACAGTTTGTTTGTCAAAAAAAATGCCGGTTTTCCCTTCAATGACGGTTTCCCTGGCTCCTCCGGCTCTAAAAGCAATTACCGGCCTGCCGGCAGCCTGTGCCTCCAGAGGCACAATCCCGAAATCTTCTTCAGGCGGGAATATGACTGCCTGACAATTTTGATAGTAGCCCAAAAGCTCTTTGTCTGTCAACTGCCCTAAAAATTCGATGTTCTTGTCCGCTCGACGCCGTAACTTTTCATACTCTCTACCAACTCCTATGACTTTTAAACTCCATCCCAAGCGATTAAAGGTCTCCACTACCAAATCAACTTTCTTGTATTTTACTAATCTTGAGACGACCAAAAAATACTTATCCACTATCGCTCTTGCTTCATAGTTCATAGTTCTAAATTTATCAGTCTCCACCGGCGGATAGACAACCCCACTTTCTCTTTTGTAATACTTGGCAATTCTTTCTTGGACTGTTTTGGAAATGGCAATATATTCATCCGGTCTTTGAGCGGCCACCAAATCCCAAGCTTTTAAGGCTTTAATAAAAGGTTGGGCAAAAATTTTCTTTGCCGGAGAGTCAAAATACTGATCGCAACCGCTCCATAAATATCGGGTTGGGGTCAGGCAATAACATAAATGAAGAGTTTTCGGTTTGGTAAGGATACCTTTGGCTGCCTCGCTACTTAAGGAAATAACCAAATCATACTCATCAAAATTAAAACTTTCAAAAGCAAAGGGCATTAAAAGGGAATACCGTTCATGATTAGTTTTCGCCAAAGGGAAGGCCTGCAAAAAAGAAGGGATGACTCTAAAAACTTTTGCCCAAGGGGCAGTTTCGGGATTATAAACTGAAGTATAAAGTGGCGCTTCGGGCCAAAGCTCATGCAAAGCCAAAAGCACTCTTTCGGCTCCGCCCCATTTATTCACTCGATCATAAACTAAAGCAACCTTCATCGTTAATTATGAGTAAAAGGATTTTTCTGGCAAAAATCCGGGTTTAGACATTTGACCACTCCGCCAAACTCTTGAATCCAACCATATTTAAACCTCAGTTTCTTAGCATAATCTCTCACTTCCTCAAACTCTTTTCTGGTTAAAACCCGGTTTATTTCCGGAAACTCGCGGGCTTTGTAAGTAGGATTATACTGGCTCATCAAGCTTAAATGCACCCTGTTAGAAACAGAGCGAATAAAATCCAAGCATCTTTTGCTGTTTTCCAAGTGACCAGGAAGAATTAAATGACGGATAATCAAGCCCTTTTTGGAAATTCCTTTTTTGTCAAGTTGTAAGTCACCCACCTGGCGCTGCATTTCCAAAATTGCCTCTTTGGCCAGTTTTGGATAGCCTGGACAATTGGAATACTTAATCGCTAAGCTGTCCTGGGCATATTTATAATCGGGAAGATAAATTTCTACTAACCCTTGAAGCTTTTGTAGGGATTTAACTGTTTCATAAGCATTGCTGTTCCAGAGCACAGGGATTTTTAAGCCTTTTTCTTTGGCGGTTTTAATCACTTCTCTTAACTTAGAAGCCCAAACTGTAGGCGAAACCAAATTAATATTATGAACTTTTTGCTCCTGTAGGGAAAATATGACCTTTAACAGTTCGACTTCGCTCACTGTTTTACACGAGATGTTCTCGTGTGCAATTTGCCAATTTTGACAATAAACACATTTCAAGTTACAGCGGCAAAAAAAGATTGTTCCCGATCCGCCAGCTGGCGGACCGGAAATCGGCGGCTCTTCACCAAAATGAGGACCAAACCAGGAGATTTCAAAGCTACTCATCTTGTGGCCGCATTATATACCGCCAGCGCCTCTTTGGCCATCTTTTCCCACGAATATTTTTTCGCCTGCTTTTTGCCTTCCTTAATGAGTTTTTGCCTCTGCTTTGTATTTTGAGTGACTTGTTTTATTGTTTGGGCCATTTCTTCTGGAGAAAAGGGATTAAAATAGGCGGCCGCTTGGTTGTAAACCTCTCTAAAAACCGGAATATCGGAGGCGACCACTGGAATCCCCTGAGCCATGGCTTCTAGCCCGGGAAGGCCAAAACCTTCAGATAAACTGGGAAAAACAAAGGCTTTAGCTTGCCGGTATAAAACTGCCAGCTCTTTGTCCGGAACAAATCCAACCAATTTTACCCAGTTTTCTGCTTTCATTCTCCCAACTTTCTTTTCCAGCCTCTCCCAAAAGACACTTCTGCCACAGACAACCACCAGATTAATATCCAAAAGCTTTACTGCTTCAATCAATCTTTCAACATTTTTATGAGGATAGAGATTGCCTACATAAAGGAGGAAAGGCTTTTTTATGCTATATTTTTGCATAATTTTTTCGGGGTTGACACTAGCCTTGATTTGAGAATCAACCCCTTCGTAACTGACAATAATTCTTTCGGGATCAAGATTATATTGTTCAATAAGCTCGCTTTTAACAAACCGGCTCGGGACCAAAATCTTAACCGCTCGCTTAACAGCCAACCAGAACACTGCTCGATATATTAAATACTTAAACCAATAAACGGACGGAGATCTGGTAGTTGTTTGAGTTCCTTTTGAAGTATGTTTAATAAGGTCATGAACGGTTACCACATACTTTCCCCAATAGAAAACAGGAAGATTAAATTGAGGAAAGTGGACCAAATTCAACTTTTTTCTATAAAGCAGAAAAGGGAAGACTAACTGTTCTTTTAACGAGTAGTGTTTTATGTCAGCTAAAACAAATCTTATTTTGGGAAGATGAATTTTTTTGCTCAAATTATTAAGAAAAACCCGAATTTCCTTCATTTCTTCCTTCCCTGAATAAATTATATACTCATTTTCCTTATCAATCGTCAATAGTTTCCCAAGCAAATTCTTAATATAACGGCCACTACCCGTATGTTTAAGTCCATACATTCGGCAATCAATGCCAATTTTCATTTTTTAGCTGAAACGATGATACAAAATTCTAAAAAAACCTTTGATTTTAATTCCCATCAAAACCAGAAAAGTTACCCAAGCAGGATATTTGTCTTTGTAAAACTTGTGGTAAAAAATTTCCATTGCTTTCACCGAAGCCTGGGCTGTTTTAATTCTTGTTTCTCTAGACGCGGAACTTAGCTTTCTTGATTCCTTTCTTAAGCCAGAACTTCCTCCTTTGAAATGGCGTAAAAGAGGTTTAGCGTAAAACCAAATCTTATAACCGGCTTTTTTAATTCGGTAAAAATAGTCTAAATCTTCTCCATAAAAGAAATAACTCTCATCCCAAGGGCCAACTTGATCAAGTACCTCTTTTCTGGCTATCATAAAAGTTCCGAAGCCAGCATCAATTTCGTGATTTTTGTCAAAACCTAAATAGGACTGATGATACTGTCCGAAAATTTTGCTTTTGGGAAATAACTTTTCCAAACCTAAAAAATAGCTAATTGAAGCCCAGGGTGTAGGAAAACCACGATGGCAATCGGGATCCATTCCTCCAGAAATAAGAAGAGTCTTTGCCGATAAGGCGCCAACTTTCTTATTGCTTTCCATAAACTCGACTGCCTCTTTGAAGGCATTAGGGAAAACAATCGTATCCATATTCAGAAAAAGGATATATTTACCTTTTGCCTGCTTGAGCCCTAAATTGTTACCGCCACTATAGCCTAGATTTTTATTGCTTAAAATGATTTCTATCTTTATCTTTTCGGTTCTATGCTTTGTTTTTTCTTCTTTTATTACTTTAACCGAGTCGTCAGTTGAAGCATTGTCGACAAAAATTATCTCCACCGGTTTGGCAAGCCCTTGGGCTGCTTTTATTACCGATCCTAAGCAAGCCTTAATAAACTTTTCTGTATTGTAACTAAGAATGACTATTGATAAATCAATCTTCTTTGTTGGCACTGGTAGCCTCCTCATACAGGTGATCAAGTTGTTTAGCGCTGCTTTGCCAAGTATATTTCTCTTTGACCAGTTCTTGGGCGCTACTGCCAATTGATTCCCTCAGCTTTTTGCTTCTTAACAGTTTAATCGCCTCGCTCGCCAGTTTGTTTGGATTATCTCTGATGATCACCTCTTTGTTGTTCTCCGCAGCGATTCCCTCAATCCCGTGGGTCGTGGTGACAATAGGTAAACCAGAAGCCATGGCTTCAAAAAATTTCGTCCGGCTCCCCCCGCCGCTTTTTATTGGCGCCACTAAAATCCAGGCTTTCTGATAAGCCTCGCGGTTATCATCCACCTCTTCAATTAAAACATCTTTTTCATTCAGGTATTGAGAAAGAACTTGAGGGGCTATCTTGCCAGCAATCCAAAGC
>DATKVU010000119.1:0-1371 GCA_035529915.1 Clostridia bacterium
GAACAAAATATTCTCCAGAAAATCCTATGAGTAGAGTAGCAAACCCTTACCCTGAAATGAGTCAAGAAGAAATAATGAAAATAGAAATACCATCTAAAACAGATTGTATTTTATGGCTATGGACTACAAATGGGTTTATGAAAGACGCTTATGAGCTTTTAGAAGAGTGGGGTTTTGCACCAAAAACCATTCTGACTTGGAATAAGATAAATATTGGTGTTGGTTACTGGTTAAGAAATGTAACCGAACATTGTATTTTAGCAGTCAAAGGTTCTCCAGTTTGGGATAACAAAAAGTTTTCAACATTAATTAGTGAAAAAAGAACTGAACACTCAGCTAAACCACAATCTTTTTACGATATGGTTGATAAGTTATGTGTTGGAAGAAAGCTTGATTATTTTGCTAGAAAAAAGCGAGCTGGTTGGGATGTGTTTGGGGATGAGGTGTAAGGTTGGATTTGGATGGTTTGGTGGGTGATGAGACTAAGGTTTTGCCTAAGGTGGTGTTGCCTTTGTGTTTTTGGAAGCGTGTTGCTATGGAGAATGAGCTTACTAGTCGGAACTTGGATATTTGTAGGAGTAGGTGTGAGGGTTATGGTAGGCCTGATAGTAGGCATTTGGGTGTGACTGATTGTAAGATTTATCATTTGTGGAGGGAAAGAAAGTGAGTTTTTGGCTTCGTGTCCCAGGGACAGTGAGTTTTTGGCTTGTTTTTTTTGCTTTGTTGTTCTTGTTTGTTTTGCTGGCTTATAGTGGGTGGGTTCATAATAGGCGGTTGGAAAACCTTAAATAAGCGAAAGGTTTATATAGTAGTTATACATAAGCTTTACTATAATACGAGGTAACAAAATGAAAACAAAAAAAATGAAAACGAAATTTGAACCTTTAAAAGCAACAAAAAAGGCTTTTAGAACTTGTGATAATAAAGGATTTCACTTAAAATTTAATAATGGATGGATTGTTTCAATACAGTTTGGACCTGGTAATTATGGGGATAATTACGATAGAATATCTGAAGGTTTTGATACTGAAGGTTTGGATATTTTGAAAGAAAAGCCTGATATGGAAAGTGATGAAGTAGAAGTTTTGGCTTGGTGTGGTAAAAAACAGATTCCAAAAGAACCATTAGGCTACCAAAACATAAATGAAGTTATGAAGTTCATTAATAAAATAAGAAAAAAGAAGAAGGTATAATCTACTATAACAGAATAATAATCAACCAACACGAGGCAAAACAGAATGGGACGAAAAAGCAAACGAGAAGAAGAACAAGAAGAACTAATCACCAACTTAAAAGAATGCATAGGCGAGCTAATGGTAGAAGTAATAGACCTAAAAAGGCAGCTAGCCAAGAGGCAAGAAAAATGAGCTG
>DATKVU010000120.1:0-1108 GCA_035529915.1 Clostridia bacterium
CAGATTTAGTACCACCTTGTAGTGCTTTTAGTTCATCTGCTGCTGCTTTCTGTTTTTGTTGTGCTAGGGCTACAGCAGATTTAGTACCACCTTGTAGTGCTTTTAGTTCATCTGCTGCTGCTTGCTGTTTTTGTTGTGCCAGGGCTACAGCAGCCTTTGTACCCATTGCTTTGTTGATGGGTGAGTCTATAAGGTCTACCGCTCCTTGGATGGGAGAACTGGCACCAAACTGTTGTTTTGCTACCCGTGCGTTTTCTCGGCTTTCGTCCTTAAGTAAGCGCAGTCTCCTAATTAAAATGTCGTTAAATTTTTGAGCTAAAGCATATTTGTTTGTTCCGGCGTTTACCGCAAAACTTTCAAAGGCTTTTTCCGCTTTAGCGGTGTTCAAACCGAGTGCTTTGAACTTACTTATTTCAGCCGCAAAACCTTGTAATTTTTCTTGAGATTTAAGTCTTCCTGTTTCTAGTCTGTTTACTTCACGAGAGTATTCAACGATACGGCCTAACTCGGTAGCAGCGGCCTGCACCCCTTGCACACTTCCTTTACCCTTAAAAAAGGTAAATGCTTTTTGTATGTCGGCAATACGGCCTTGAAATTGTGTTTGGTCACCTGCGTCCGTCCGCGAAAGTGCCTTCAACCGTCGTCCGTATAAATCTACAGCAGCATTTAGTCGAAGTTGTTTTACTAATTGGCTTTCTGTGTTTTGATTTATTAACCGCTGCCCTTTAACCACACCGTCTACAGCTTTTATTTCGCCTTGTCGCGCTACTCTTAACTTGGATATAGCTCCTGAAACTAACGACTCTTCAAAAGTGCCACCTATGTCCAGTTTAGTTAACTCTTTTAACTGCTTTGACAGAGCGGTAATACGGTCTTGCAGGGCTTTGACCTTTTGCTCGCCCTGTACGATCAGATTTATTCTGGCTTCGTAAGAACTAGCCACTGTGCCGGCACGACCTATTTGATCAGTCTACACAACAAAAAAGCCGCCGGGTTAGCGGCGGCGTTTGGCTTTGTCGATTTCCTTTTGCTGGTCCTCGTTCAGGATGCTGAAGTAGGCGCTCCAGCCGAGCAGTTCTTCGGGGGTGAAGGTGGTGCAAACTGTGGT
>DATKVU010000121.1:0-47479 GCA_035529915.1 Clostridia bacterium
GTAGCGGTAAGAGAAATTCCAAAAGGCACTTGGGCTTGGGTTAGTCTTTGCATAGCAGCAATTACTTGATCAAAAACTCCCGTCCCTCGCCGTTTATCAGTGCTTTCTTTTAAGCCTTCAACCGAGATGGCGGGCGTGAAGTTGCCAATGGCTCCCAGTTTTTTGGCAACACTATCGCTTATCAAGGTCCCATTGGTGAACATTAAAAAAAAGCATTGGGGATTTTTTTCTGCTAGCTCAACTACTCCTTGGCCGTTGTTCTGATAAGCCAGAGGCTCACCACCACTAAAAACAAAAAAGCGGGTACCCCAAAGTTGACGAGCTTCTTGGACAACCTGCTCAAGTAGAGCCCAAGGAAGCTTTTCTCCGGCCAGACTTGAGTCAGCATAACAACCAGAGCAATGTAAGTTGCAGCTTTTGGTAGGACTAAGAACTAGCAAACTGGGCGGAATTGCCTGGTATTGGGCCTGGAAAGCTTTTTTGGCCTCGTTTTCTTGATGAGCAAAAAGAATTTCATTGGTAATCACTTTAAAAGTTCCCTGCCGAGTCGCAGGGCCCAAAAGATTTTGAGCCAAGGCTCGGTCAACAGTATGAAGAATTGCCAGGGCCATATCACGGCGATGCTGAAGCACTGCCTCTGGTTGCAAGCCTTGGCTGAGGTTTTGTTCATATATTCTTTTAATTTGCTTATCATAAGCCTTAACAAAAGCTTGGCGAAGAGGGGAGATTCTTCCCAAGGTTTTGGCGCCGAGATCGAGAGTATTGACGACCCCGCTTATGGCTAGACTTTGCTTAGACATACCCATGCAGAGTATTTTTGCCGGATAAAAGGCGGATGAAAACAGGGTAGCAAGGCCGTAAGAAGGTGAGCAATAGGTTATAATAATTTTTATGAATTCTCATAACCTTAAACAAGAATTAAAAAGACTAGCCAATCCCAAAAGAGCCGATAATTCATTGCGGTTTTTCAAAACCGCCAAAGGAGAATATGGGGAAGGGGATATTTTTTTGGGGATTACCACGCCAGTTTTGAAAAAAATAGTCCGAAAATATCAGACCCTATCCTTAAGCGAATTGCCAGAACTTCTTGAAAGCCCGATTCATGAACATCGCTCAGCTGCCTTAGGGATTTTAGTCCTCCAATTTGGTAAAGCAGATGAAAGACAAAAAGAAAAACTGGTTGCCTTTTATTTGAAAAATACTGTCTACATTAACAACTGGGATTTGGTTGATATCTCAGCCGCCAAGATTCTCGGGGAATTTCTTTTGGATAAAGACAAAAAAGTTTTGTTTAAGCTGGCCGGTTCTGATAATCTTTGGGAAAGGCGAATCGCCATTATTGCCACTTATGCTTTTATAAAAAGGGATCGGTTTAAAGAAACTCTTGAAATTGCCAAAGTGCTTTTACATGATAAGCATGATTTGGTTCATAAGGCCGTGGGTTGGATGCTCAGGGAGGTAGGCAAAAAAGACCAAGCCCAAGAGGAAGAATTTCTCAAAAAACATTACCGAAGAATGCCCCGAACCATGTTAAGATATGCGATTGAGAAATTTGCGGAAGAGAAAAGAAAGCTTTATCTTCGCCGAGAATAAGTTCTGCGATTCTTCAGCTCTTGACAAGAAGCCGTACCCCTAGTATTATGGGTATATATTCATAATTATGAAGGGAAAATTGCAAAATGCCTAGAAGAGCGAAACCAAGGTTTGTCAGTTTTCAACCGGGAGTTACCTATTTTAAACCCCGGGGAATTCCGCTTTCCGCTCTTGAGCAAGTGAAATTAACTCTTGATGAGCTTGAAGCCATCAGGCTAGCGGATTTCAAAGGCTTGGATCAGGTTGAGGCGGCGGCAAAGATGGGTATTTCCCAAAGTACGCTTCAGCGAATTCTTTCTGCTGCTCATAAAAAAATTGCTGAGGCTTTAGTAACTGGAAAAGCAATTGAGGTGAAAGGAGGTGAAGTAAAAATGATGAGACCAAGCGGTCCTGGTCTTGGTCGAATGATGGGCAGAGCAGCCGGCCCGGGAGGAACTTGTGTTTGTACTAATTCCGAGTGCAAAACTGAAGTCCCTCATCTGGCAGGCCAGCCTTGTTACCAGATGAAATGCCCTAAATGCGGTAGCCCAATGGCCAGGAAACCATAATCATAACTAATTTACAAAATCATTACCTAATTTTCATCCTAAACTTCTTTTAAATCGGCTATTTTCAACGGGGAGGCAAGGATATGCCTGGAGGTTTTCGTATTGGTCGAATTTTTGGGATTGAAATTGATATCAACTGGAGTTGGATTTTTATCTTTTTGCTAGTGACTTTTGATTTAGCCGTGGGAGTTTTTCCGGCCTTACACCCAGAGTGGAGTCCTTTACTTAACTGGGGACTCGGAATCGCTGCTTCACTTTTGTTTTTTTCCTCAGTTTTGGCCCATGAAATTGCCCATTCTTTAGTGGCTCGCTCTCGAGGGTTGCCAGTGGACCGGATTGTTCTTTTTATCTTTGGCGGAGTTTCTAATATTGAGCGGGAGCCAGCCTCGGCCGGGACCGAGTTTTTAATGGCAATTGTCGGGCCGCTAACCAGTATTGTTTTAGGAGTGTTTTTTTTGTTTTTGGGAGTTGCTTCTGCCGGCGGTTTTCAAGCTATTTTGCTGGCCCCAGGAGAAATTTTGGCCGGGTTAAGCCCTCTTTCTACTTTGCTTTTGTGGTTGGGACCGATTAATATTTTACTCGGTCTTTTTAATCTTTTGCCTGGGTTTCCTTTAGATGGTGGTCGGGTTTTTCGCTCAATTATTTGGGCAATAACCAATGACCTTAAACGAGCTACCCGTTACGCTTCTTGGGTCGGCCAAGGTTTTGGCTGGTTATTTGTCGCTATTGGTATTGCCATGGTTTTTGGGATTGCCGTGCCTTTTTTTGGTGCCAGTCTGATTGGCGGATTTTGGCTGATTTTTATTGGCTGGTTTTTAGCCAGTATTGCTTCCCAAGGCTATGAACAGGTAGTGATTGAGGATGTTTTAAAGGATGTTTCTGTTTCTCAAATAATGCGCACCCGCTATCCCTCGGTTAGTCCTCAGATTTCAGTTAACCAGTTGGTTAATGAGCATATTATGGGCACAGAGGAGCGAACTTTTCCAGTAATGGAAGGTAAGCAATTGCTGGGAATAGTCAGTTTGGATGATGTGCGTAAAGTTACGCGTGACCGTTGGCAGGAGGTTAAAGTAGAGGAAATTATGACTAGCAGGGACGAGCTTAAAGTAGTTGGCCCTAAAGATGGAGCGGTTGAGGCGCTGCGAATTATTGCCGCCGAAGATATTAATCAACTGCCAGTGGTCGAAGATAGTCGCCTGATAGGGATTATTAGTCGCCGCGACATTATCCTTTGGTTGCAATTGCGCTCTGAGGGTAAGGAAGTTTCTGTTAGTTTTTACATTTTTCTTAACCTTCCTTCAAGTTTTTATAACTTTTAGGTGATAAACCCTTTTTAGAAAGGGGGTGATAATATGTACGGAGGTGGATATGGTGGAGGCTATGGTCCGGGAATGGCTGGTCAGATGGGAATGGGCCCAGTTGGTCTTTCTCCTTATGGCTATCCTTGGGGAGCGGGGGCTTATGGTGTTTCCCCGTTTTACAACATCGGACCAATTGATGATGCGGAGATTGCCTCTTATGTTCATGATAATATTGACCTAGACCCCTATATTTCTGTTCGGGATAAAAACAGTATTGATGTTGAGGTTTCTGGCGGAACAGTGACCCTTTCTGGAAAAGTTGAGAGCCGTCGGAGCAAAGGCTTGGCTTATGCGGATGCTTTTTGGGCACCAGGAGTCTTGGATGTTGTTAACGAGGTTGAAGTTGAAGAAAAACCCAGGCCTTCTGCCAAAGAAGAGATGGCTTAAAGGAGCTTGTCATGTCGCCTTAAGAGTTGAAGTTATGAGGGCGGGTAAGTGGGTCCAGGCGTTTGAAGTTAAGCCTGGCGAAAAAGGTTCTCTTTCAGATATAAAACCAGGGAGAAGGGATGTCTATGTTCTTTATTGTGCCTCAGACAATTCAAAATCAATTATCTCCCGTTCAGTTTTTGGAGTTGACCGCGAGATTGGGCCATTAAGAGAAATCCGGACCGAAAAGCTGGAAACGATAAAAGAATTAAAAAAAGATGAATCTTTTGAAATGACACTCAAGCCAGAAAAAAGTCCAGCTCCCAGAAGAATTCGCTTTAGCCATTACTAAATCCTTAGTTTAAGGAGCAGCGAATTATTTTTCTAACTCAACACATTCTCCGTTGAAGGTTATTTTTTTAAATTTGTTGAAGAACCCATCTCTTCCTAACAGAGGATAATCAATTTCGTAAGAGAAATCTATTTGGGTATCGAAGCTAATGGTTTGGACATAGATTTTAATCTTATGAGTGTAAGCGCTAACCACTATCGGTTCCGATTCCTCTTGTCGGTTTAATTTGGCCCTTTTTAACATTAATATTTAATCTTTCCGCAAAAAAAGCAGGGAACAAGTTTCTTTCAGAACCAGAATCTAAAAGAGCGTTGATGCTGTAGCTTATTCTAATGGGAACGATGGGAACAAAAATTCCTTGGGCATTAGGGCGCAAATGTTTGATCGAAGGGTAACACTCTAGTATAGATGGAATCCTTGTCTCCAAGCTTTCTTAGTTTCTTTTCTAATTGTTCAAGGCTTTTGGCAGAAGCGTTAACCCTTTTACCATCGGGGCTTAGGGCCACCCACTTATCTTCATAAGCACTGAGGATGTTTGAGATATCTTTCGAATTTTTACCACTTCTTTGCTTCATAAATATATTATACCTCTTGATTCAAGCAATCTCACACTAATAAGATTAAGATATAGTGAACTTTATAACGGAATTTGTTAACCCTCCTTTCCTTACCTTCTAATTTAGCCTTAATTCAAGTATAATTTGCTTACTATGTCGGAACCTGGAGAGAATGAGATTCTTCGTGCAAACACGGAAAAGACAATACAAGTGAGAGAAAGGGTGCCGAAGGTTGTTGATATTGCTCATGATTCGGACAGGAATAATCAGCTTAGATCTGTTGAGGTCAGCCCCATAACTTTTAAACAGTCGGAACGTCCGGCTTTTACAGAAAAAGAAGGATTGGAAGACCTAGTCGGTTTTCTCGATTTAACCTTCCAAACTGCCCAAGCAGTTGGCGATAACGAAATGGCGGAAAAGGTGCGTTTATTTAAAGAAAATGTGGGATTTGTTGGCGAGAAAGAACTAAAAGAAGCTACCCAAGGAATTGCCCGCCATCTTGTTGATGAGGCAAAAGAGGGGAAAGACGTAATTGTTTATGCAGCTAATGTTAGAAGCGAGAGGTATGTTGCTTTGAGAGTTATGGAAGAGATGGACAGCTTGACTGAGGAACTCGTTGAGCTGAGAAAAAGAATCAAAGTTAGTGAAAGCCCAAAAATCATTGCTCGAAATTGTAAAGATGCTTTAGGAAACTGTTTAATTGCGGTTACCGATGATTTTGTTGTTTCCGGTACTAGAATACAGGATTCTGCGACGCGTATGTACCGTGCACTTTTGCAAGAAGGTTTTTCTCAAGCGGAAGCGGCTTCTTTAATTGAAGCCGATGTAGTGGCTATACCCCAGAGGAGGGAAGGAAACAGTCTGTCAGTGGGAGTGGGTGAAGGGAAAGCTGATCTAAGAGTTTTTTCTTATTATGGTGTCCCAGAATACCGAGACGCTAATGATAAATGGGTAGTTTTTACGGGAGTTAGTATTAGTAGCTCACATTCGTCAACTGACTATGGTTTTGGACAAGTTTTAGAAGAACTTGGGGAGTTTTTAAGGCGGAACGGAGTTGAAAGAGACTTTCCTTTGTTGCATAGAATAATTAGACCCTATGAAATAGGAGAAGGTTCTAAGTACGAAGACCCTGCCTTACAGGCAAGATGGGAGAAAATAATAGAAAAGTATGGAATAAAACTTTAAGATTTCCTCGGTCACTTTGGTAAAACTTTCTTCTAATTTAGCCTTAATTCAGGTATAATTTGATTATATGTCACTTTCTATTGGGGAAGCCAACACATACCCCCGTCTTTAGAATTTAGGTTTGAGTTTGAGATTCCAAGCGCAAGGAAATGGAGAATTATCACGGAGAGAGATAAATCAGGAAGGATCATTCACTCAGAGCCACCGCTTGTAGTGATTAGTTAAATTATGCAAATTCATGTCTTTCAAGTAAAATAGAGACCAGATATGTCGGATTATCCAGAAAAATATTGGCATTGTGCGGTAAAGTTAATAAACCAGAAGCGCCACGCTGTTGTAAATGATTTGTCGTTCGAAGAAATAAACGAGAAGATTATTCAGCCTTGGCTTAATTCAAAAACTTTTACAATTGATGGGAAAATTGTTAGTTCGAGAGATCAGTTGGAAGAGATAAAAATAACCAGAACCCCAGAACCACAGGATCATTACGCAAGGATTCATAACGAAAAGATGAAAAGGAGTGGCATTTGGGATGCAGCTACGAACAGGGAAATGCTCCCCCTAGATGAGGGTGAAGATTATACTGACAAATTATTATTCCAATCAAAGCCCCAAAAAGAGAATATTTCCATTGAGCCTTCGGCAGCAATAGTTGAACGAGTTTGTAAAAGAATATGTTATGTTGCAAATATCTTGGGGAAAAGGCAGAGAAAAGGAAAGAAGCCTTTTTTGGTTGAAGATGAATATGATGTTCAAGACCTGCTCCACGCGACTCTAAGGGCTTTTATTAAATACTCGGTTCAAGAGGATCCTTTATCAAAAATAGCAGGGCGTTCTTCAAGAGCGGATATAACAATTGAAGATTTAGGAATCTTAATAGAGGTTAAATATGTCAGGGGACCAAATGATCAAAGAACCATCATAGAAGAGCTGTCTCAGGATTTGTTACTTTATACTAAGTGGGAACCACTAGAAACCCTTTTGTTTGTAGTTTATAACAGTAATGATTTGCGGGATCCAGAGTCTCTAGAAAAGTTTAGTGGGGAGCAGGAAATTAATGGCAAAAAATTTAAACTAAAGGTAATTCTTGTGTGAGGTCAGAACCACCACCCATAGCTTATAATTAAAACATGGGGGAAATCGTTGCTGTCGACTTAGTACAAAAAACTAGCCGCTTTTCTCAGAATATGTTCTTAATATACGGGGTACACCCCATTATAACTTTATCTATCCCGGATGTCCTAGGATCAATGGTGTAGTAGAAAGATTTAACAGAACCTTTCAGGAAGAGTTTGTTGATCAATACAGTTATTTGTTAGATAATGAAGAAGAGTTTAATAAAAAACTCTCAGACTACAGGACACCAATGGACTACCTTATTGAAAAGGAGTAATGTCGAATATGTATCGAGCACGTACAATAAATGGAAAGAAGGCCTATAATATGATAGAATGCTACCTACTACAATGATTGAAAGAAGACATTTCGATACGATAGATCCCTCTCTAAGAAACATAGGCTCAATTGATCTCGATCTTGGCGAAAGAGTTGAGATCCCGTTTACTGGAGCAGAAATTATCTATGCAGCTACTATTTCCGGAGACAGGGTTGTAATTAAAAAACATCTAAATAATGATCGGGCCAAACACGAATGGGAGGGTCTTAATATAGCAGAATCGACAGGTATTTCTATACCAAAACCCATTGCACTAATAAGCTATACGGCAGATCAACTGGCTATTGTATCCAGTTATGTTAATGGTGATAAGTTGTACGACAATCCAAATCTTAATGTAAAAGTAGAGGTTGGAAAGCAAATTAAAAAAATGCATCAAAATGCACAGATTGCTGGTAAAGATTGGGTATCTAGCGGCCGAAGCTTGTTTCTTTATTATGACAGATATATTTTCAGATGGGCTGAGGGAGATATTGTAGAGCTAAATGCAGATAGCAGGACTGCTTCGATGCTAGGAGAACTTACCGACGCAGCGGTTCAATTCTGTAATAACTCAGAACCAACATTTAATCACAACGATCTGCACGATGGGCAAGTAATCGTAGAAGGAAATGGAAAACCGACAATAATAGATTTTGGAAATTGGATTGAAGAAACTTGGTTAAATGATATTGGTTATCATTTGTTTCATTTAATAAGAATTGACAGAGCTGATACCGATGATTTCACAAAATTTTTAAGTGGATACATGGAAAACAAAAAACTACCTGATACAGAAAAAACGAATTTAGCTTTTTATTTGCTTTTTATATCATCTAGGGCGTTAAATTATTTTTACAGAAGACATAGCTCTTACTTGCCTGTTGCGCAAGAAACTCACAAAAAGGTGTTAGCCCATCTCGAAAACGAATCAATCTGGAAGGACTATTAAGTTCGTAGAAGTTTAAAATGAGAGTAATCGTTTATATAATTTACCTTCCAAGATTTTTTTTGACTACTGTGGGTCAAGAGAGATATGCCCGTGTGGTTTATTGTTAATGAGCTAATAGCTCTTGCCATTGTTTTATCAGAATAATTATCCCCCAACATGACCATACTTATAAAACATCTAATAAATACATCATGTGATACGACCATTATTCGTTTTCCTTTATAATTTTTTCTTAAGAAATTTGAAAGTTTTTTGGCTCTGGTCAGGACATCCCTCACTGACTCTTCTTTGTTTTTGAATTTCCAATCAAGATTTCCGTAGTTTGCGTAATATTCTTTAACATAATCTTTTGAAATCCGACTTTCCCGGGCTGCACCATACATTTGAGGCAACTGCTCTCTTTCGTGTATGTAATCCAAAGTCTCTGTCTCAATTTTTAGGTTATCAGAGAGGATTTCCGCGGTCTTTCTTGACCTTTCCCATTTGCTTGTAAAAATTGTATCGAGTTTCGAAAATCTAGATCTTTGGCTTAGTATCTTTGCCTGTTGTTTACCTAATTTACCCAGTTTGGAGTTAGGAGTTTGCCAATGGTTTTTAAGAGTTTCACTGCGAGCATGTCTAATGAGGAACAATAACATATTATTATACTTATTATACTGTTCCAAGCGCTATAACTCCAATTGCACTTTCATCGATTCTGTCTAAATCAAGCAGTTTATTTAACCCATCGTCAATAAAACCTCCTACGGAACAGGCTCTCAGTCCCAACTCGGAAGCTACCAAGCTGATATTTTGGGCATAATGTCCATACTCCGTGTATATATGTCTAAGACCGCGATCACCATACTTATCCTCAGTTCTATCAAAGATTGACGATATTACCAAAAGAACTGAAGCCTTACGAATCCAAGGTTGGTTAAACTGTTTCATTGTTGCATTGAAAAATGGTTTATCGTATATTTTTTCCAAAGAGTGGCTTTTAACATGATAGTGGTATATAGCTGGCATTAAATTTTCAACTTTAAACACGAAAGGGTATATCTCTAATGGATATCTCGCTCCAGCGGAAGGATAAAATCGTTTATCTCCAGTATTTTTTAATGCGAGCTTTTTCAACCCGCCAGAGTAAAACATTAGATCAGAAAAATCGTTTAAATTAATGTTCTTTTTTGTATAATCTCTTATTGATTCTCTTTGCATTAACGCATTATGTAAACTCAATTTTGTTTTGGTGGGATTAGGTAAAAGCACCTTTTCCATCCGTGGGTACGCTTTATAATAAATCTTTTTCCAGTGGGCTGGCCATTTGGAGTATGGTGTTGTTTTATATTTACTGAAATCGTCTATCTTTGTGTGATTATTAAACTCCCTTGATTTCGAGATTTTCAGTATTTTAATAATATTTCCTATTTTGTTCATATTATAAAAATGGGTGTGGGTATGTATTTAGTTTTCTTGTGTTTTTATATCCCAAACTGCCTGGAACACTTTGTAAACGCTTTCCCCCCTGTAAAGGATATTTTTCATTCAGATATACAGGTTGCATGCCCGGAATCACAACCTTTACTACTTTAAAAGGAGTATCCCTAAAATATTTCGAGGTAATATCCTTGTAATATACTTTATACCCCTTATCTGTAAGAGCTTTCCTTAAAATCTGTAGTTGGTTTTGCTCAGAGAGATCCACATTTGTAGGCTTAATTCTTATGAGATCCAAATTGTTAATAAAGAAATCCAGCTTCGGGATTGATTTAGGTGAGTACCAAAAAAGCCCCCGGTTTTTAATAGTGGAATTTTTAATCAATTCAGTTTCTGAAATATTTTTTGGATTTTGTATGTATGCTTCGCGAATCCAAGTTCTTGTATGAAACGCCTCATTGATCGAACCTACAATCGCACTTTCTGTATCTAAGTGAGATTTTAGACCAACAGAAACAGCTTTGCTAAACCCGGATTCATCTATCACTACAGAAGCTACAGCAGGAATATCCAAGTCAGTATTAATATCTAAAGAGATAATTTTTAAATTATACCTCTGAGCTATGTCTAACAATTTTTTTATTTTTTCACTACTTGAAGACGAAAGATCATACCTTTTGGGCTTTAACTTATTCAGGTAGTAAATCATAAATGCATCCCGTTCGAGAACTTCGTAAATACTACTCAATATTGCAGAGCGTAAATTAGAATGACCCGCAGCACCTGTGCTTATTGAGGGATAAATAATTGGTTCTCTCTTAGTGGGCCGATAGGATAAATAAATAACTTGGCAGGGAATAAGATATTTCTCCTTTCCATTTAATGATTTCATTTCCGTCCACCTAAACAAGGATTTGTCGTCGATTTTAAATTTCTTGTATTTTGTTTGCCGAAGTTGTTTGTCTGAAAAATATAAGAATTCTTCCGGATTAATAGCGTCCTTTTTAAGCTTTGAATAACTACCTGTAAAACTAATATCTTTATTAAAAAAGGCAAAATTATTATATCTTTCTATTGCTTCAGCTAGAGCTTTTAAAACCGCTTTATTCTGAGAAAAAAAAGAAACTCCGGAGGCTTTTGAGTGGAAGTGTGTACCGTCGTGTTTTAGATATTTATCACTGATTGATGCAGAATAGTACCAGAACTTGGGCTCATCATAATGCTGTCGAACTCTTTCAAAAGATTCAACTAATTTAATTTCTCCAAGGACAGTGCTGAGGTTTTTGATTAAACTGAAAGTATCTTGTTTCATAAAAAGACACGCCTAACAATAGCAGGTACTTATTAATTGATAACTAAAAGGTAACTGGCCGGATTATTTATTAAATCTGTTCTCGGCGCAGTCACAGCCACAGCTTGCACAGCTTGAACAGCTACCACAGCTACTGTCTCCACAAGCACAGCTTGAACAATCTCCACAACTTTGGGCACAATCAGAATCATAATTACTTACACTCTTAATAGCTTTAGCATTAAGACTAATGTCGTTTTGCTGGGGCATAGCATCCGCCAATTCTCCCATATTTCTTTCTAACTTCATTTTATTCACCTCCCTCCCATAGTTTGATGCGATATTATGGATGCGATATTATAATAGTTATCAGAATATGTCAAAAATCCGCTATATTCCCCGTAAAAATCCGACAATTTTCGAGTTGCCAGACCCTACCGGAAGAATGAACAGTCGTATATTGAAAGCTTTAACCGAACCGTTAGAAAGGAGTGTCTAGGCTGGAGTAAATATCATCTAGCCAGATTAAAAATCTTAATCCCCTTGTTGAAGAGTTCTTAAACAATTATCATTATCACAGACCCCATCTAGGACTAGGATTAAGACCACCTTTACAAAGTTAAAAATGTCGGATTTTTACGGGAACATACCGCCGGTAACTTATCCACGTGTTTTTATTTAACCTCGTCTTTTAGCCTCAAATAGGTTATAATTTCTATATGTTGTTTTTAATTGGAATTGTGGGGCTTCCTAATGCTGTCCCGGTACAGCACTTACTTGCTCCCGAGGTCTACGTCCTCGCGTCGCAAGAGCGTGTGTACGGGATGGCGCGTGCAAGGTGTTTTAATAGAAAGGAGAAATTATGAGTCTTAGTATTGGGGAAACCAACACATACCCCCGTCTTTAGAATTTAGGTTTGAGTTTGAAATTCCAAGTGCAAGGAAATGGAGAATTATCACTGAGAGGGATAGGCAGGGAAGGATTGTCCATTCAGAATCACCACCAATAGCTTATAATTGAAGTATGAAAAACAAACCTAAAGCGATTCTAAAAATCATAATTCTGATAATACTTGTCTCTGCTGCCGTGCAGTGGTTATTACCTGCAGTTACTAGCGAGAAATTCCAGAGCTATGTTGAAGGGTTGGGGGTTTTTGCTCCTTTGGTTATTATCCTATACACAGTTGTATCACATGTTTTTGCCCCAGTCTCAGGTAGTCCTGGCGTGCTTCTAGGATTTGCAATTTTTGGTGTGATCCAAACCTCTGTCTACTTGTATGTAGCTAGTCTTATTAGCGCAACTATCAATTTTTACATAGCAAGAGTTTTTGGGAGGGAATGGGTTGAGAAATTGGCTGGCAAGAGAGCAATGAGCGATGTTGATGACTTTATAGCCGCTTCAGGTAGAAAAATGTTAGCTTTAAGCAGGGTGTTTGGTTTTCCTATTTTTGAGGTAATATCTTATGCTGCTGGTCTAACTAAAATGTCTTTCAAGAATTACTTTCTAATTACTGTGGTCTTTAGCGCTATCCCAAGTGTTGCTTTTGTTGTTATGTTTAGGGATGCAGACTTTACAAAACCTGCTAATATGTTTCTTTGGGTTGGCGCACTTATTGTTATAGGGTTGATTTTTACTTTTGTGCTTAAGCGGTATTACTCAGAAAAGAAAACCCAATGAAAAAAATATCTCGGAAGACCATGTTAAAAGTTTATAAGAAATGGAAGGGTAAATGTGCTTTTTGTGGAGTGTTTGGAACAATTGATCAACACCACATAGTTCCTAAAAGTAAAGATCCTTCATTGATAGATGATCCAGATAATTTAGTTCTCCTTTGTAGTAATCATCACGGTTTGACGCGAAAAGTAAACCCGAATGGTAAACCAGTTATTTCTTTTCGTGAAATACAAGATGTTACTGACTCGAAATATGCGAATTCAGATAAACTTGAAACCTATTTTGATGTCCCGCAAAACAATAGAGTAGTGTTAGGTGGGAACTTTTGCATAAATTACCCCTACATTTTAGTAGTGAATAAAAAACCATTGATCGAGCTGTGGTCTAAAAAACCTGTCCATTATGTAAAAAAATTAGGTATCTTTGTGACGATGCGTTTTTTTGATGAAGAAAATAACTTCTTAGGGGGGATGTTTGATAATCACTGGGCTTATGTGGCTGGAGAAGATTGGGAAATAGATGTTAAACCAAGCCAGATAGAAATAAAACATAAAGATAAAAATATTTTTGTAAAAATTGAAAAGAAAGAAAGCTTGTATATCGCTGGGGTTTTCTACTTTGATGGTATTCGGATTGAAGCAAGAGATAAAGAACTTGTCCTTCCTAGAAACAACAAAATGATAGGTAATACACTTGTTGGTTGTGCTTTTTCTGTGTTTGGAGATAGACACAGTTCAGGTTTTGCTATTGGAGGGGTTAAATTATGAAAGAGGGGGTTGTGATATGGGATTAAGTGTCGGTATTGTGGGGCTACCCAACGCTGGTAAGTCCACTTTGTTTAATGCTTTGCTTTCTCGGCAGATGGCTAAGGTTGAAAGTTTTCCTTTCACTACCATTGAGCCGAATGTGGGCATTGTCCCGGTTCCTGATGAAAGATTGGAAAAGCTGGCAAAACTAATCAATCCCCAAATAACGACTCCGGCCGCAGTTGAGTTTATTGATATTGCCGGCCTGATTAAGGATGCTCATAAAGGAGAAGGGCTGGGCAATCAATTTTTAGGGAAAATAAGAGAGGTGGCGGCGGTGGTGCATTTGGTACGGGTGTTTAGCAATCCTAATGTAAGCCATTATTATGAGACAATCGATCCTCCGAGAGATATTGAGATTGTCAATATTGAGCTTCAACTGGGAGACATCCAAAAACCAGCAATTTATGTTCTTAATATTGATGAGAAAGATATTGGCGTGAGTAGTAAAAAATGGGTTGAAAAATGGGAGTTGGACAGGGTAGGAATTACGGAAGTAATCTCAATTTGCGCTAAAGTAGAAATGGAGCTGGCCGAGCTTTCGCCGGAAGAGAGAAAAGAATACCTTAAAGAAATAGGAGTCGAAGAAAGCGGTTTGGACAAATTAATCAAAAAAGCCTATCAGCTTTTGAATCTTATTACTTTTTATACGATTAAGGGAGGGAAGGAAGTGCGTGCTTGGAGTTTGTCTCGGGGAGAAAATGTGCTGGCTGCCGCTGCAGAAGTTCACACTGATATGGCCAAGGGATTTATTAAGGCCGAAGTGGTGGAATTTGAGGACTTGGTAAAATACGGAGGCTGGAAGAAAGCTGCCGAGGCAGGCAAGGTAAGATTGGAAGGGAAGGACTATGTAGTCAAAGATAACGACATTATTGAGTTTAGATTTGCTGTTTAGCAGGTGTGGTTGAATTCAGATTTAGCGTCTAGATTTTAGAACCCATTGACTTTATTTTGGCTTGAAGGTAAAATTAAAAACCAGAAAGAGGAGTTTTTAGTCGAGTTTTTGAGATGAATCGCAATTACGAGCTAGTAGTAATCTTGGATCCGGAGTTAAAAGGCAAGGAACAAGAGGAACTGCTGGAGAAAATTAAAAAACAAATTTCCGCCTTAGAAGGTAAAGTGACCAAGGTTGAGGAATGGGGTAAGAAAGAATTGGCTTATCCGCTCGCCAAAAAAGGAATAGGCATTTTTTATGTGCTGGAGTTTTCTGCTCCGGCCAACTTCGCCTCTTCTTTCCGAGAAAAACTCAAACTAGAAGAAAAAGTTTTAAGGTTTTTAGTCTTGGTTAAAGAGGAAAAGAAAAGCCCAAAAAAGGCTAGTAAAACAAAGAAGTAAGGGTGCCTTCGTTAAAACTACGGCAACCCGAAGGAGGTAAAATATGTCATCGCGATCGCTTAATAAAGTCCAGCTAATCGGAAATTTAACCAGAGATCCCGAGTTAAGATATACTCCCCAAGGTACAGCGGTTTGCACTTTTGGTTTAGCTACCAATCGCTCTTGGATGACTGACAGTGGGGATAGGAGAGAAGATACTGAATTCCATCGCATTGTCGCCTGGAATAAATTGGCTGAGCTTTGTTCTCAACTGCTTTTTAAAGGAAGGAAAGTTTATGTTGAAGGCAGATTGCAGACCAGAAACTGGACCTCTCAAGACGGTAGCCAAAGGCAGACGACAGAGGTAGTCATTGGCGAGATGATTATTTTGGACAGTCGCCAAGCAGAGGGAGGATCAAGCGAGCCAGCAGAGACGCCACCGACCGAGGAGCCTGAAGAGCCTAAAGAAGCTGAGGCCAAGGAAGAAAAACCTAAGACAAAATCCTCGGAAAAATCAACCAAAAAGTCGAACAAAAAAGAACCAGAAGAAGAAAATCCTGAGGATATTAGCGATGACATTCCTTTTTAGTTTGCTAAAGACTAATGAAAAGAAAATCTTTTAAAAGAAAACTAAGGCCTGTTGTTCAAAATTGCCCTTTTTGTAAACAGGGGATAGTTCCTAGTTACAAGGATGTGGGGGCACTGAGTAAATACCTGACTGAAAGAGGCAAAATCTTGAGCAAAGAGCGTTCGGGTTTGTGTGCTAAGCATCAAAGGAGAATCGCGACCCAAATTAAAAGAGCAAGATTTTTAGCGCTTCTACCTTTTGTAGTGAGAGTTAAGTAATAAGAGACTTACTAAGATGAGATTAACCCTAAGACAAATTAGGAAAATAATTATTGGCCTTTGTTTTTTGCTTTTGGCCGGCGGGGGAGGTTATTGGTTAGGCCAAAGGGAAATTTCAATTGCTGTTCGTCGACCACTGCCCCAGATACGAATAGAAAGAAAAATCCCCGCCAGCAAGCAAGAAGTTAGTTTGGACCTTTTTTGGCAGGTTTGGGACAGACTGGAAGATTCATATTTGGAGCGCAAAGAAATTGATTACCAGAAAATGGTTTACGGGGCGATTTCGGGGATGGTTTCTTCCTTGGGCGATCCCTATACAGTTTTTTTGCCACCGACTGAGAATAAAGAGGCCAAAGAGGATTTAAGGGGAGATTTTGAGGGAGTAGGGATCCAGATTGGTTATGACAAAGAAAAACGCTTGGCGATTATTGCCCCTTTAACTGGTACGCCTGCCGAGGGAGCGGCATTGAAAGCAGGCGACTTGATTCTTCGGATTGTCGATGAGAAAAAGAAACTTGATCGCGAGACCATCGGCATTAGTTTGCCCCAGGCAGTAAAAGATATCCGTGGGCCCAGAGGTTCAGTCGTTAAGCTGACGATCGCCAGAAATGGAATTGAAGAGCCATTTGAAGTCGCTCTCAAAAGAGAGACAATTGTGGTTAAAAGTGTGGAAGCAAAGTTTGAGGAAAAAGATGGTCAAAAAGTGGCGATTTTGCGACTTTCTCGCTTTGGGGAAAGAACTTATCAGGAATGGCAAGAGGCGGTTGAGGAGATTAAGCAGGCTGCCAAAGTCAAAAACTTTGCCGGCGTAATTTTGGACTTGCGCAACAATCCAGGAGGATTTTTACAAGGAGCGGTTTTTGTAGGGAGTGAATTTTTATCCTCGGGAGTAATTGTCCAACAAGACCAGGGAGCTGATGGTAAAGAAACTTATTCGGTCAACCGTCAGGGAGAACTTTTGCGAGAGCCTTTAGTGGTTTTGATTAATGGCGGTTCAGCCTCAGCTTCAGAAATTGTCGCTGGTGCCCTGCAAGAAAGGAAGAGAGCCAAGCTGGTCGGTGAGACTAGCTTTGGCAAGGGGACAATTCAGGAAGCCGAGGATTTAGCTGGAGGAGCCGGGCTTCATATTACGGTGGCTCGTTGGTTGCTCCCTTCGGGCAAGTCAGTGGACAAAGAAGGTGTTATTCCTGATTTAGTGGTTAAAATGGACGAGAATAATGAGACTAAAGACCCGCAACTTGAGAAAGCAATCGCGCTCCTAACCGGTTAGCCTCAGCTTGACAGCGGCAGAAAAATGGTTAGAATTTGAATTAGAAAGCAAGAGAATGAAAAATTTAGGCAAATTCTTAACCGGTTTTTTTATTGGCATTGTTTCCCTAGCTTTGGTTTTGAGTGGGGCTCTTTTGGATCGTCTAGTCGGTATCAAACCCTTGGACTATTTTTTTCAGTCCCAAGGTGGTCAAGAAAGAGTGGTTGACAGGAAGCTGGTCACTGAAGAATCAGTGGTGACTGAAGTAGTGGAAAAGTATGGGCCGTCAGTAGTTACCGTTGGAATCAAAAAAACCGAGAAAGTTCTTGACCCTTTTGAAGGAATTTTTGACCCTTTTGGTTTCTTTAATTTCCCTCGCGACAACCTCGCCCCTAAAGAGCAAAACATCGAGCAAGATATTGGTAGTGGTTTTGTGGTTTCCCAGGATGGCTTAATCGTGACCAACAAACATGTGGTTGCTGACACTTCTGCAAGTTATCGGATTTTTACCAAGGAAAACAAACTTTATGAAGTGGAAAAAATTTATCGCGATCCCGCCAATGATTTGGCGATACTAAAGGTAAATGCGCCGGAAGGAGAGCTAAAGCCGGTGGAGTTGGGAGAGTCTTCCCAGTTGAGAGTTGGCCAGTTTGTAATTGCCATTGGTACCGCCTTGGGCGAGTTTCGCAATACCGTCACCACTGGAGTAATCTCTGGTTTGGGTCGGGGAATTGTCGCTGGCAGTCCTTTTGAAGGAGCGGAAAACCTGGAGAATGTAATTCAAACTGATGCGGCCATTAATCCTGGCAATTCCGGAGGACCTTTAATTAATTCTGCCGCTCAGGTAATTGGTGTCAATGTGGCAATTGCTTCAGGAGCCCAAAACATTGGTTTTGCCCTGCCAATTAATTTAGTGAAAGAATCTTTGGATAATTTTAATAAAACCGGACAGTTTTCTCGGCCTTACCTGGGCGTTCGCTACCGGATGATTGATCGCCAGGAAGCAATTGCTAAAGACTGGGTTGAAGGGGCGGGAATAGTGGAAGTAGTGGCCAATTCTCCAGCTGAGCAGGATGGGCTAAAACCGGGTGATATTATTGTCAAGATAGATGATGAGAATTTAGGAGAAAAAAGCAATTTAGCCCGGATAATTTCTCGCAAGAAGGTTGGTGATGAAGTTAAAGTTACTCTTTGGCGGGACGGAGAGGAAAAAACTTTTAAGATTGTTTTGAAAGAGGCCAGTTAACAGCTTCAGACAGCTTTGACTGTCTTAATAATTTTTTCAATTTTGCCGGCCAAGATACTTTCAAGATTGTGCCAAGACTTGTTCATTCGATGGTCAGTTACTCGGTCTTGAAGGAAATTGTAAGTTCTAATCTTTTCGTTTCTTCTCGCCTTGCCAATCACCGCCCGCTGGTCACTTAAGCTGGCGAGTCTTTTTTCTTCTTCGATTTCCCAAAGTTTGGAGCGCAAAAGAGAAAGAGCATTGGCCCGATTTTGTTCTTGATATCTCTCTGATTGGGCGGTAACGACAAGCCCACTTGGTTGGTGGCGTAGTCTGACAGCAGTAGAAACTTTTTGGACATTTTGGCCTCCCTGGGAAGAAGCGCGAAAAAACTCCCAGCTTAGATCATTGGGATCGATTTTGATTTCTGCTTCGGGAATTTCTGCCAAGACTGCTACCGAGGCAGTTGAAGTATGAATTCGGCCTCGTCTTTCGGTGGTGGGAATTCTTTGGACCCGATGAACACCGGCTTCATTTCGTAAAAGCGAGTAAACATGAGGACCGGAAATTTTAATTACCCCCTCATCAATAGGAATCACTTTCCAACCCTGAGAATGAGCATATTTGCTGTACATGCGCAGCAAATCATTGGCCCACAGGCGAGCTTCTTGGCCGCCTGGTCCAGGTCTGATTTCTATGGTAACGCTGTTAGGATTCATCATTTGTCAGCTATTTTTGGGAGAGCATCTCTTTTAGGGTTTTGGGGGGTTCTTTTTCCTTTGGATAGAGTTTGGCTCTTTTTTGAAGCTTTTTTTGTCTTTTGCTAACTACTTTCTGGGCGGCTTTCTTTTGTTTTTCTTGGAACTTTTCTACTCGGCCTAAAGTATCAATAAACTTTTGTTGACCAGTAAAAAATGGATGACAAGCACTACAAATCTCAACTTTGATTTTTTCCTGGGTTGAGCCAGTGAAAAAACTGTGGCCGCAAGCACAAATCACTTTTGCCTTTGGATACCATTGGGGATGAACATTAGCCTTCATAGCTTAATTATATAACAGATAGCTTTTAGGTTCAAGAGAAGGGCAATAGCCGAGGAAGTTTTAATTTCCTTGTTTGGCTGATTAAAACACCGCCAACAATTAAAAAAGCACCCAAGAGAAAAAGAGGACTGGGTTTTTCTCCCAAGAAGAGAATGGCTACCGGAATGGCAAAAACCGGTTCTAAATAGGTAAAAAGAGTTGCTTCTGAGGCTTCAATTTTGGAAAAGCCGTAGATATAAGTAAAGTAAGCAATGACCGAGCCGAGGATGGCCATATACAAAATGCCTGGTAAGGCATTTAAGTTAAAAGTTAAAAGTGAAAAGTTAAAAGTGATAAAAGGGAAGAGAATGATTAAACCAACGATGAAAGAAGAGGCGGACAAGACAAAAGAATCAAGGGTCTCTCCCGCTTTACGGCGCAGCAAGGAAAAACTGGCCCAGGCAAGCGAGCCGCCAAGAATCAAAAGATTACCGATCAAACCCTGATTAAAAGAAAGCCCATTTTTAAAAATTGGCTCAAGAACAGTTAAGAGGGCGCCGCCAAAAATAAAGCTAATTCCCAGCCTTTCTTGGCGACTAACGTTTTCCTTTAAGAAAACTACTCCGCCTAAAATAATCAAAATCGGGGTAAAAATGGAGATAAGCGAAGCATTAATGGTGGCCGTTTTTTGCAGACCATAAAACAAGAGCATCAAGGTTAGGGGAGTCCCCAGACAGCCTAAAGCTAGATAATGAAAACATTTTTTGAGGTTTGGTTTTTCCTTTTTGACTTTTAAACCCAAGGGAATAAACAAGATAACGGAAACAATTAAAAAGCGATAAAAAAGAAAGGTCAGGGGAGAGATAAAACTAAGGCTGTACTTAATAATCGGCAAGGCCAAACCCCAAATTAAAGAGGTAGTTAGTAAGGCCAGGTAAGCTTTCTTGCGCTCTTTATTCATTTAGTTTATCGACTAACTCTGCTTGGGGAACAGTACTTTGTTGACCGGTTTTAAGGCTTTTAAGGGTAACCGTCTCAGTTTTAGCTTCATCTGGGCCAATTATCACGACAAAAGGAATTTTCTTTTTGTCGGCATAACGAATTTGTTTATCTAGCTTTGCTTCTGGTTCCAGATAAACTTCGGCATTAAGATTGTTTTTTCTTAAAAAATTGGCTATTTCGATTGACTTATCAAGCAACTCGGCTGAGAAAACAGTGACTAGGACCTGGCTGGGATTGGTGGGCAAAGAAGGGTATTTTTTGTAGGTTTTTAAAACTTCGGCGATGACCATGTCTCCCATGGCAAAACCAACGCCAGGGATTCTTTTTTTACCACCGACTTCGGCAGTTAAATTATCATATCTGCCCCCTCCCCAAATAGCCCGCAGGCTTCCTTTTGTGGCCCAACCTTCGAAAACAGTTCGGGTATAATAATCCAATCCTCGGACAACCGAAGGATCAAATTCAATATATTCAGAAACGCCGTATTTGCGCAGCAATTCAAATATTTGTTGCAACCAAGAAGATTCTTTGAAAAGATTTTTTTCTTTAAGCATTTCTAAAATTGCCTCGGTTTGTTCGTCAGACAAACCTAGTTCTTGGCCCATCTTAAAAAAGTCTTGGCGTTTAACTTTGTCAACTTTATCAATCAGCCTGAAAACCGCCAAAATTTTTTCTTCTGGAATTTCCAAAGAAAGCAGTTTTTTCTGCATTAGTTGTCGATCATTAATTTTTATGCTTACTTCTTTGGGTGTTAGACCTAGTTTTTGATAAAGAGTAGCGGCCACGGCAATTACTTCGGCATCTGCTTGGGGAGTTTCCAGACCTAAAATATCGCAATCCCATTGGAAAAATTCCCGGGCACGGCCTTTTTGCGGTCTCTCATAACGAAACCGCCGGCCAAAAGTAAACCATTTAACCGGAAAGGTGAGTGAGCCGGCTTTTTGGGCCACCATTCGGGCTAAAGTCGGGGTCATTTCCGGCCGCAAAGCCAAAGTTTTGCCTGAGCGGTCTTTGAGAGTAAAGGCTTGTTTCTTGACCAAGTCTTCACCACTTTTAGCTGCATAAAGCTCAAGGGTTTCCAAAAGGGGACCCTCATATTCTTCAAAACCAAAGCTTTGAGAAACTTGCCGGACTTTTTCATAAAACCATTTCTCAAAGGCCCAATCTTTGGGATAAAAATCTCGAGTGCCTTTAACTGGGGGAATTAGATTCTTTTTCATAAGCCAATAATATCATTTAGGACGAGGGATATTCAATTAAAGGAAGAATGCTTTAGGAAAGAATAGAGATTTGTTTGGCAAGAGGGGTTTTGCCTTCGGCAGGCTCAGGATAGATAACAATTACTTTTTGTTCCTTTTGTAGGTCTTTAAAGCTTAAATCCTTGTTTTCCGGTTCCTGAACAATTTTGGTTTTGGCATCCACTTTTAAGCTTAGGCTTTCCTCTTGGTTTTTAACTGTCCTTAAAGTAAGCTCTGACTTTTTGCTGTCAACTTCAGCAACTGTTCCCATAAAAACAATTCTTTTGGCTGGTGGGTTTTGGGGTTGAAGAACAGCCACTACTCTTGAGGCTTCCAAAATCTCGTTTTCACTGACTGTCCCCATGCTAATCACCTTGTCTCCAACTACTAAGTCTTTGATTTTAATTTGCTTTTTGTTGGTGCCGATAATGCTAGTTTCCTCAGTTAGCCTTACCCTTTGTTTGCCTCTGAAATTATCCAAAACCAGGGTGGAGTCAGTAATTTGGGTAACTTGGCCAACATAAGCCTTTTTTTCAATTTTTTCTTTAATTTCATTAACTTTTTCTTTGACTTTGTCTCTTATCTCTTGGACTTTTTCATCTTCTTCGTCTGCCAAAGTAGGAGTCGCTGTTGAGGTAGGAGTAGGGGAAACAGCCCAGGCTTTGGCGGCTAAGATAAGAAAGAGAGTGCTTAGGATGATGATAAGAAACTTTTGCTTTTTCATTTTATATTTCTGCAGTACTATAAACAACAGTAATAACTCTAGCCGCTTTCTCGCCATTTTCTGAGAAAGCCTCCACCCTGATTTCATTTTCGCCGCCAATCAGAGAAATTTCTGTTTCAAAATTACCCTCTTTATCGGCCTGAATAATTTCTTCACCTTTTTCGGTTAGAATTGCTACCCAAGAAGAAGGAGTAGTGGTGCCGGAAAGAGTGGTTTTGGCGGTTTTGGAAATCGATTGATCCAAAGGTGAAGCCAAGGAAAGCACTTGGGTAGTACTTACCTCTTTTTGTTCTTGGTTTTCTCCCAAAGCCAAAGGCGATTGGATTTGAGAGGCGTTTTTAATTGAGGTTCTGGTGTAGTAAATAGCAAAAGTGGCCACCAGTCCAATTCCGAACCCAATGACAACCGAGAGAACAACTTCTTTTTTCATAGTCTTTAAATTTATGCACCATATCTTAAGCAAAAAAGAGGATATTGTCAAGAAATGCCAGCAAATGTTATTATCAAAATTAAATGGAGATTACTTATCTAGGTCATTCTTCGTTTAAGATTAAAACTAAAGCCGCCACAGTGGTCACTGATCCTTTTGCTCCGGAAATGACCGGCTTTAAGTTTCCTAAAACCGAGGCGGAAATTGTCACTGTTTCTCACCAACATAAAGACCACAATAATGTCGCTGGTGTTGGTGGTCAACCTTTTGTTGTTTCCATACCTGGAGAATACGAAGTAAAAGGAATTTCTATTTTTGGTTATCCTTCCTTTCATGATAGCCAATCCGGTCGAGAGAGAGGACCGAATAACATCTATGTCTTTGAGGCAGAAGATTTGAGGCTGGCCCATTTGGGGGATTTAGGGGTTTTGCCGGCCGCTGAGGTGATGGAAGAAATTTCCGGAGTTGATGTTTTGATGGTCCCGGTAGGGGGAATATTTACTTTAGGACCAAAAGAAGCAGCTGAGCTGGTAAGTAAAATCGAACCCTTGATTGTTTTGCCGATGCACTACAAACAGCCAGGGATAAGCCAGGAAAGTTTTGGGAAACTGGCCGAGGTTAAAGATTTTTTGACTGAGTTGGGGACAGAAGAGGCCGAAAGATTGGAAAAACTTTCAATTTCCAAAAGTAAACTGCCTGAAGAGACTAAAGTAATTGTTTTGGAACGAAAAAGCTAACCTGCCCCAGTTAAATAATTTACCTTAATTTCAAATTTAAGTTATGGCGGATATTAAAGTTCCTCCTCATTCTCAGGAAGCCGAAGCCTCAGTTTTGGGCGCAGTTTTGATTGACAAAGATGCGATAATTGCCGTCGCAGAATTTTTGCGGCCAGAGCATTTTTATGAAGAGGTTCACGGCTTAATTTTTAAAGCAGTTTTAGATCTTTATGAAGAGCGGTCGCCAATTGATATTGTCACCTTGACTGACAGGCTAAAAAAGAACGGAGATTTGACCAAAGTCGGCGGTTCTGCTTATCTAAGCGAGCTGGTTAATCAAGTGCCGACAGCCGCCAATGTGGAGAAATATGGCCAGATTGTCAGAAACCTTTGTACTAAAAGGCTTTTAATTAGAGCAGCGGCCAAGATTGCCGAGAACTCTTTTGACGAGGGGACTGAGGCTGGCGAGGCTCTTGATCGGGCGGAAACAGAGATTTTTTCTCTTTCCCAAAGACATTTAAAACAAAGTTTCTTGCCGATTAAGGATGCTTTGGCAGAAAGCTTTGATCGTTTGGACGAGCTTCATAAAAAGGCTGGCGGTCTTCGGGGAGTACCCAGCGGTTTTAAGGATTTGGATAATATGCTCGCCGGACTTCAATCTTCAAATATGATTATTTTGGCCGCCCGACCAGGGATAGGAAAAACAGCTTTTAGTCTAAACATTGCCCGTAGTGTCGCGGTGGACTATAAAACTCCGGTGGGCATTTTTTCAGTAGAAATGAGCAAGGAAGAGTTAACTGACCGCTTGCTAGTAAGGCAATCCAACATTGATGCTTGGAGACTAAAAACCGGCAAACTAGATGAGGATGACTTTACTCGTTTTTCCGAGGCAATGGGCATTTTGGCGGATGCCCCGCTTTTTATTGACGATACTCCGGGAATTTCAATTTTGGAGATGAGAACTAAGGCCAGAAGGTTGCAGGTGGAAAAGGGTCTTCAGCTTTTGATTGTGGATTATTTGCAATTAGTTCGTGGTCGCAATCTCGAGAATAGAGTTCAAGAAGTTTCGGAGATTTCCATGGGAATCAAAAATTTAGCCCGGGAACTAAAAATTCCGGTGATTGCTGTTTCTCAGCTTTCTCGAGCAGTTGAGATTAGGGGAGGCCAGAGGCCAAGGTTGGCCGACCTGAGAGAAAGCGGCAGCCTGGAACAGGACTCTGATGTGGTAATGTTTCTATATCGTGAAGATGAGGAGAATTTGGATAATGTGACTTTGGAGATTGCCAAACACCGCAACGGTCCTACCGGTGGGATTAAGCTTCGTTTTGTACCTACGAGAATTTCTTTTTACCCCATGGAAACCAAGAGATAATAGTCCTTTATGATAAACTTAAAAATGTGTCGAAAAAAGCTAATCTTCTGGCTCTTTTTTTTCTTTTAAGCCTTTATGGATTGCTAATTACCAGCAAAATAAATTTGGTAACTGCCGACCTGGGAAGACACTTAAAAAACGGAGAGGCTTTTTTTGAGAGTTTTTCCGTTCCTCAAACCAATTTTTATTCTTATACTTATTCTGATTTTCCTTTTTTGAATCACCATTGGGCCAGTGGGGTAGTTTTTTATCTGGTTAAACAAAGCTTTGGTTTTGTCGGTCTTTGCTTGTTTTTTACTTTTATCGGTTTACTAACTTTAGCTATTTTTTTTGATTTAGCCGTTAAAAGTTCTCGACTTTCACTGGCAATTTTGACTTCAGTGTTGGCAATGCCGCTTTTAGCTACTCGGGTCGAAATTAGACCAGAGGTTTTTAGCTATTTTCTAGCCGGAGTTTTTCTTTGGCTTCTTTGGCAAACCCAAAATCAAAAAATTAACAAAAACTGGCTTTTTCTGCTGCCAATTTTGGAATTGATTTGGATTAATTTGCATCTTTACTTTTTTTTAGGATTTTTCCTGATTTGTATTTTTTTTCTCAATAGTTTAATTAATAAAAGAGGGAGAATCGAGCCACTTCATTATATTAAAGTGCTGGCAATTTCAGGCTTTTTAGTTTTATTCAACCCGGCTGGCTTAAGAGGCGTTTTATACCCTTTGCAGATTTTTAATAATTATGATTATCGTCTTTTTGAGAACCAAACTGTTTGGTTTTTAGACAAACTGGTTTCTTATCCGCCCAGCCTTTATTTTAAAATTGTCTTTGGTTTTTTAGTTCTAAGCTGGTTGTTTATTATAATAAAGCAGAGAAAAATTAATTTGGTTAACCTTTCTCTCTCAGTCTTTTTTTCAGCGATTGCTTGGTTGGCGGTGCGTAACTTTACTCTTTTTGGCTATTTTGCTCTCCCGTTAATAGCGGCAAATTTCAAAGATATTGTAAAAAGAGAAAAGGAGAACGAAGGAGAATTTTTCTTAGCCGCCTCTTTAGGAGGCGTAATGCTTCTAGGGTTTTTTTTACTTAACTCTTCTTATTGGACTGGTCGGATTGAGGTTGGCTTGGGTCTAAAAGAGGGGAATAGCAAAGCAGCCGAATTTTTTTTAGAAAACAATCTTAAAGGGCCGATTTTTAATAATTATGACAATGGTGGCTATTTAATTTACTTTCTCTATCCTCAGGAAAAAGTTTTTGTTGATAACCGACCAGAAGCTTATCCGGCCGAGTTTTTTCAAAAAACCTATATTGCCATGCAAGAAAGTGATAAAAGATGGCAAGAAGTAGAAGAAAAATATGATTTTAATACCATTTTCTTTTACCGCCATGACTTAACTCCCTGGGGCCAGAACTTTTTGATCGGCCGCATTCAAGACTCTGCCTGGGCCCCGGTTTATGTTGACGACTGGTCAATTATTTTTCTTAAAAGAAATGAGGAAAATAAAGAGATTATCAAAAGGTTTGAACTACCTAAAGAGATGTTTTCAGTGAGAAAATAAAGTGCCACGGGAGAGACTCGAACTCTCACGGGGTTGCCCCCACTAGTTTTTGAGACTAGCCTGTCTACCATTCCAGCACCGTGGCTTATGGGTTAATTTTATCAAATTAACATCATAAATGGTAGGCGAGAATGCTTTTGGGAATTAAAGGAGAGTGAGGCTCAAAAGCAGGCTGGCAAAAAAAATTTGAGTAATGATTCCCGGCCAAAAAGGGATGTTCCACTGAAGTTTTTTTTGCAAAGCAATTATTTTGTCGATAAGTTTGTTGCTGTAGTTGAAAAAAAAGTAAGGAGCTTCGATTAAGTCTGGTAAAACTGCTAAAAAAGCAGCGGCAATAATGGTGAGAAATCTGGGGAAATGGGGAAGGGCCTTAAAAGCCAAAAGCAGTCCAAGACTCAAGCCAGTAAAAGAGTCAAGATAAAGCCAGAAAATAGTTTTTTTGCTAATTTTCCCAAGTTTTTTTCTTTCTTTGTCTAGGGCAAAATTCCAGTGGGGGAGAAGGTCCACCAGAGAGTGAGAAAGCAGTGCTAAAGGGAGAGAAATGACCGGATTTTGAATTCTATAGGCAATGGTAGCGCCAGTTAAAGCATGGGCAAATTCGAGCATGAGGAAAGTATAGTGTGATAGAATATTAAAGTCAAAGTAATCTAATCATGCCTGATTTTTCTTTTTCTATTGCTTCAATAAAAATTACTCCTTTTTTTTGGGGGCTAGCTTTGGCGAGCCTGGTTTCCTCGTTTTCTTTTTGGCGGCAGCTTAAAGAAGATTTTCAGGAGGAAAAAGTCTTTAGCCTAACTTTGTTAATCTTTGCCTTTTCTTTATTTTTCTCCCGTTTATTTTATCTCGTTTCTCATTTACAAATCCTTAATTCTTCCCCAGTTTCCTGGTTTTTCCCTCAAGATTTTGGTTTTTCTCTGGCAGGAGCTTTTTTAGGAGCCGTTTTAGCCGTTAACTGGCGGGCGTCAAAGTGGGAAAAAAACGCCTGGGAAGTTTTGGATGCTTTGGTCTTGCCCTTTTTCTATTTTTTGATTTTGGGAGGAACCGGCTATTTTTTGACCAAGGGCAATTGGTGGAGTTTAGCTTATGTAGGGCTTGGGCTATTGGGTAGGTTGAGTTATCCTTGGCTGAAAGGTAGCTATCGTTCTTTTGCCTGGTATAAAAGCGGTAAAACCGGCTTTTTAATTTCTATTTATGGTTTTGGTCTTTTTTTCTCCTTTTTCTCGCTTGCAATTTTAAAAAAAGGTGGGCTATACTTAGATAATTGGCTAGGACTTTTTTTAGCGAGCGTTTTTCTAATCGCTCTTTATTATCGCTCTGAAAGAAATCTAAGAGAAGACAGTCAAGTTTTATTTCAAAAAATTACTAACTTTAGAATTGAGATAAACAGGAGGGAAAAATGGCCAAAGTAGTTTTTCCTGCCCAATTAACTGAACCAATAAAACAATTTCTTCATCTGGAAGAAAAAAAATTAAGTAAAAGGAAAAAAGGGCTGGAAGAAGAGGATCCTTTCCGGGATCCTAAAAGAATTTTGGATAATGCTTCTTCAGATGCCGATGCTTCAGAGCAATTTGGTCATGCCAACGTTGAGGGACTTAAAAAGGAAGTCGATCGCAAGTTGGTCCAGATAAGAAAGGCATTGACCAGGATTAAGCTGGGTAAATATGGGACTTGCGAAAAATGTGGGAAAATGATTGATACTGACCGATTGACTGTTTTCCCCGAGGCGACTTTATGTGTCAAGTGCGAGAAAAAAAGAGAGAAATAGTTTTTGGCCTAATTCTCCTCGATCAATTTTCTAAATTTATTTTTTTAAAGCAAGGCTTTGCTTTTTTTAATCAAGGAGTCTCATTTGGTTTTTTGGCGCTTTTGCCACTAATTGCCCTTGTTTTCCATTTTCCCAAATTTTGGGGACTCTGGTTAATGGCTGCTGGTGGAGTAGCTAACCTAATTGATCGGCTGATTTATGGGGCTGTTGTTGATTTTATTAGTTTGCCTTGGCTGCCAGCCTTTAATTTAGCCGATATTGTTATTTGCTTAGGCGTGGTTTGGTTTTTCATTGACTTGGGTAAAAGTAAAACAGTATGATAAGAAACGTATGGGACGGAGAAAAAAAAGGTCTAAAACTGCTTGGCCAAAAAAGTTATTTTTAGGATTGGTCGCTTTTTTCCTTTTAGTTTTGCTTGTTGCTGCCGCTCGAGCCTATTTCCAGTTCAAAAAAGCCGCTTTACCGCCTTTAAGCCGGCTTAGTTTTATTTTTATTGATCATAAAAACGAGCCTTTGCTTTTTTCTTTTGAAGAAAAAGAGGGGACAATTGTTACCCTTCCGGCAACTGACAAGGTCTGGGTGCCTTATGGCTTTGGTGAATACCAATTAGGAAAAGTCTATGCTTTGGGAGAGTTGGAGAACAAAGGCGGGCTCCTTTTGGCCAAAACAGTTGAAGAAATGCTTGAAGTTCCTATCTTTGGCTACTTTAAAAGCCGCCAGAGTGCGATTAATACTTTTTTGCCGCAACCAAAAAAACTCTTTGAGGATATTTTTTGGCAATCTTGGTGGGGGAGGTTGGAAACCAATCTGAGCCGGCGAGACTTGCTTTCGCTTTATTTGAGATTAAGAAACCTGGATGAGGCCTTAATTAAAGTAAAGACTTTCAATAGCCAGAGCCTGAGCGATTTTCAAGATCGACAATTAAGAGAAGAGGCGTTTTCGATTGAGGTTTTGAATGCCACAGAGCAACTGGGTCTAGCTCAGAAAACAGCTCGATTTTTAGAAAAAGCTGGTGCTCGAGTGATAAGGATTGCTGATGCTCAAGAAAAACAAGAAGAATGCTGGATTGTGAGCAACCAAGACCCCCAGAGTTATACGCTCGTTTGGCTAGGCAGAGTTTTTCAATGCCCGCTTAAACGTTTTGAAAAAGAAATTAGTCGGGCGGAAATCAGCCTGATTTTAGGCGAAAACTACTGGAATCAAAGGGCTGAAAAATGGTAAAATAGAGGTATGAGTGGACATTCGAAATGGTCAACAATTCATCGGCAAAAAGAAGTTGCTGATCAGAAAAGAGGCCAGGTATTTACTAAGCTGGCAAAGGCAATTATTGTGGCTGTTCGTGACTCGGGCGGCATTACTGATCCAGAAAGAAACTTTAAATTAAGGTTGGTAATGGAAAAAGCTAAAGCCGCCAATATGCCCAAAGAAAACGTTGAGCGGGCGATTGATCGAGCAGTTGGCAAGGGAGAAGGGGAAGGGGTAGTAGAAATTACTTACGAAGGTTATGGCCCGGCTGGAGTTGGGATTTTAGTTGAGGCAGCTACCGATAATAAACAGCGGACAGTCCAAGAAGTCAAAAATGTTTTTGATAAAAATGGGGGAAGTATCGCCTCGCCAGGAGCAGTTTCTTTTAATTTCCAAAAAAGCGGTCTGATTGTAGTTGAGACTGGCAAGGACAAGCAAAAAGCAATTTTGAAAATAATTGATTTAGGGGCCGAAGAAGTAGAAGAAGCAGAAGCAGGCGTGGTTGAAGTTTATGTTGGTCTTGATCGGCTAGAGGAGATGAAAAACAAGTTAAGCCAAGAAGCGTTTATAATTAGAACCGCAGAGATTGTTCAAAAGCCGATTAATTTAGTTCCGGTAACCGATGAGAAGACTGCCAGTCAAGTTCTGAGATTGATGGACAAACTACAAGCTTTGGATGATGTTCAGCGGGTTTTTGCTAATTTTGATATTCCCCAAGAATTATTGACTGAAAAGTCATAAAGCATGCTTTTAAGCAAGAGGCGCAAGTTTATTTTAAGCTCTTTTTTGTTAACTGCCGGGCTTTCCTTAATTCAGTTTGGCGGCATCAGCAGTCGCTATGCGGCGATTGGCTTTCTTTCGCTTTTAACGATCCCTCTTACGCTTTGGTCGCTTAAAGAAGCTTTGAAAGGGCCGGTTTGGTTGCTCTCTTGGATTCTGCCGCTTTTTTTTACTGCTGGCGTGGGCCTTTTTTACTTTCTCCTTCCTGGTTCACTTTTAACCGCCATTCCAGTTTTGATAATCTATTTTTTGGGTATTTATGCTCTTTTGTTGAGTGAAAACATTTTTGCTGTGGCTGCCATTCGGACGATTCAGCTTTTCCGTTCTGCCTCAGCGGCCGCTTTTTTACTGACTCTCTTTACTGTTTTTTTGCTTTATGATACGGTTTTTTCTTTTCGTCTGGCTTTTTACAGCAATGCTCTTTTAGTGTTTTTAATTTCTTTCTTTTTGTTTTTGCATGGTATTTGGTCGGTCAATTTAGAAGACAAAATTAATGGCCAGATTTTGCTTTATTCTTTAGTTTTGTCTTTGGGGATGGGGGAGATAGCCCTAATTTTATCCTTTTGGCCAACAGCGATTACTTTAGGTTCTCTTTTTCTCACTTCTTTGGTTTATGTTTCTTTAGGGACTGTTCAAGCAAAATTAAGTGAGCGACTTTTTAGAAAGACGGTGAAAGAGTACCTGACAGTCGGTCTGGTCGTTTTAATTATTCTTCTCGCTTATACTTCTTGGGGCTAGCTAAAAAATTTTAAATTTTTCAATCATAAAAATTTTTTTAGTCAGACCCGATGAAAAAGGGGAGAGAGGGAAGAGTTCAACCCTAAGTTAGCCTATAATACAACATCCTATAATAAAAACACATTTTCTTTTCACAAGATTATAGGTTTTTTTCACGGTTTGGCAAGGACCGGGTTTGGTTGCCAAACCTTAAGCGATAGAAATTAGGGCGATACATCGCTCAAACAGGCACAAATGATATAGTTTGATACTGCTGCTGGCCTCTCCTCTGTGGATAACTTCTGGTAAATTTTTCCGCATTTAAGCCTGGGGCTGGGGCGAGCGTTTCCCGGTCTTTAGGGTGAGATCTAATAATTGACCAAAGTTTGTTTAAGGGAAATACCAGGGAGGAAAATAAGAAAGAGAAACCCTCAGCCTACTTTCCGTTTTATTTCCCCAGTCGTGGTTTTTCGGCTTTTTAAAAGGGAACTTGACAAAACTACTGCTTTGGTCTTAAGCTGTATCTAACTGAGTATAATGTCTCTAACACTCAGTCCAAGTCACTTGGAGAGGAGCTGATTTGTCAGAACATTTTATTTCTTTATCTCCCCTCCCAGCTTGTGTATTATAAAAATAAATGCTGCCCAATTTTGACGATTTCCTCCTTTACTTAAAGACTAACAATTATTCTGAGGAAACTATTTACAACTATGAGCGTGATTTGAGCGTCTTTAGCCAATTTCTAGATGACTCCTCTACCCCGTTTAAGAAACTTGATAAAGAAATAGTCGCTCAATTTAAGGCTTATTTAGCCTCGCGTGATCGGAAAACCGCGATTAAGGCTGAGCAGGCAGAGAAGAAGCTGGCCTCAGCAAGCCTAAACCGGATGTTGTCGGCCTTAAGAAGCTTTTTAAAGTATTTGATTGAAATGGATCTGCCTTGTCCGGTGCCGCCAGAAGCAGTCAAAATGGTCAAGACAGAAAAAAAACACGGCCAAGTGGCAGAGATGGCAGAGCTGGTGCGATTGATTGAGTCACCGGCATATCTTGAAAACGACCCGGTGATTGGTTTAAGAAACCAGGCGATTTTGGAAGTTTTGTTTTCCAGTGGGATGAGGATTTCAGAACTCTGTCGGCTTAACCGGTCCGACATTGACGGCTCAGGCCGAATCTTTGTTTTGGGCAAAGGCAAGAAAGAGCGCTTCGTCTATTTAACTCCTAGGGCCCAGCAGGCGCTTGACCGTTACTTGGCGACCCGCTCAGACGTCCTAGAAGCCCTTTTTATTCCCTATAGCGGTCCTAATGTATCTAAAAGCAAAAAAAGGCTTTCTAGCAACTACATCCAAATGAAGATAAAAGAGTATCGACAAAAATTAAAAATAAACGTTCCTACTAGCGCTCATTCCTTAAGACATGGATTTGCGACCTATTTGGCAGAAGAAGGTGCCAGTCCGGCCGCTATCCAGATTCTTTTAGGACATGAGTCTCTTGATACCACTACCAGATATGTTCATGCTTCAGACAAGTTTGCTGAAGAAACCCACCGCAAATTCCATCCCTTAGCCGAGCCGAAGAAGAAGTAATATATAGATGCGAGTCTATTTAAGTCCGGCTGCTTTTTTCAGGCCTTTCCACAAAGGAGGATAATATTTGTCCTCGATTCCGCCCTGAGGAATAAGAAATACCCCTCTGTCATTTTGGTCAATGGTTAGCCTTGTTCTATCCTCATTTAATTCAATTTTTCCTTCTTGGTCTCTCCCCTAGCCTGTTTATTATATTTCTTGTTATAGGCCTTTACTATCGATATCAGTTTTTCTTTTTTTAGCCAAGGGAATGCTAGGGTGGTTAAGGGTAAAATCCCCAATCCAAAAAGAGCTACTGCCAGCGAACGATCAGCCAAAAATCCAGCCAAAGGATTAAAAGCGGCCAAGGCAAAGCGCCTAAACATGGAAATTGAGGAAAGCACGGTTGCCCTTTGCCCTGAAGGAATAAACTCATTGGCAAAAGAAGAAATATATTTTAGCCGAGTTAGACCAAAACCTCCGGCCAAAGACACAAATATAAATATGGTTGCCAGATTAGGGAAAACGGCTACTAGCAGAAAAGGAATGGCGGTTAAAACCGCACTAACTTTAATATAATTTTCTTGGCTGCCGGAAAGTTTTTCCAGTTTCTCAAAACCAGCAGAAACGGCAATCTCCGACAAAACCATAAAAGAATGAACTAAGCCAAAATATTTTATAGGGAAACCGACTTTTTCTAGTAAAGGTTGATAAAACCAGATGACAAAATAGGCAGAAATTGAGACCACAATTGCATTTACCGCCAAAGCTCTTAGTTGTTGGTGGTTGAAAAAAAAGGCAAAACCTTCTTTAACGATTTGCCAATATCGCTTGGACTCTAATTCTTTTTCAAACCTTTTTGGTTCATGTAAAGTTAAACCAATTAAAACCGCTACTATATAAGAAATAGCCGTAAATTGCATTGGCGCATTAAGACCAAACTTGGCAGCAATCAAGCCCCCGATAGGAGCAGCCAGGAGCATGCCGGCCAAATGAATTGATTGGGTTCGGCCAAAAAACTTTTGACTCTCTTTTTCTCTTCCCATTTCCGCTAAAGTGTCATAAAGTAAAGCCTCATCCGCTCCGGAAAGAAGGGCTCCGCCAAGAGCAAAAAGCAATTCCCCCAAAAGGAAAATCTTAAAGTTTGGGATACTGCCGTAGATAAAAGTGGCAAAAATTAAAGTTGTCGCCCCCAAAACCAGGGAATGCTTTCGGCCCAAGTAGTCAGCCACTGCTCCAGTAGGCACCTCCAAGAGGAAGAACCAAAGCAAAAACCAAGATTGCAAAATCTGAACTTGAAACAGAGAAATCCCGCCCCATTGAGTAAAAAACGGGACTAAAACCGCAGAAAAAAAAGATAAGCTTTGTAAAAAAACAAAGGCATAATAAAGCCAAAGATAGTGTTTTTTTAGTTTTTTTATCATCAGCAATAAAAAAAACCAGCCTTTTTTCGGCTGGTTTCGGTTTTCTTTCCTTGCTATTAACTAAACGCTTCTTGTTCCTTTTCCTCCGAAACCAGCACTAGAATAATTACCCATAACTGGGAGAGCTGGTTGGTGGATAGTATTAGAACAAAAAGCCCACATTTGCCTGATTATATAGAAGATAGCTGACAAAAGTCAATTATGACTTTTGTCATATCCGGGTTCGATGAGGTTTGGGATTTATTGGTGAGTTTGGACATTTAGTAAGGGGTTCTCCGAGCTCACAAGAGGGTCTCTCACCAGCAATGATGTTGTTTTCTATAGACTCAAGAATCCTTTCTGCGAACTCAATTGATAGCCTGTTAGCATCTGTTTCTGATAGTTGACTTAAGTCAGCTCCGGTTGCCTCGCTATATGCTTGTCTGAAAATTGCTAGCGTTTTCGTTTGGGCCTCAATTCTTTCTTTGGCATAAGCATATTCTTTTATTTCTCCAGAAGTAAGCTCTCTCATATCGTAGGTACAAAATTCGGGGAGGACATAATGCTCTTTAGCAACTTCAATTGATGAGCGTAATTCAAAAGTTATTTCTATGCAACTGGCTAAGGGGTGTTCTGTTCTTGCTTGGGCAGAAAGCTCGGGATAATCACTTTGGATAAGGCCATCGAGTAACTCTAGAGAACCACAAATTGGTTCACCAGAGCGAAATTCTCCATAATGATTGGTCAAATTAGCGGCAATATCCAAAAGGACAAAATGGGCACATTCATTTTCTTTAGGCAAAGTAGGCTCATCAGGGACGCGGGCGCAACCATTAAATAATGCTTTGAGTTGTGGACCGCGGAATCTCCTCATGTCTTCTATTCGTCTTTCAATTAATGACATTGTTTTAGCGCATTATAACACAAAGTTCATTAATTATAGGACTAGTTCATCTGGCTTCATGCCTGCTAGAAGTTGGGCATGAATGTGGTGAACACTTTGCTTGCCACCACAATGAAAGCCCCAGGTATACCACTTTCCTTTTAAACCTAATTTATCAACCATTCTTTTTACTACCTTACCAATCTTTTCTAAAAGATGGGGTTCTTTTTCCATCATTTCATTATAATCAAGATAGTGCTTGTTTGGGGTGATTAAAAGGTGAATTGGGGTTCTGGGTTGATTGTCTTTAAAAACGGTTATGTCTTTATCGCGATAAAGAATTTCTTCACCCTCATCCTTTTCTCCTCTGCAAATAGCACAAAAGATGCATTTTTGGTCAGACACAGGTTTATTTATATTACAAAAGTCTGAATTTGGCAATTGTAGGCTTTAGTTTTATCTTGACAAAGGGATTTTTTTTATGGCAAGGTATTAGTAGTAGAAATTTTGGAAAGGAGGTGAGGAAAATTGAGCGGAGTTGTAAATGTTTTGGCAACGGCTTTAAACCAGCTGGTAGTTGAACTGGCCAATGCTGTCCCTAAGGTTTTGGTAGCCATTCTTATCTGGGTGGCGGGTAAATACTTGATTAATTTGGCAGTTAGGCTAGTAAGAAAGATTGATATTAAAGGAACGGAAATTGATGATAAGCTTTTGGGGGTTTTTACTTCAGTAGTGGCGGTTTTAGGGAAGTTCTTTTTGGTTTTGATTATCCTTGACTATTTGGGTATTGGCCAGGCAGTGATTGGCGCTTTGGCCAATGGCTTAACGATTACCGTCGCCATTGCTTTGGGGCTGGCTTTTGGCCGGGCCTTGGAGCCGGATGTTAAAAAACTGGTCGAGATTGCCAGAGGCCACTTGCACGGTGGGGGCAAATAATTTTTAGGTAACCAAAAAGACAATTAAGGCAAAGAAAACAAAGATTAAGAAAAGCAGCAAAGAGTCAAAGCCAAAAAGGTTGGTTAAGCCTGAGATAGTGGCAATAACGACAACGACAATCCCCAGGAGAGTGATTATCAGGCTAAGAAGAATTTTGGTAACACTTACTCCCTGGGGTTGAACTTGTTGACTGGCAGTTTTGGTCTTACTACTAATATCTTTGACATTGTTGCTAATGGTTTTAGTTTCTGGCTGCTCGCTCTTTGAAGCCAGGGGCAAAAAAAGCCAAAGGATGAGATAGACAACAATTCCCAATCCTCCCAAAAGCCCTAGTAAAACAAAAATTATCCGAAATAGATTGGCATCAGCCCTAAAATACTCCCCTAGCCCGCCAGCAACACCAGCAATTACTCGGTCTTTTTCAGAACGAAACAATTTTTGAGGCCGAGGGCATTTTTCTTCTGATAAAGGTTTTTTTGACTCTGCCATTAAGGAGATAATCTCAAAGGAATTTGTGAATTGAAGCAAATTTGGGTAAGGGAGTGAGTAGAACTATTTTCCTTCTTCAACCTCTTCTTTTCGCAGACAGCTAACTGCCTGAACCGAATCATGCTCGTCTTTACCAAAGCGCATGATGATAACCCCTTGAGTGGCTCGACCTAGCCGGGGAATATTTTTTAAAGGAAGCTTAATAATTTTGGCTTTTTTGGAAGTGAGAATAATCTGTTCCACGTTTTCGTCCACAAACTGAGAGCAAACCACTTTGCCGGTTTTTTGAGTTACTTCAGCCACTTTGACACCCATTCCTCCTCGTTTTTGCAGTGGAAATTCGGGAAAGTCAGTTCTTTTACCCAAACCTTTTTCCATGACTACCAAAATATCGCGGAAGAATTTTCTTCTTTTGTCTTGGGGACCCTTAATCTTGGCTGGCAAGGCTTCCATTCCCACCACATAATCCCCTTGCTTTAAGTTGATGCCAAATACTCCAATAGTGTCCCTGGCTGTTGATCGAACATCATTTTCATCAAAACGAATCGATTTACCTTCATGGGAAACCAGTAAGACCTGGTCTTTGCCTGAGGTGGTTTTGACCCAGCGCAGCTCATCATCGTTAGATAACTTAATGGCAATTATCCCGGTTGAGCGGACATTAGCAAATTGGGAAATAGTGGTTTTTTTAACCGTCCCGTTTTTAGTCACCATAAATAGATATTTTTTGCCATCAACTTTTTCGTTATTCAAAGTCAGAATTGACTGAATTTGCTCTCCCTGCTCAATATTAATAATATTGATAATCGCCTGGCCCTTGGATTGACGGGAAGCTTCGGGCAGTTCCCAGACTCTTTGTTTAAAGACCCGGCCTTTATTCGTAAAAAACAAAATCTCGTCATGGGTACTGGCAGTTAAAAGATGACTAATCTCGTCCTCTTGCTTGGTTTTCATTCCCATTACTCCTTTGCCGCCTCTTCTTTGGGTGCGATAAGTACCCCGAGGGACTCTTTTGATGTAACCGGTCGAGGTAACGGTGACAATCATCTCTTCATTAGGAATTAAGTCTTCTTCGGAAAACTCATCAACTTTTTTCTTGTAAATTTTAGTACGCCGCTCATCTTTGTATTTTTTCTTAATCTCTTCAAGTTCCTCGCCAATAACCTTAAGAATTTTTTCCGGATGAGCCAGCAGATTGGTTAAGTAATCAATCGTTTCTTTGACTGCCTTGTACTCATCCTCGATTTTTTGTCGCTCCAAAGCAGCCAGCTTTCGCAACTGCATGTCCAAGATCGCCACTGCTTGGAGCTCACTTAACTTAAATTTGGTCATTAAATTGGTTTTAGCAACCTCGGCATCTTTGGATTTTTTAATCGTTTCAATAACCGCGTCTAAGTTTTCCAAGGCAATCATCAAGCCCTCAAGAATGTGGGCTCGGGCTTTGGCTTGGCCAAGTTCGTATTCGCTTCGGCGAGTAATAACCCGATGGCGATGGTCAATATATTCGGTTAAAATTTGCTTGATATTAAGGGTCATTGGCGTGCCGTCAACCAAAGCCACAATATTGAGCGGGAAACTGGTCTGAAGATCGGTTTTTTTATAAAGATTGTTTAAGACTGATTTGGGTCGGGAGTCGCGTTTCAGCTCAATGACCACCCTAATTCCCTGGCGGTCTGACTCGTCGCGCAAATCAGCAATGCCGCTGATTTTTTTGTCTTTGGCCAGCTGAGCAATTTTGGCCACTAGCTGGGCCTTGTTGACCTGATAAGGCAGCTCGCTAATCACAATTTGGAACTTACTACCTTTGGTCTCTTCAATTTCTGCTTTGCCGCGGACAACAATTTTTCCTCGACCAGAGGCGTAAGTTTCTTTGAGGCTATCTTGGTCAAAGATAGAGCCGGCCGTAGGAAAGTCAGGCCCTTGGATGGATTGCATGATTTCCTCAATCGTAGCCGTACTTTCAAAGCGTAAGGCGGTTTTTTGCTGGTCTTTTGCCGGTTGGCCAGCAGTTTCTTCCAGGGAAATTTTCTTAAACTCCAGCTGGGCTTCTCCTCGGTCTTCAGTTGACTGGCCCATTTTGCCCTTTTCAATCATCAGCATGGCCGCCTCAACTACCTCGGTTAAGTTATGAGGAGGGATTTTGGTTGCCATGCCAACAGCAATTCCTTCAGCACCCATTAAAAGTAAGTTAGGCAACTTAGCGGGCAAGAAAACCGGGTCTTTTAGGGTTTGGTCAAAATTGTCAATAAAGTCAATTGTTTCCTTATCAATGTCAGCCAGCATTTCTTGGCTAATGGGGGCCATCTTAACCTCGGTATAGCGCATGGCTGCCGGCGGGTCACCGTCAATAGAGCCAAAATTTCCTTGGCCAGTGATTAAGGGGTATCTCATGGAAAAATTCTGAGCCAAGCGGACTAAAGCTTGATAAACCGGGGCATCACCATGAGGGTGGTATTTTCCCAGGACCTCGCCGACGACTTTGGCTGATTTGGAAAATTTGGCAGAATGAGAAAGACCGAGCTGATGCATCGCATACAAAATTCGGCGATGAACTGGCTTTAGGCCGTCGCGAACATCAGGCAGTGCCCGCTGGACAATCACGCTCATGGCGTAGTCCAGATAGGACTTTTTCATCTCCTCATTAATCTCGGTTTCTTTGATTTTGCCAATCTGGCGATAGTCTTTTTCGCTAGCCATTTTTTCCTTACAAATCTAAAGTTGCTTTTTTAGCATGAGTTTGAATAAATCGTTTTCGGGGTGGGACTTCGCTGCCCATCAGCATCGTAAAAGTTTGGTCTGCTTCGGCCGCATCTTCAATACTGACTTTTTTCAGAGTTCGGTTTTCGGGGTCCATTGTCGTTTCCCAAAGTTGTTTGGGATTCATTTCTCCCAAACCCTTGTAGCGCTGAAGAGTAACATTTTTGCCGTCAAGCTTGGCCAAAACTCTCTCTTTTTCATCTTCAGTATAAGCATATTCAATACTCTTGCCTTTCTGGATTTTATAAAGCGGCGGCATGGCCAAATAAAGATAGCCGTTTTCAATTATCTGGGGTAAGTGTCGGAAAAAGAAAGTTAAAAGCAAGGTATTAATATGTTCACCGTCAACATCAGCATCGCACATAATCACGATTCGGTGATAACGCAGCCTACTTAAATCAATTGTTTCCCCAATTCCCATTCCCAGGGCAACAATTAAGTCTTTTAGTTCTTCAAAACGAACAATTTTGTCCAATTGTGCTCGCTCAGTATTAAGAATTTTTCCGCCTAAAGGCAAGATTGCCTGGAAGCGTCGGTCTCTCCCCTGCTTGGCCGAACCACCGGCTGAAGGTCCTTCAACAATATAAAGCTCAGAAACGCTGGGGTCTTTTTCTTGGCAGTCAGCCAGCTTGCCTGGCAGGGTCATTCCCTCCAAAGCGCCTTTGCGGATAACCGCGTCTTTGGCCGCCCGAGCCGCCAGCCGAGCCCGAGCAGCGAGCATCACTTTTTCAATAATCGCTCTGGCCTCAGCCGGATTTTCTTCAAGAAAAGTATCTAAGCTTTCTTTAACCATCTGAGCGCTGTAACCCATTACTTCTTGATTGTTGAGTTTAGTTTTGGTTTGCGACTCAAACTGGATTAAGTCAGCTGGCATCTTAACAAAAATCACCGCCGTTAAGCCTTCCCGAGTATCTTCTCCGGTTAGCGACTCTTTTTCATTTTTTAAAACCCCGGCCTTGCTCGCATAATCATTAATGGCACGAGTCAGGGCCATTTTAAAGCCGGTCACATGAGTACCGCCTTCAACTGTATTAATAGTGTTAACAAAAGAAGTAACATTTTCCGAAAAACCATCGTTGTACTGAAGAGCGACTTCAATCAAGCAGTTTTCAGACTGACGAGTAAAGTAAGCGATTGAAGTTAAGGTTTTTTTGTTCCGATTCAGATGGCGGATAAGGGAGCGGATGCCTCCCTCGAAGTAGAAAACCTTGCTTGAGTTGATTCTTTGGTCAGTAAAAATAATTTTTACTCCAGCAATCAAATAAGCGCGTTCTCTTAAAAGCTGCTCCAAAACATTGGCCTCCCATTGAAGGTCTCCGAAAACCTTTTTGTCTGGCTTAAAGATGGAAGTGGTCCCAGTTTTGGGTAATCGATGAGGAGAAAGCCGAGTGGCTTGATTTTCAGGATGTTTATCTTTCTCAATTTCAGCGACTAGATTTTGGGCCTCTCCGAGCTGGTATTCTTGGAAAAAAGTCTTTCCTTCGCGTCTTACTTCCACTCTCATTTCTGAAGATAAGGCATTAACGACACTGGCTCCTACTCCGTGAAGGCCGCCTGAGGCCTGGTAAGCTCGATTGTCAAACTTGGCGCCGGCATGGAGTTTGGTCATGGCCAGTTCCAAGGCGCTAAGCTTGTATTTGGGGTTGATATCAACCGGAATCCCTCGGCCATCATCAGTAACCATCGCCCGACCGTCAGCGAGAATTGTTACCCAGATGTTTTTGGCAAAGCCGGCAATCGCTTCGTCCAAAGAATTGTCAATAATTTCCAGAATTAGATGGCGGAAACCCTTGATATCGGTTGAGCCGATATACATTCCCGGCCTTTTGCGAACCGGTTCCAAACCTTCTAAAACTTGAATACTTTCCGCATCGTAGGCTTGGGTAGTAACTTTTTGTTTTGGCATTTAGTTTAAAAATCCTTAAGAAGAGGAGGCGGAGATGCTCTCGCCTACCCTGTAATTCTCTTTGACAACTTTTAACTATATACTAACTGCTTGAGCGATTCAACTAATGAGTCTATTTTAGCAAATTTTACCCTTAAAATCAATTGAATTTAGCCTAAATTTAGGCTTTTTTTAGGTTTGGCAATCGGCTTAAAAAAACCTCTAAAACTAATCGGACATTGCAGTTGGCAGAAAGGTATTTTTTGGCTTGCAAAAGAGCTTTTAGAGTTTCGATTAAAGCCAGTTGGGAAGAGCTTTTGCCTTGCTCCAGCGAGGAAAGCAATTGTTGGCGAGCCACCCAAGTAAGCTCATCAAGCCATAAAAGCGCTTTTTGGCGGTCTTGGTAGATTTTTTCGCTTTCAGCAAAAACCAAGCGTTCTCCAACTGAACTCCGAAGCAATTTTAGGAAGTTTTCTGAGATTTCTTTTAGTCTTTCACTACTTAGGCTTATTTGTGGCCGAGAAGAAAGCTGGATAATTTGGCAGCGAGAAACAATGGTCGGCAAAAGCAAAAACTCATCCGGAGCAGAAAGAATAAGAATGGAGCTTGGGCTCGGTTCTTCTAAGGTTTTTAGGAGGGCGTTTTGAGCTTCGAGGGTTAAGTTTTGAGCTTCCTTGATAAAGGCAATTTTTTTTCCTCCTTTAAAGGCTTTTAGATGGAGGGATTTTTGTAACTGACGAATTGTTTCAATCCCCAAACTTTTTTCTGAAGAAAGAATCATAAAGTCTGGATTGTTAAGCTGTTGGCTAAGCTTAAGCCCAAGTAGCTCTTCAACTTTTTTTTCTCTTTCTTTTTTATCAGCACCGACGACTAAGATACTGGGAAACAAAAAACTGTTTGTCATTGACTTTTATGGTTAAATCCGCCAATAATAGTAGTAATGCCCGATACTCTGAGTATATCAAAGCTTCTTTTTCAAAAGAAACTTCTGACCCCTGAACAATTAAAACAGGTTGAAGTGGAATATGCTCGTTCTGGCAAGCCGGAAGAAGAAATCCTTTCCCAACTTGGTTGGGTCAATGAGGAAGAGATTGTCCGAGCCAAGGGCGAGCTATTTAATATTCCTTACGTTAATTTATACGAGACTGGCGCTGCTCCCGAAGTCTTACGCTTGGTTCCCCGCTCGGTAGCGGAAAGGTTTACTTTAATTCCTTTTGCTATTTCTGGTGACGGCAAAGAGCTTTCAGTCGCTTTTGCTGACCCTTTTAATCTAGAAGCAATTGAATTTATTGAGACCAAAGCTGGAAAAAAGATTAAGACTTTTATTACCTTAAAAGAGCAGATTGAAAAAGCGATTAGAGAAAGATATGGGCAAAGTTTAACGACCGAGGTCACTGCCGCTTTAAAAGAAACCACTAAGGCCGAGGTGAAGACCATGGATATTACCAAAGAAGCGGGGGTGATTAGAAGAGAGCCGATTGCTAAAATTGTCTCGACAGTTTTGGAGTTTGCCATTCGTTCTCGAGCCTCAGATGTTCATATTGAGCCTCAGGAAGAGAAAACGAGAGTCCGTTATCGAATTGATGGAATTTTGCACGAAAAGTTGGTTTTGCCCAAAAGCGTTCATGAGGCCTTGGTTTCTCGGATTAAGGTTTTGACTGATATGAAGATTGATGAAAAAAGAATTCCTCAAGACGGTCGTTTTAACTTTAAAGCTGATGGTGATGAAGTTGATTTGCGAGTTTCTGCTTTACCCACAGTTCACGGGGAAAAAATTGTTATGAGGTTGCTGAAAAAGGCGGGTAAAGTTCCAGAATTGCCAGAGTTGGGTTTGCGCGGTCGAGCCTTAAAGAATCTTCACGATGCGGTTTTGCGACCTCATGGGATTATTCTTATTTGCGGGCCGACTGGAAGTGGAAAAACAACTACTTTGTACTCAATTCTTTCAAAAATCAATACCACTAAGGTCAATATCATTACTTTGGAGGATCCGGTCGAATATGAAATTCCCGGAGTTAATCAGGTACAGACTAATCCGGCCGCTGGTTTGACTTTTGCTTCTGGTTTGCGCTCTTTTTTGCGCCAAGACCCGAATATTATCATGGTCGGAGAGATTCGTGACACTGAAACTACTGATTTGGCGATTCAAGCTTCTTTAACTGGTCATTTGGTTTTTTCTACTGTTCATACCAAGAGTGCTGCTCAGGCGCTGCCCCGTTTAACTGATATGGGGGCTGAGCCTTTTTTGCTTGCCTCGACCATGACCGCGATCGTCGCTCAAAGAATTTGTCGTCGAGTTTGTCAAACTTGTAAAGAAACTTATGAGCCCGAGGTTGAAGTTCAGGAAGATATTAAAAAAGTTTTAGGATCGCTTTTATCTTTAAAACAAGGAGAAAAAATTGTTCTAACCCGAGGCAAGGGTTGTAATGAATGTAATAATACGGGCTATTTTGGTCGGATTGGTATTTTTGAGGTTTTGCCTGTAAGTGAGAAAGTGGCCCGCTTGGTGGTTGAACGGGCAGCGGCAATTGATATTCAAAAAGTGGCTGTCGAAGAAGGGATGATTACCTTAAAGCAGGACGGTTATTTGAAAACCCTTGAGGGAATTACTACTATTGAGGAGGTCTTGCGAGTCGGTCAAGACTAAAAAATATGAGAGATCTTAGAGCCTTGCTGGAAATTACCATTGAAAAAAATGCTTCTGACCTTCATTTAATTGTTGCTTCTCCTCCTTGTTTGCGAATTCATGGCGAGCTTTACTTTTTAAGTGATGAGGAGCCTTTAACTAAAGAGACGGCAGAACAACTGCTTTTTACGATTCTTTCTGAGGAACAAAAAGAACTACTTATCAACAACAAAGAGCTTGATCTTTCTTTTGAGATTACTGGCAAGGGCCGTTTCCGGGTCAATGTTTATTATCAGAGGGGCTCATTGGCTGGAGCTTTCCGTTTTGTGCCGATGGAGATAAAAAAAATTGATGAGCTGGGCCTGCCTTCAATTTGCCATCAATTTGCCAAGCTCAAGCAAGGCTTTGTTTTGGTTACTGGTCCGACCGGTCATGGAAAGTCAACCACTTTAGCCGCTATTGTCGATGAGATTTTGGCGACTCGTTCTTGTAACGTAATTACGATTGAGGACCCGATTGAATTTGTTTTCAAAAAACAAAATCAAAAAGCAGTTGTTTCCCAAAGAGAATTAGGTCAGGACACTCATTCTTGGACAGCGGCTCTCCGTTCGGCCTTGCGAGAAGACCCTGATGTGGTGCTGATTGGCGAGATGCGAGACTATGATACGATTGCGGCTGCCTTAACGATTGCCGAAACCGGACATTTGGTCTTTTCCACTTTGCATACCAACTCTGCTTCCCAGACAGTTGACCGAATTATTGATGCTTTCCCTGAAGAAGCCAAAAACCAAGTCAGAATTCAGCTTTCTACCTCTTTGGAAGCAGTTTTGTCCCAAAGGTTGATGCCGACGATTGCCGGCGGTCGGACTTTGGCTTATGAAGTGATGGTTTCCAGCCCAGCGATTAAAACTGCCGTTAGAGAAAGCAAATCTCACATGATTGATAATATTATTCAAACTTCGGGCGGAATGGGAATGACTACGTTGGAAAGTTGCTTGGTCAAGCTGGTCAATGAGGGCAAGATTACCCTAGAAACAGCCCGGCTTTTTGCTTTGCGACCCGAAGAAGTTTCCCGATTGATAAAAAAAGCCTAAATGCCAAATTTTGTTTATCACGCTAAAGACAGCCAGGGCAAAGATTTTAAAGGAGTGGTTGAGGCCAGAGACAGGGCCCAAGCTCTCAGCATCCTCAAAGAAAAACAATACTTCCCCTTCTATATTAAAGAAAAAGGCGAAAACTTCTTGCTTTACCTTTATAAAAAGTTTTTCCAAAGAGTTTCTATTGCTGAAATCGCCAATTTCACTCGGCAGTTGGCAACCATGATTAATGCTGGCCTGCCTTTAACCGAAGCTTTGTTGATTTTAAAGTCCCAGGGGAGCAGTCAGGTAAACCAAGCGGCGGCTATAATTTTAAGAGATGTTGAGGGTGGTTCCAGTTTGGCTGATTCCCTTAAAAAGTTTCCCAAGATTTTTTCACCAGTTTATGTGGCTTTGGTGCGAGCTGGTGAAGCAGCCGGGGTTTTGGACAATATCTTAAACCGTTTGGCTGATAACTTGGAGGCCCAGCGGGAGTTTCGCTCAAAAATAAAAAGTGCTTTAATGTACCCGATTATTATTGTCATCGGTATGGCGGCGGTGATGTTTATTATGATGGTTTTTGTTATTCCCAAATTAACCTCACTTTATGAAGAATTTGATGCGACTTTGCCGATTACCACCAGGATTTTGATTTCAATTTCTAACCTGGCGGTGACTTTTTGGTGGCTGATACCGATTCTTTTGGCAGGAATTGCTTATGGTTTAAAACTAATCTCTTCCAGTAAGACCGGCAGAAGAAAGCTTGATGAGCTAAAATTTAAAATCCCTATTTTTGGCAAATTGCAAACTCAAATTATTCTGGCTGAGCTAACCCGAACTTTGGGGCTTTTGGTCGGTGCGGGCGTCTCGATTGTCGAGGCCTTAGAAATTTCTGCCAAAGCCTCGGATAATCTTTTAATTGAAGAAGGGATTATGACCGCCAACAAACAAGTAGAAAAAGGCTTTACTCTTTCTTCGGCCTTATCAGAAAATCCCCTTTTCCCCAAACTGGTTCCCCAAATGCTGGCCGTTGGTGAGGAAACCGGTAAAGTTGATGAAGTTCTCCTTAAAGTTTCCCGCTTTTTCCAGACCGAATCAGAAGAATCCCTAAAAGGCTTGACAAGTGCCATTGAACCTTTAATAATGATATTGCTAGGTGTTGGGGTTGGTTTTATGGTGATTGCCATTATTATGCCAATTTACAACTTGACAAGCCAGTTCTAAAAAGTAATAAAATAAACAAAGTAAATATTTATTTGATAAGCTGAAAGGGGGTGAATATGCAAAAATTTCTAATTTCTAATTTCCAATTTCTAAAGAGAAAAGCTGGATTTACAATGATTGAGCTTTTGATTGTCATTGCCGTTTTGGGAATTTTGGCAGTGGCGGTCCTTTCAGCCATCAACCCGATTGAACAGATTAACCGAGGCAGAGATACTGGTGGCCGTTCTGATGCAGAACAACTTTTAAGTGCCATTGAGCGCTTTTACACCATGAGAGGCTTTTATCCTTGGCAAGTGGATGCTGAGACTCTTGAGACAGATCTTGTTTGGACAAGAGTTGACGAGGTCACAGACGGGACAACACCGATGCTAAGCAAATTGTCAGGCGAAACAGCGGCAACCGCCGGAACAGCTGAGCTTAAAACAAGCTTTGTGGAGAAAGTATCAGATATGACGTCTTACCAGCCTGGGCCTCTTTTCCTTTATAAAGGGGATTCTGATGAGGACAGCGTTTATGTTTGTTTTAATCCTGATTCCGGGGCATTTAATGCTGAGGCGTTAGCAAGGTGTAATGCTACTCTTCCGGATGACCTTGTGGATATTACTGGTGAAGTTTGCGGTGGAACTGATTGTGGTGACGATCCGGCCGCCAGTGCCTGTATCTGTCTTCCTTAAGAGATTGAAGAGACGATTTACAATGCAGGCTCAGGTTTAAGCTTGAGCCTGTTTAATCTAGTTTGAATTTGTTAAGATTTTAGAGTGCTAGTTTTTTACTTTTTGTTTTTTGTTTTCGGACTTTGTGTTGGCAGTTTTTTAAATGTAGTTATTTATCGCCTACCTCGGGGAATTTCTCTTCTTCGACCACGCTCATTTTGTCCAAAATGTAAAAAAAAGATTGCCTGGTTTGACAATATTCCCTTGTTTTCTTTTGCTTTACTCAAAGGTCGCTGTCGAAGCTGCCGCTCCCCTATTTCTTGGAGATACCCTTTGGTTGAACTAATAACTGGAGTTTTGTTTGTTTTAGCATTGGGGAAATTGGGGGAGTTGGGAGTTTTGGATCTGGTTTTGACTTTAATTTTGTTTTCGGCCATGATTGCAATTTTTTTTATTGATCTTGAACATCGACTTATTCCAGACCAGATTCTTTTTCCACTAATTTTTCTGTTTTTTATCCGCTCTTTGCTCTCTGCTGACTACTGGTTGCTGGTAGCTGGCCTTGGGGCGGCCCTATTTCTTTTCTTAATTTTTGCTTTAACTGGCGGTCGAGGTATGGGCCTTGGTGATGTAAAACTAGCTTTCTTAATGGGCTTGGTTTTGGGTTTTCCTAAAATAATTGTCGCTTTTTATATAGCTTTCTTGACAGGAGCTTTTATCGGTATCATACTGATATTAGTTAAAAAAGCTAGATTTGGCCAACAAATTGCTTTTGGTCCATTTCTCGCTTTCTCTACCCTGGTAGCACTCTTATGGGGAGAAAAAATTTTAAAGCTTGCCCAAAACTTTCTTTTTTGAAAGATTCTTCTGGTTTGACTCTTTCCGAGATTATTGTCACAACCGCCATTTTAGGAATTTTAATTATTTTAGCGATCCAGACTGTTAAACCTAGTTATCAGCTGGCCAAAGCTAGAGATGAAAGAAGAGTGGCAGACTTAAAAAAGATTTCTACTGCTTTGGAAGATTTTGCTGGCGATAAGGATTGTTATCCGGATTCAATTTATGATGAAACCAAAGAGGGCTGTTTTAGCGACCAGGGGTTTGGCCACTACCTACAAAATATTCCTTGTGATCCTTTAACTAAAGAACACTACCCCTATGAAAAACCCGACGATGCTTGTAATAAATATATTGTTTATGCCAATCTGGAGCTGGAAAAAGAGATTACTTATGGATTGGGTAATTATGCTTTAAGCA
>DATKVU010000122.1:0-19722 GCA_035529915.1 Clostridia bacterium
TGTCCGTTCCTGGTTGTTTTCAAGCCGCCCGTAGTTTTCTTGACAATGAATTTATAGAAATCCTCAATCAAATCCATTAAATCTTGATAATCAGCATAAGCCCAGTAAAACTCCATTTGCGTATAATCCTGAAGATGCTCGGCATCAATGCCTTCATTTCTAAAAACCCGACCGATTTCAAAAACTTTCTCATACCCTCCCACCATTAAGCGCTTTAAATGAAGCTCAAGGGAAATTCGCAGGTAAAAGTCAATATCCAAAGCATAGTGATGAGTCGTAAATGGTCGGGCATCTGCCCCTCCAGGAACTGATTCCAAAACCGGAGTTTCTACTTCGATAAAGCCTTTACTGCCCAAATATTCCCTTATTGCCTGCCAAAACTTGGCTTTTTTTAGAAATATCTGCCTAATCTCCGGATTAACAAGCAAGTCTAAATATCGCTTTCGCAATCTCGTCTCAACATCTACCAAACCATGCCATTTTTCTGGCAAAGGACGAAGAGTTTTCGCCAAAAGAGTCAAGTCTTTGACTCTAACCGTCACCTCTCCGGCTTCGGTTTTAAAAACTTCGCCCCCAACTCCGATAAAATCACCTAAATCCAGTAGTTTTATCAGCTGGTACTTATCTCCTAGCTCATCTTGAGAAAAGAAAAGCTGAATCCGACCGCTTTCATCCAAAAAGTCAGCAAAAGTGGAAGCCCCATGTATTCGAATCCCTCGCAGTCGACCAGCAAGCACCACCTTTTTGCCCAACATTTTCCGAGCTTGTTGATTGCTTTGTTTCCGCTCAAAAGAAGCTGGATAGGGGTCAAGACCCATCTGGCGGATTTTTTTTAGTTTTTCAACCCGCACTTGACGCAGTTCATTAATTGTTGGCATCGTAAGGGAAATTTTAACACAAAACGAAGAAATTTTTAAGCTTAGTCAATTTTGAGAATCTTAAAAACCACTTTGCCGGCCGGAGCTTCGAATTCGACTCTTTCTCCTGCTTTTTTACCCAAAAGCGCTCGACCTAGAGGAGAAGAACGAGAGACTTTCTTTTCTGCTGGGTTGGCCTCCCATTCTCCGACAATATGATAAATCTGTTCTTTTTTACCATCACTGACTGTCACTTTACAACCCAAACAAACTGCCTCTCGAGGACCGCTAGGCTCTTCCATCAGGACAGCCCTTTTTAAAACATCCTCAACCTCTTCAATTCGGCCATCGATAAAAGCCAATTCGCCTCGAGCCGAGGAATATTCGTTGTTCTCGCTTAAGTCCCCTTGCATTCTGGCTAAGGCCAAGCGTTCAACTACGCTCGGTCGAGTTTTATTCTTAAGTTCCTCAAGTTCTTTTCTAATCTTTTCAAAACCCTCTTTAGTTAAATAGACTTTTTTTTCCATTTGTTTTGTCCTGTATCTATTACTTATATTAATTTTGCCTCAAAAAATATTAAAAACAGCCCGTGGCTGCTTTTTCCCAAAAACAATTATTAAAAATTCTAAGGCTTAAAACACCATTTGTCAATACGTCAATTTGTTAAATTAATTACTTGTGTGACTTCACCTGGATAATTCGACAAATATTAAGCAGATTCAAATCTGTTTTTATAATCTAGTTCTTCGAAAACATCTTCCAGTTGATTTTTTAATTGAGATTTTCCATTTCCACCTTTTAGAAATTTCTCTCTTCTTCTAGCGTCGGACTCTCTTAAATATGCTTCGTAATAAATTAGTTTTAATGGACGGCGATTTTGAGTTGCTTTAACATAGCCGTTAGTATGAGCTTTAAAGCGGGATATAAGATCATCGGTAAAACCTGTATAAAGCTTTCTGTCTTTTTCAGAGAAAAGAATATAAACGTAATACATTATTAATAGGTTTGTTAAGCCAGCTGAGAACGGTGAGCCAGCTGAGCTGGCTATCACCACGCTCAGCGTGGTGGCCCCACCCGGATTTGAACCGGGGTTACAAGGATGAGAACCTTGCGTCCTAGGCCACTAGACGATGGGGCCTTTAGGTTACTGATTATACCAATTTATCGCCCCAATTAACAAGTGCAAAGGTTATTGTTTAATCGCTATTTTCAGGACATCAAAGAGGTCATCCACAAATTCAAACTTCATGTCTTTTTTGACTTCTTTGGGAATCTCCACCAAATCTTTTTTATTATCTTTAGGCAAAATCACTGTCTTAATGCCTGCCCTTCTGGCCGCCAAAACTTTTTCTTTAATTCCGCCAATCTCCAGAACCCGACCTCTTAAAGTCACCTCGCCAGTCATGGCCACTTCTCGCCGGGAAGGCTTTTTAGTTAAAGCTGAAGCCAAAGCAGTCGCCATTGCTACTCCTGCCGAAGGACCATCTTTAGGAACGGCTCCCTCGGGGACATGGATGTGAACGTCCAAGCTTTTGGCAAACTCTCTTTTAAGCCCAAGCTTTTTGTAGTGACTTTTGGTAAAGGTCATTGCCGCCTGGCAAGACTCTTTCATAACATCACCCAGCTGCCCAGTTAAAAGAAGCTTGTCTTTGCCCGGCATTAAGGCTACTTCAACCAAAAGCACTTCTCCGCCGCTTTCAGTCCAAGCCAAGGCAGTGGCAATACCGACCTCATCTTTTTTTTCTGCCATGCTATGGCTGACGCGAGCCGGACCTAAAAATCTTCTTACTCGCGAAGCAGTAATTTTTTTCTCCACTAGCTTTTTCTCGGCAATCCGCTTGGCAACTTTGCGGCAAATCGAAGCAATATTTCTTTCCAAATTCCTAACCCCTGCCTCCCGGGTATATCTCTGGATAATTTCCATTAAGGCTTCCTTGGAAAGAGCTAAATCCTCTTTCTCCAGTCCACTTTCTTTCAGCTGTTTTGACCAAAGGTATTTTTGACCGATATTAAACTTCTCCTCCTCGGTGTATCCTGGAAACCTGATTACCTCCATCCGATCTTTCAAGGCCGGAGGAATTCCCTCCAGCACATTACCGGTAGTAATGAAAAAGACTCGAGAAAGATCAAAAGGAATCTCCAAATAATGATCGGAAAATTCTTTGTTTTGTTCAGAATCCAAAGCCTCCAGTAAAGCAGCTGAAGGGTCACCCCTAAAGTCAGTGCCAATTTTGTCAATTTCGTCCAGCATAAAAACCGGGTTATTGGTGCCGGCATTTTTAATCCCCTGAATAATCCGGCCTGGTAATGCCCCAACATAGGTTCGCCGGTGGCCTCTAATCTCTGCCTCATCTCTAATGCCTCCAAGAGAAATTCGCACAAATTTTCGACCTAAAGCTCTGGCAATCGATTTACCAATCGAGGTTTTACCGACTCCCGGAGGACCAATAAAACAAAGAATTGTCGGCCCACTGCCTTTAATTCCCTTTTTGCTTTTGAGTTTCATGACTGCCAAATACTCGGTAATTCTTTCTTTAATCTTCTCCAGACCATAATGGTCTTCATCCAAAACTTTTTTGGCAGACTTCAAACTGACGTTATTGAGGCTTTCAACTGACCAGGGTAAAGCGACCAGCCAATCCATGTAAGTACGGATATAACCTGCCTCAGGATTGCTGGTAGACATCTTTTTCAACCGATTAAGTTCTTCCAGGGCTTTTTTACGAGCTAAAGAGGGCATTTTCGCTTTCTCAACTTTTCTTCGCAACTCTCGAATATCTTTTTCATCTTCCTCATCAATTCCTAAAGCCCCTAATTCTCTGTCAATGGTCTTTTTTCTCTCTCTTAAAACCGCCTCTTTCATGCCTTTGTCGAATCGAGCTTGAGTTTTGCTGGCAATCGCCTTCTCCAACTCCAAAATTTTCATCTCATGGGAAAGTCTTTGGGCGACTCGTTCCAACCGTTCATTAATTGAGGAAGTTTCCAAAAGCATCTGTTTATCCAGCGACTTTAAGTCAAGAATCGAGGCTACTTGGTTGGTTAGCTCGGCATAAGAAACTCCGGAAAGAAGTTTCATCAAAATCATCACTTCAATTGGTTTACCCAAGTTAAAAATTTTTTGAATTTGCTCGGTAACGTGTTTAGCCAAAGCCCGAAGCTCATCGTTCTCAACTACCTCTTCTTTAGACTCAGATAGCTCGGCAATAAAATAAGGGTCGGTTTGGGTAAGCTTTCCAATCTTTACCCGCGAAAGACCTTTAATCATGGCGTGCAAGTTGCCATTGCTTTCCAAAAGATGCTCAATTGAGGCCAGGGTTCCTATTTGATAAAAATCAGTTTCTCCTGGTAACTCTGTCCGGGCGTTTTTCTGACAGACAAAACAAATTAGTTTGTTGCTTTTAAAAGCAGCCGAAATAGCGGCATTGGAGCGCACCCGACCAAAAGTTAAAGGGGTTTCTGTAAAAGGGAAAATAACCACGTCCCGAAGAGCAACCAAAGGGACTTTTATTTTACCACTATTGCTTGTCTCAACTTTTTCCACTTGGTTTTGATTTCCTAAAGCAATCATAAAATTTCCAATCTAAAGAAAATTTTTCCAATTATAATTTGGCAGCTTAACACTTTGAGTGCTAAATGTCAACGCTTAATTTCCTTTACTCCAAGCTCAAAATCTGCAATCGTCAAGCTGAAGAAATCTCGCTTCCTAATTGTGAATTACTACCCGAGTTCCGGGATTGTCTTTGCTGGCTCTAACATAATTTCTACCCAAGGGCAAAACTGGAGTCGTCCAATAAAAAAGCTTTTCCGCCGCTAAAGTAGGCAAATTAACACAACCATGGCTCATCGGCGTCCCAAAATTATTGTGCCAATAAGTACCGTGTAAACCAAAATCTTTATAAAAATACATTGTATAAGGAACATTGGGTAAATAATAGTAAGTATTGATTTCTTTGCGACCACCAGACATTTTGGCGTATTTGAACTTTCCCCAAATTCTAAACTCGCCTGTAGGAGTAGGCGCCCATTTACCCGAAGAAAGCAAAGACTCAAAAAACTTTTCTTCTCCTTCCCAAGCATAAATTTTTTGCTCGGAAAGGTCAATCTCTATCCATTTCTCCTCGGCAGAGGCTTCACCCAAAACTTCCGACGGAGCTTCGGCAAAAGCAGTCTGAGGTGCGGGCAACTTTTCCCCTTGGAAAAAAGCGACTGTTTCCGTGGGGTCAAAGTCACCCGAACTGCTAAAATCACAGCCGCAACCCTGGTCTTGGCTTAAATTAAAGGAACGAAAACTCAAAAGCAAAACTGCCGCTCCTGAAAGCAGCAAGAGTGATAAAATAATCAAAAGTCGCTTTTTGTTCATATTTCCAGAATAACAACAATCAGCCTTGTTTTCAACCAATCATTCTTTACAAAATTGTCTCTTGGGCTTAAAATTTGCCCAGCATGAGTATCATTTCTACTTCTGAACTTAAAAAAGGAATTTTTATTATCTTTCGCAATGCCCCTCACCTGGTGGTGGGAAAATCATTTATCTCGCCTGCCAGAGGTTCGGCTTTTTATCGAACTAAGCTAAAAAATCTCAAAACTGGGGCGGTTTTGGATTTTACCTTCAAGTCTGGAGAAAAACTAAAAGAAGCGGCAGTTGAAGTTAAAGAGTTGCAGTATCTTTACCAAGACCAGAGTGAACTGGTTTTCATCAATCCACAAACCTATGAACAATCAACTCTTTCCCGGACACTGGTCGGTTCTTTCTTCCAATTAATGAAAGAAGGAGAAACTTATCAAGTTTATACTCTCGAGAACCAAGCAATTGCCTTAAGACCACCTTTGAAAGTGAAACTAAAAGTTGTTCATGCTGAAGCAGGAGCCAAAGGCAATACTGTGACTGGGGCCACCAAACAAGCCCAACTAGAAACCGGCCATTGTCTCCAAGTGCCTCTTTTTATCAAGGAAAACGAAACAATCGCTGTTAATGTCGAGACAGGTCAGTATAGCGAAAGAGTTTAAAAGCCCTCTTACCCTACCCTTACCCCCCTCCCACTGATCATTGAATGCCATTTTCTAGAGTGACGCTTGATGAAGAAAATAATTGCCACTGCTTTTAACGCCACCATTGCTGTTTTAATTGTCGCTATTTTTTGGTTTGTTTTAAATAATTTCCTTCTTTCAGGAACGACTCTTTTTTTCAGCTCTCTGATTATCTTTCTCTCTTTTCTTCTGGCTATCCAAAGCGCCATTACCTTGGCCTGGATGCTTTATGCTTGGGAAGACAGGGCCAAAGTCAGAAGTAATCGTTCCCCTAGCCAATTTGTTGAGCCCTACTACTCTTTTACGGCTTTTTTACCGGCCCGCCATGAGGAAAAGGTAATCAAAGACACGATTAAAGCGGTTGACAGGATTAATTATCCGACCCAACTTAAAGAAATTTTAATTCTCTGTCGACAGGATGATATCGGCACGATTAACAAAGCCCAAGAAGCGATTGAAGAGTTAAAAAATCCCAATATTCGTCTGGTTGTTTTTGCTGATTTTCCTATCAACAAGCCCCATGGTTTAAACAAGGGCCTAAAAGAGGCCAAAAACAAGATTATTGCTATTTTTGATGCCGAAGATGAGCCAAGTGCGAATATTTATCAAATTGTGAACACAGTTTTGGTTAAAGATAAAGCTGATGTGGTCCAATCAGGAGTTCAGCTGATGAACTATCATTCTCATTGGTTTTCCTCTCTTAATGTTTTGGAGTACTTTTTCTGGTTTAAATCAGGACTGCATTTTTTTACTAATGTCGGTGAAGTCAGCCCTCTGGGAGGCAATACGGTTTTTTTCAAAAAAAGCTGGCTTAAAAAGATTGATGGCTGGGATGAGTATTGCTTAACCGAAGATGCTGATATTGGTATTAGGCTAACTTTGGCTGGCGCAAAAATTAAAATTATTTATGACGAGCAGCATGTTACCCAAGAAGAAACCCCTCACAGTGTCAAAAGCTTTATCAAACAAAGAACCCGCTGGAATCAGGGCTTTTTACAGATTCTTAAGAAAAAAGATTGGCTACGACTGCCTTCGTTTAAACAAAAGCTGATTGTTGCCTACATTCTTCTTTCTCCTGAAATTGGGGCGATGCTTTTTTTCTATATCCCTCTGGCAGTAGCAGTCGGTTTAACTCAAAAATTACCAGTCCCCATCTCGCTTCTCTCTTATATCCCTTTTTATTTATTTATCTTCCAGCTGGTAGTTTGCAGTATCGGTATTTATGAATTTACCAAAGTTTACCAACTCAAAAGCCCGATTTGGATGCCGTTTAAAGTAATGCTTTCTTTCTACCCTTATCAAATACTCTTGATGATTTCTTCGTTTCGTGCTGGCTATCGGATGCTTATTAATCAAATTGGCTGGGAAAAAACTTCTCATGCCAACATTCATCGAAAACAATGAAAATAAAAGATTTTTCAACCAGTTTAATCAAAGACCAAAACCGCTTAAAAACCCTTTTGCTAATCTTGGCAATTTTGCTAATTTCCGGGGTTGCTCACGGCTATAATATGTTTCGCTTCCCTTATTATGAGAATGATGAAGGAGTTTACCTTTCCCAAACCTGGTCAATTATCAAAAAGGGCCAACTGGCTCCTTATACCTATTGGTATGACCATGCCCCGGCTGGTTGGATTGCCATGGTCCCTTGGGTAAAGCTGACCGGCGGCTTTTTTACCTTTGGCCCGGCTATTAATTCTGGTCGCGTTTTTATGCTGGTTTTGCACCTCGCCACCACCTGGCTGCTTTTTAGTATCACTAAAAAACTTAGTGGCAGCAATTTCTCAGCCCTGGTGGCGACCTTAATTTTTTCTCTTTCTCCCCTGGCCGTTTATTTTCAGCGACGAGTGCTTTTGGACAATATTATGATTTTTTGGATTCTAACTTCTTTTAGCTTGCTTTTGACCCAGCAATTTCGCTTAAGCTCAGCTTTGCTAAGTGCTTTGACTTTCGGAATTGCCGTTTTAACCAAAGAAAGTGCCATTTTCTTGCTGCCGGCATTTGTTTATACGATTTACTCCCGGCCCTATATCACCAACCGCCGTTTCACCTTAATTCAGTGGCTAACCGTCTCTGGGCTGACTGTCTCCACTTACTTTCTCTACGCTGCTCTTCAAGGTGAACTAATGCCAATTGGCTTTTGGGGAGACAGTCATGAACATGTTAGTCTTATTTCTTCTTTAATCTTCCAATTTCGCCGAGGCGCGGGCTTGCCCTTTTGGAAACCGGAAAGTGATTTTTATCTTAGTTTAGGCGAGTGGGTAAGCAAAGACGCTTTTACGGTTGTCCTTGGGGCCGCCGCCACTATTCTTAGCACTATTTTAGCCATTCGGAGCAAAAGCTTAAGAGTCCCCGCTCTTTTTGCCTTGCTTTTCTGGATCTTTTTAATGCGAGGGGACTTGATTATCAATTTTTATGTTATTCCCGCTATCCCTCTTTTGGCTCTTAACTTGGGAGTTTTGCTGGAATTCCTTTTCAAAAATTTATCAGGCCAATTCAAACAATTCCTGCGAGTGCTTTCCTTAAGCGGCATTATCCTGGGGCTTTTTTATCTAACGCCCTTAAATCCTTACGTCCGAGACGAGACTGAACCGCAAATCCAAGCCATCAATTGGGTCAAGAAAAATCTTGCCCCAGAAAGCCATATTATTATTGATAATTATGCCTTCATTGATTTGCGCGAGTCTCGTTTTCCTGGAGATAAAGCTTTCCCTAATGCTGACTGGTTTTGGAAGCTGGATTATGATCCGGCCATCAGAGAGCAAAAATACCAGCAAAACTGGTATAAAATCGAGTACATTGTCTTGAGCCATGAAATGATAAGGCAAATGAAGCTAGGAACGCAAAAAATGCTCCGTTATGCTTTTGAAAATTCTCATCCGGTTATGGAATGGAAAGAGCAAAGCATTGCTTTTCTTGACCTTTCAAAGCTGATGAGCACCAACGGCGACTGGGCAGCGATTTTTAAAATGAACGATGAGCCTAAAGTGGCTCTCAACCAATCTTGGGAATATTTTAAGAAAAATTTCATTATCAACTACGGCCAAGTCATTGACCCGGTCAATACTGATATTACCACTTCCGAGGGCCAGGCTTATACGATGCTGCGGGCAGTTTGGGAAGACGACCAAGGCACTTTTAACAATCTCTGGCAGTGGACCAAGGACCATTTGCAACACCGCAACCAGGACAAACTTTTGTCCTGGTCTTGGGTCAAGGAAGGCAATGAATATAAGCTGGGAGACTTTGCCTCAGCCGCCGACGCTGATGAGGATATTGCTCTGGCCTTGCTTTTTGCCCACAAAAAATGGAAAGAGGATTCTTATCTTGATGAGGCCAAAGAAATTATCAATGACATTTGGAAACAAGAGGTGAGAGAAATTAATGGCCGCTATTATCTGATTTCCGGAACCGACAAAAAAGAAAGAGAGGGCTATCTGATTAATCCTTCGTATTTTTCACCGGCTACCTACAAAATTTTTGCTGAAGTTGACAAAACTCACCCTTGGAAAAAATTGGCTGATAACAGCTACCAGTTTTTAAATACTTTGGGTCAAATGTCCGGAAACCAAACTTACCTGCCTAAAAATTGGGTGATTGTTGATGAGGGCGGAACGATTAAATCTGCTTCCCAGTATGTCCAAAAAGAGCCAGACTTTTACGGCTACGACGCTTTTCGGACCATGTGGCGGGTGGCGCTGGATGCGCTTTGGTTCAAAGACTCTCGAGCCAAAGGCTATCTGAAAAAGATAGAACCTTTTTTCCTGGAAAAGTGGAAAGGAAAAGGCCGCTTTGCCGCAGTTTATGATTTGCAAGGCAAAGAGAAAACCAATTACAATAGTCTAAGCACTGATGCCGGGGCGCTCTCGGTCATCTCGATTACCAATCCCGAGCTTTCCCAGGAAATTTTTCAAAAATTCTTTGCCAATACTTTTAACTACAAAGACGGTTGCTGGGACAACCCTAAAGACTATTATGACCAAAGCTGGGGCTGGTTTGGCAGTGCTCTTTACTCCCGCCAACTACCTAACCTTTGGAGCAGTCCACCGTTGTTTAAATTCTAAGCTTCTTACCCAACTATTACTTTTTTCTCAATCGGCTCTGATTCTTGTCAACTATGTTTAAAAGGGAAGGAGTTGTTGATGGCTAATCAAGAAGCAAGCGAAAGCAAGATTACCGCTGACCATGAAGTACTCAGAAAGTGGGTTGATGAAAGGGGCGGCCGTCCCTCAGTCGTTAGGGGCACTGGCGAAGAGGGTGGAGGAATTTTAAGAATTGACTTTCCTCCTCTCGGCACCAAACCCAATCTTGAACATATCTCCTGGGAAGATTTTTTTAAAATCTTTGAGGACAAAGACTTGGCTTTTTTATACCAAGAAAAAACCCGAACCGGAGAAACCAGCCGTTTTAATAAATTCGTCAGCCGCAGCTGCTTGACTGCAGGCGCTCAATAAGGATGATTTATAAAAAAAAACTTACCCCTCCTTCAGTCCGCTCATTCCCTGCTTCTCCACCCCTAAAGCCAGAAAGCAAGCAAACCAGAACAGAGATTTCTGAAAAAGAAGCCAGGGCAATGGATGAGTCGCCCCAATACGTGGGTGAGGAAGGCCAAGAAGGAAGAATGTCTGACCCTGAGTCTGACAATGATACTTTAGCCAGTATTCAAAAGTGGGGCTTTTACATTGATGCCAATGGTGAACATCCCAAAGAAATTGATGAACAAAAACAGCTCACCCAAGCAGAAAAAGCCAGAAGACAAAGAAGAGAAAAATAAAAATACAAAAATTAAAGCAACCTTCTTTTGAGGAAAACCGAAAGCAAGGTCAAAGGTAACACCAGTGCTAGCCAAGCAAAATTAATCTTAAGCGGCCTTGAGCCGTTCTCAACTCCAAGACCAGCAAGCGGAGCTGCCAAAACTCCAGCACCACTGGCTGGATTATCAAATTCTTCGTCTGCTTCTGTCAAAAGCCACTTATCTTCAGACCAATAATCCTCCTCTTCGTCCTCCTCCCAATCTGTGTCATCCTCATCTTCCGAAGGATTGCTCGGGTTATCAGGACTATTGCCACCTTGGTCAGAATCATTATCGTCACCAGGTTCCTGTCCATCATTATCTTCATTGTCAGCATTGTCATCATCTTCTCCCGGCTCGTCCTGATCAGCGCCAGGCGGCACAAAATCTCCCAGCCAACGGCCAAAAACATTAACTACCGTAACTACCAACTTGCTATTGGCATGAATATTATTATTGACAAAATTAATTAAATTGACCAAGATTTTGGCATCACCGGTTTTAATTTTTGAATCCCCGCCAGTATTATTACTAGCACTATTCTTGCCAGTATTGGCAGTCAAGTTTAAATTATTAACAATTTTTGCTTGATTGGTTTGCTGGCTTTGCTTCTCAACCTGGCTTTCTTGACAGGTAGTGGCATTAAGGGGAGGGGCCCCTAAAATTTTGCCCACCCATTCACCGGCAACATTGACTATAACCAACCACCAAGGACCACCCAAAAGATTGTTGTTAGCAATATTAAGCATCTGAACCTGAACTTCAGCTTCACCCGTTTCAATACTCGAATCACCCCCTGTATTGCGGCTCGTCTGGTTGCCGCCGGTATTGGCGTCCAAATTTAAATAATTCTCTATCTCTGCCTCGTTAGCCTGAAAAACTTCTTCCTGGCTAGTCTCTTCTATGGAGCTAAATTCCGGAGAAACTACTTCTGCCGGGAGGATAATATCGCCCACCAGTTCACCAAAAATATTCACCACTCCTAAAACAAGCTCACCAGCAAAATTATTGTTTAAAAAGTTCAAAACATTAGCGACCACATTGGCATCACCGGTTTGGATAAAAGAATCTCCTTGGTTATAATTGGTCTGATTATTGCCAGTATCAGAGACTAAAGTAAGATTATTTTCTACACTAGCCTGGTTTGACTGAAAGCTCAGCTCATCAACAAACTGATCAGCTGAGCCTGTAGCAGCTTCCCCATTTTCCCCAAAGTTCAGAATAATATCGCCAGTATGGTCATCAATATTAAGCTCTTCTATGGTCAAGCCGTCCAGATTGCTATTAAGAGCAGTCACAACTGTCGCTGAAGTGTTGGCATCCCCAGTAACAATCTCTGCTTCGCCAACATTAAATGAAACCGCGTTTTCTCCGGTAAGAGTGGTTTGTTCAAGCGTGTTCTCGACCTGGGCTTGGTTGGCCTGTGAGATACTCTCCTCTTCAACAATAACAATACTCTCTTCCTCAACCATCAAATTGGTATTGCCAACCGTTTCCAAGCCAACACTGCTAGTAGCATCCTCGGTAACAATGGTTGTCTCCCCAACTTCGCCCTCCAAAACTTGGCCTTCCAAATCAGTCTCAACTGGCTCTGAACTTTCTGGCGTTGGCGTAACAGTAGCCGTTGGTGTTAGTTTTGGAGTAGGGCTGCTCTCAGCTATCGGAGCTTCTGTCAGTAGAGTAACAGTCGGGGTTGGGCTAGCCACTAGTGGCTCAATTAATGGTGACTCAGGAGCCAGCGGAGCTTCTGGCGAGAGTGGTGGGGAAACCTCTTCGCTTAGGACCGGCCTGACTTGAGCTAAAATCAGGCTGATAATAAGTAAAATAGTAAAAATTTTTCTTCTCATCTTTAGTCTGTCTGCTATTTAATTTGAATTTTCTCTAAGAGAGGGTGTTTGCCGAAGTGCTGACAAAACACCCTTCCTATCCTTGAGAATCACGTTTAACGAAAAAAGAAACCCCAAACCTTGCCAAAATCAAATTCAAAGGAAAATTGGGGCCAATCGGGCGCTTCCGGCTGAGAGTCTTTAGAACCATAAACATTGGCTCCGCTCTCGTTATTAACATTAACATTGGCGGTTGCCGGGCCAGTGACAATCACCGGATCAACCTTATCCGGATCAGTATTATCCGAAGCCGAATTAAGACCAGAGACAGGCTTGGCAGCTAGCCAATTGCTTAGAAAAGCCGCCTTTTCTTTATCGTTATCGCCTCCGTTCTGGAAAACCGAAAGAAACTCTGCCTGCTTAAACTCAACTTCATTCTCAGTATCAGCTCCATTACCGGCAATTTTCGACCAAAGCTCCAGCTCACAACACTCAACTTTGGCAAAATTGAAATTTGCCTTGTTGTTAAGGTTGAGATTGGCAGTGGCAGCGCCGGTGTCGATAACTACCTCACCGTTAGTGTTGTACTTAGCCTTATTCTTGCCCGACAATGCTTCGGCTTTGATTTTATTCATAATATAAGCGACATTCTCCTGAGAAACTAAGACAGACCGTCTATGTTCAATCTCAATCTCGTTTTCTGTCCAAGCGCCATTATCAAGAATCTCCGCTGAGACAAAGCCATCATTTTCAAATTCAAAACTATCGTCGCCAACTTTAGTGACATTAGCATTGGCTTGGTTGTTAACATTGGTGTTAACAGTCGCATCGCCAGTCAAAATAGCGACATCATCACCAGTATTGGCATTGGCCTCATTTTCACCACTAACTGCTTTGGCGCAAACAGAGTTTTCAATTTTAGCCTTATTCTCCTGAAAAACAGAAACATCACTCTCAAATTCCATCTCAATTTCGTTTTCAGAGTCAGCGCCGTTGCCGCTAATCTTGGCCTTAATCTCCTCTTCACAGCCATCGCAGTCTTCAACCTTGGCCACATTTGAATTGACTTTAGTGTTGAGGTTGATATTGGCAGTCGCCGCTCCAGTACCGACAAAGACTTCGCCATTGGTGTTGCCATTTGCCTCGTTGCCCCCACTGACGACCCGGGCATTAACCACATTTTTTACCTCTGCCCAGTTGTCCTGAACCACAACCGTCTCCTGCTCTTTTTCAACTTCAACTTCATTTTCGGAACCAGCACCATTACCGAGAATCTCTGCGGAAGTAAATGCCAATGCCGAAGGGACAAAAGTACCGAAAACCAAAGCGAGCAAAGTGGTTATGGCAAGAAATTTTTGGTATTTTATCTTCATTGTTTTTCACCTCCTTCCGAACAAACCTCTTTTTAAAATCAAAAAGAGGGCACTTCAAAAGAAGACTAAAATAGAGGCTTTAAGAAGAGATAAAAGAGGGGTAAGAGTTAAGTAAAGGCAGAAGAAATAGACTAAAACTTAAGGTCCAAATCGGTTTTTTCACCATCAATCTCGCCAACCCTGAGCCGGAAATGTTTCTCAAGGCTACTGACTGGAAAACCTACTCGAGTATATTTGGTGGCAATCGCCTGAACCTCCACCGGGTCTGAGTGAACATCGGCGGCCAACCATTCCTCTTTTAAACCAGCAGAAAGACGAATAAAATCCCGGCTGTTGATTTGAAGAGCCCGTTTCCCCTCATTGGTTATTTTCAGAGTAAAAATCAAAAAAGCTTTTCCTTCGGCCGCTTTTATTTTTTCTCCTTTGACCACAATCTCATCCAAAATTTCGGCAGAAACCACTTCATACTTGATTTTTTCTCCCTGGCTATCTTTGCCTTTTAAACTAAAAGAAAGCTCTTTGTTAATCTCTTTCCTTTGATTAAGTTGAGCGGTTTGCACCTTAATCTCGTCAAGAGCCTGCTTTTCCCTCCTGGTGGCGCTAAATCGACCTAAAGAAAAAGAAGTCACCAGCAAAAGTCCTACTCCCAAAGTAATTAAAAAAACCTTGGGAATAAATCTAAAAATCGTTAATTTTTTCATTATCACTTTAAAATTACTCTTAATTAATAGTTACCGTAATCTGGGTATTATTTTCACTTTTTTTCTTCTCAATTAAAACTTTAATTTTCCCTCTTTCGTCTGCAGCAGTTAACTGATGCGAAGCTTCACCATTGACAGTTGTTTGAATAAAGTTTTTCAAGTTCATTTTTAGGCTCTCAATCCTGGCTCGATACCAATTGGTAATCGCCCCCACCTCATCAGTACTTTTTAAGTAAAGACTCTGGCCTGTTAGTCTAGTTGTTTCTGCCCCGGGATATTGAAAATCAGCTAAAACTAGCTGGGGAGAGGCTGGAGTAGGAGTAGCCGTCGGTAAAAGAGTCGGCGTCGCTTTATTGGAAACAGGAGAAAAAGTCACCCTAGCCACAGCGGTCGCGGCCGCAATTAAAGCAACCATAATCGCCATTAGCTTGTAGTTAGTCATCTTAAAGTAAAAATCTACAAAAACAGTTTCAACAAAAAGAGTAAGAAGGAAATAAAAAAGGAGTAAGAAAAGAGCAAGAAAAAGCTTTTTTTAAAGATTTATGTAATAGAGCAAGACAGAAAAATCAACTAAATCGCAGCTTTTATCCTGATTTAAGTCACACTTTGCTTCCTTAGCCTCGGCTTTTAAAACCGGTTGCCGACGCCATTCTTCAACCCAAATTTTGACTGCTTGGTAAACTTCAGCAACCTCAATCTTGCCACTGCCGTCAAGATCAAAAGTGGCTACTGGTGCTGGCAAAAGCCGAGCCACAATCAAAGTTACAATCGCCTCAGGCAAACTTAAAGGGGTGGGGGTCGCTGTTGGCCCTGGAGTCGAAGTAGCCGCTGGAGCGGGCGTGGCAGTAACGGCCGAAGTAGGTGTTGGGCTAGGAGTCAAGGTTGGCGTGGGAGTGGGAGTGGCGGTCGGAGTTGGGGTAGCGGTTGGTGCCGGGCCACAGCCGGAAACATCAAAATCACAAGCCAGGTCGCAATCTAAAGTTCCCGGACCATAACCCAGGCCACCACAAGTCTTGCCCCTATGATCACCATCATCACACTCTTCTCCCCCTTCGGCAATACCGTTGCCGCAAACACTAATCTTAATTGTCGCTTCAATTGGGCTATCCTCAGTGGCTTTAGCCCAGTAAAGAGGCCAAGAAAGGACTAAAAGAAAACCAAATATTGCTAAAACAAGTAGAATCTTTTTTGTCATTAGCCATTCTGTTCCTGTTTCTTTTTTTCTGTCCTTAGTTGTACCCGGAAAAATCTGCGGAAAAGAACCGCCGCTAAAAGCACCGCTAAAACTCCGAGCAGTCGAGTTGACCAAGGCTGGTAAGCTTTCCAAAAAGAGGCGGCCCGATAATAAATTCCTAAAATGGCATTGGCCGGGGCAACCGTAAAATAGAGCTTGGCCGCGGCGGCCACTCCGACAGTAGTGCTCCCCCCACCGGCTTTTTTGGTCGGATGAGCCTCCAGATAAGCGAAGTAATCTCCAGGAGCAATTTTTAAAGGCAGATTCAGTTTCACTGCCACTGGTTGAACTTTTCCTGGGTTAAGCTGAAAGGTGGCTGGAGAAAAAGAAAACCATTCTTGGGCGGGAATAATTTGCTTTTGATCCTGGTGATGGCTAACAATCACTTCATAGTCTGCTACCTCATCGCCAGTGTTTAAAACAGTTAGCGGGGGAAGCTCGTAAATCATTCCCGGTTTAAGGATTTGGTCGACTTGAATTTTACCGATACCGACTCCCACACCAAGCCGGGCAAGAGCGACTGGGGGGAAACAAAGAAGGCCAATAACAACCAAGCCCAGAAATAGTCTTCTCATTAATTGAAATATATCACTATCAGCCGCCGATGGCAATTACAGTTACATCCACTGACTGCTCCTCATAGTCAGTGGTCGTAGTGGGAGCCTGAAGTTGAAGGTCAAAAGGAGTACTACTTCCGACCCCCTTGCCAGTAAAAAGACTCTGAGGAGAAGTAGTCAAGGCTGTCCAGGAAGGAGAGGAATCACAGTTGTCGGTGCAAAAACGGTGGGCATACTCATTAGTAGCTGGTGAGGAGGCCAGCGTCCAACCGATACCAATACTAGTAGAGTTTTGGCCCCGAATATTAAAGTTTTGGGTAACATTGCCCTCGTTGACCACGGTTTGGCTATCATTTAAGTCACTGGTAGTCGTATCAGTTGAACTACCTACCCCGATGGTTCCGTAGGTGATGCTTCCGTCATCAACAGTGACGGCAATGTTTTGGGCGGTTACTGTCGCGGTTACGGTTGCCTGAGTAGCAGCTGTTACTCCCAAAACCACTGAAGTAATCAGGGTTAAAACCACAAAAGCAAAGAAAATCAAAAACGATTTCTCTTTTAACTGCAACATTTAAAAATATTATGAATAAGATTCTAATCAGTTGTCAACTCTATATTTCCATATAAAAATAATATTCAATACATACTAAGGAGCCGAGGCGACGACAGTTACCGTAGCACTGTGTTGCTCGTAAGAAGAAGTAAAGGTCGGCATGGTAAGCTGAAGATAAAGGTTGCTGGTTTCACCAGTGCCGACATTACTGGCCAGAAGATAAGGGTTATCAGCGACTGCAAAAGTGGTCCAACTCCCAGCGTCTGGCGAAAACTCAAATTTAACCTGATTTGAGCCATTGCTGGTGCCTAGGGTCCAAGTGTTAGAACCATCAGAAAAGCTAGTGCTTTTAGCATCCAGGTTTGCCGTGCCCGAGTCCACCTGAACTGTCTGCACATCACCAAGACTATCAGCCGAATCCCCTAGCCCAAGATAGTTGAAACTTACCGCGCCATCAGTGATAAGCGAGATTGAAATTTCTGCTGTGAGGTTAACCGTAATAGGAGAATTGGTGGTATTGGCGGCAGAACAGCGAGCCTGAAGCGAATTATTGTCGCAGGCAAAAGCATACCAATCCTGGGCTCCGGAACCTTCGGCTACCCAGGTGCAAGTATTCTCGGAACCGCTGGAAACAGCCGAGCTAGAAACACAATATGTCTGATCAGCCGCGCAAGTCGGCGGTATCCCGGCTGTCACAGAATTACTTTTACAAACTGCCAAATACCAGCTGTTTCCCTCGCTGTCGGTAGCAGTAGCGGAAAAAGTAACATCGTTACCTAAAACAACCGGGTCCGGACTATCAACCGTATCGACAGTAAAGGAAGGGGGAGTATTATAAGTTATCCTTAAAAATCCAGCACGGCCTGCGCCTGAAGTCCCGTTTCTTGTAGCTCCTCCACTACCTCCTCCGTAATCTCCTCCTACCAAACTGCTACCTGAATTGAGAGTACTTCCATCACTTCCAGCACCTCCATATTCAGACTTTGCCGAACCCCCTGTAGTGGTAAGAGCGTTGTTTCCGTCTCCAGTTGAACCAGCTCCCCCCCCACCCCCACCAGAGTAAGCATCAGCCCCATTAGCGCCATTTCCGCCTTTGTGAACTGTATCTCCAACTCCTCCACCGATTGAACCCTGACCTCCAGCACCGCCTCCTGAAACCCATTTAAGCCCTTTTGCCCCACCTTTAGCGACAACTATCGTCTCACCAAAGGTTGTGTCGTTCCCATTATTCCCATCTTGCGCATTACCTACACCATTTACATTAGCCGCCACCGAATAAGCATATTGTGTGTCTTTAGTAACAGAAACAACTTTTATAGCGTATTGCCCACCAGCACCACCCCCACCACCATTTTTATTCCCTGAACCACCTCCACCGCCGCTTCCACCACCACCCCAACACTCAACAGTTACATCTCCTGTTAATGGGGCTATCCATGTACCACTTGTTGTGAATGTTTCGACAACTGCTTGGGTTGTTTTTAGCTTAGGGGGGATTCGGGGGTTTTGCCAGAGTGGTGGCCAAGAAGCCAAAAGCCAGCTGGTAATCAAAAAGAAAATTAAAAAAAACCTAAAGAACTTTTTGCTATGCACACCAAAATTTTATCATAAATCGCCAAAGTCCCCAAAAAATCTTAAATCAGCTTCTCTTTCCGCAACCTGGTATAAATATTTTTGTCGCCAAGAACAATCGCACCCAAACCAAAAAGCAAAGTCAAAATTATGATAATTGGTCCTAAAAAAGGAATAATCGCCAAAATTTCATAAATCACCAATCCCAGAAGCAAAGCCCAACCACGAGCGGCATTAGGCAAAATCAGCTCGCCAATAGTGAGAAAAACAAAAACTTTGGTCAAATAAAGGGCAATTAAATAGAGAGTCATCAGAATTAAAGCCAAAGGAATGCCGACAATAGTAACTGCCAGCCCAATCACGGTGGCCGGCAAGAGAATAAAAACCAAAATTCCAACTCCTAAAGAGAGCCAAGGCTGTTGAGAAAGAGTTCCAACTACCGCTTGAGTTAAAACCGGCCAAAGCCAAATTAACAAAAGCCCTAAAACCAAAGAAGCCACCAAGTCAATTACTAAAATTGTTAAAGCCGTTCTAGTGACAACTCTGGCAACTTCCTGGGCCTCAGGCACCTCAACTTGGGGCGGCTGATTGCGAGTAATCGTTCCTCCAACTTGAGCCCCGGGCTGAATTTGAGCATCAACATTGCTCACTAAAGTCAGGTTTCCAGCCACATTAGCACCGGGAGTTAAAATCAGCCGGCCGACAACGGCAGAAACATTGCCGCCAACACTATTGGCAATCGTAATTTGAGCGGCGGCAGTATCAATTCCCCGGCCCACTGGTCCTAAAGTAGAAAGTATTCCACTGGCGGCTACTAAACCATCCCCTACTCGAGCTGAGTCTGTCAGAGTGACTGTGCCACCAACCGCTGTCATATTGCCAACTACTTCACCAGTTACCACTACTTGGCCAGCAGCGACTCTCAAGTCTTCGCTTACCCGGCCAGTGACTGTTACGGTCCCGCCAGCAACGAGCAAATCTCCGTTGACAGTTCCCTGAACCAAAACATTTCCGCCGGCCACATAAGCATCACCGTTTACCGTTCCCATCAAGACCACTGAATTACCAACGGCAAAATAATTTCCTTCAATTATTCGGTCTGCTGGCAAAACTACCTCTCCCTGCTGAGCCTCTTGAGCCAGGCTTAGGCCAGGCAAAGAAACAAACAAAGCTGCCAACAAACAAATTAAAAAGACCAGTTTCTTCATTAACAAATTTTTATCTCATAA
>DATKVU010000123.1:0-1686 GCA_035529915.1 Clostridia bacterium
GCCACTTCTTCCCCGCAAACCAGCATCGGCTGTGTCTGTAGACAATACAGTTATTAAAGGTCCCCGCGTTTCTGGCGACAGTGCAGAAATGTGGCAAAAGAGCATAGAAGCAAGGGGAACGCCGGGAACTACTTGGATAGGCAATATTGTCTCCAACGGAGCCGAAGACAGCAACCACAAATCTGGAAAACGAGACACAATAATCTTCGCGCCAAACACAACAGATTTTTCTCATCCAGTCGAGCTGATGTATTTTTTTCACGGCAGGGCAGAGTTCGCAAATAACTATGATTTTAAACGCCGTTTTGCTCCAGCGCTCAAGCGCATGTCGGAGTCAGGACGCAACTTTGTTCTCGTAATTCCAGAATTACCATGGTGTCATCACTACAAAAAGATCAAGGGTTCAACACCGATTAATTCTTCCTGGAGAGGAAACGACAATTTTGGAAAGTTCCACAATGAAGTTTTAGGTGTTATAAAAGAAACGTTCTCTTCAAAACTCAAAGTAGGTTATACTTCCATCACAGCTCACAGTCAAGGTGGTCAAGCGTTAGGCGAAGGCTTGGGAGACATAATAAAAATAGCACCAAATAAAATCACATTGGCTGACTCTGTAGGATATTACCAGGGTGGAAAGAAAAACTGGGCTGTAGAACTATGGGACAATTATGTAAAAAAGAATACTGATGTAGAGCTAAACGTGTTGGTTTCCGTAAATGGCTGGCTTGAAGTTCTTTCTCGCAGAGCAGAAAAAACAATGAAGGGAAGCAACGTATTTTTTGACTACATCAATAAAGGTGGCGGCCCGACTGGGCACAGGAAGATAGGAGATTTAGGACTAGAATGGGTTAACCAAGTGGCTGCGAAAGAAAAGGACGCGGCAACGGCCGCTGCGGTAAAGAGTGCTAAAGCAAACCCAGTTACAAATTTTGACGCCGAGGAGCCTCAAGCGGGAGCTACAGATGCCACAATAAACCCACCGCAGCAGCCGGGTGCAAAAGCACCATTACCAACCAATCCGCCATCTTCCCCTAGCGCAACAAAGAAAAAACAGGTTGGGAAAAAAAAGTTGCCAGTGATTCAGCAAGCCGAGCCGTTTACAGAAGCTCGTGTTAAACTAAAAGATTATGCTGCGCTAGATGGCAATTCAAACCTTCTTGTAAGCGTTCCCAGCACAGGAGCAAACCAAAAATTACACAAGTTAGCAGCGTCAAGATTGCATGCTTTAAACCGTGCTTGGATGTCTGATGCATCTGAAAAGGGGATACCAGGTGCAAAGCCACTTAAAATTGCCAGCGGCTGGAGAAAACAAAGTTTTAAATCCAAAGAACAATATGAGGCAAAAATGATAAAAGAGTATGGTAGTGTGGCAGAAGGTCGAAAATGGAAGGCTTTTGAGTCTCCGCACATGACAGGGCTAGCCATGGATATTGGCAATAATGGATTGACTCCAAGAAGGTCAACAAATGCCCAGCAGAAAAAGACACAACTATACACTTGGTTAGTTGAAAATGCGCATAGATTTGGATTCACTCCATACAAGAGAGAAGCCTGGCACTGGGAAGTTAGAATTCCAGTTGAATCATTCAAGACTGGGAAAGAGTTTACAGAAGATTTTGCTGTTCGTGTGACAGATCCGGGAACGTCAGATTCAGACATGTCTCCGCAAGCGGCAACTGAACCAAT
>DATKVU010000124.1:0-1399 GCA_035529915.1 Clostridia bacterium
TTTTACTACAGCTAGTGAAACTCTTTTTGAAAATTACAAACTGCAAAAATACAACGAAGCAAAAGCTTTAGCCGCATCAGAAGCTAATGCTTATCGTGATTCGATTGGTATTGCAGACGAAACCAAAGCTCTTAAGAAAAAGGGTGATAGTGAACTTGCTCGCCAAACCCAGCTGAGTAACCCTTGGGTTAACTTTTTCTATTACGACACTAAGGCTACTAACGCTGGTAAGGATATATCTGTACAGCTTGGTGCTTGGGGTAAACAGAATGCTGAGAAGCTAGCTGAAATTGAGGATCCTGGTCAGCGGTCTGCTGCTATTGCAGCTAAAGCTCAAGAGTTGATGAAGCCTTATGCTGACGTTCCTGCAGCGTTTCAAGCAGCCAAGATTGATCCTCTTGTTAGTTCTGTCAGTCTTGATCTGAAAAAAGTTATTCAAGAAAAGAGCTATGAGCGTCGTGCGTTAACTGATCAGAACACAGCTGCTGAAAAATTTCTTGGTCCCCTTCGTCTTGGTGCCTCTTTTGTTAAAGGCACGTTTGGTTCTGAACAAGGAACTGTTTTTGCAGCAGATGCTATTCAAAATGGTTATAACGAAGCTCGTGCTTATTACATAGATATTCGTGGATATTCTGAAAAGGAATTTCACGCTATTTTGTTTAGAGAAATTCCTAATCTATTTATTGATAAAAATGGAGACGGGTATAACGATATTGGTGAAACTTACAGCTACTTAAATTTTCAAAAAGCTCTTAGTGACATCAAAACAGCTGATGGTCAAGAATTACTTAAACTTCGTAATGAAAAAGGCCAAACAATGCGTCAAGCTCTTTCAGAAGGGGGTCAAAAAGCTGTTAAAGCTCAAGAAATTTTTGAAGGCAGCATTGAACGTAATTTTTTACGCGAACAAAGGGAATACAAACGTATACAGGCAGATAAATCAAATCAATTTTACGCACAAAATTTAAATCCAAATGATGATCAAATTACTGCGCAACGTGCAGCAGCTAAAGCCGACGCAAAACAAGTAGCAGCTCGTGGAATGCTTCCTGATGGAATGTCACTTGCAGACGCTTTTGATCAAATTGATAAGCTGTACCCATTCCAAAACAAAGACACCAGTCCTGAACAGCAAGCACGCCTTCAGATTGAGGTAGACGATCTTATTGCTCAAGGTGTCACTCAGATGCCTCCTGATCTTGCTGAACGTCTTGAGGGTACTCCTACCTATGGAAAGGCTCTTTTAGCTTTTGCTAAAGCTCAACGTGATGCTGCTAACCCTGCTACACAGAAGGCCACTGACACACTTGTTAAAACACTGCTTGGTGGCCTTAAGGGCAACTTCTTGTCTAAAAATGCTAAAGAACTAGCTGCAGGAGACACTGCACTTAAGCAATCA
>DATKVU010000125.1:0-34679 GCA_035529915.1 Clostridia bacterium
ACAGAGGCGGGGCCGTATCGCGCATCACTACCCCCAACATCTCAAAAAAGGGTTTTTGCACTGCCATCGCCGAAAATCCCTCGTCTCCCCACAAGCTTTCGGTCAACTGATTCATAAATAAATAATAGCAGTTTTAAAAACTCAGAGGAAGAAGCGAATAAAAGTGGACCAGCTTGGATTCGAACCAAGGACTTCCAACTTATAATTTGCTCTGCAAAGTATATTGAATTTGGAGTTTAGTGGACGCGCCTGGAATCGGACCAGGGACCTGTTGTTTATATCAAAGCAAAGCTTTGATTCAAAAATTAAATGGAAAATGTGGAACCGGATGGATTCGAACCATCGACGGCCACTTTATAAGAGTGGTGCTCTACCGCTGAGCTACGGTTCCATTTATTTTTATAAGACAACCGCTCTAACCACTGAGCTACGCGTCCAAATTCATTATAAGGTTGGCACTCTAACCGCTGAGTTACTGGTCCTCTACACTCGAATTATACCAAATTTTGAGGTTTAATGGTGGAAAATTTAGAAGCTTAAAGTCGGGCGCGTTTGGCAATTTCCGCTTCAATAAGAGCTCGGTCTTTAGCGTATTTAAGTCGGGAAAGCTCTTTAATTTTCTCTGATAACTCCGGATTCATTTGCTGCCAAATTGACGGCATATCATCTTTCATGCTGGTGGAAAAAGCCGGTACTGGCTCATTATCAACAATCGTCTTAATATAGGCATTAAAAGCCTCAATATTAAGAAGATCGCTTTCGGAAAAAGTAGGCGCAAATTCGTGCTGCAAGTATTGAGCATCGGTCACGCCCACTCTAAAGGCAATTTTGGTTCCGACATTGCCAAAAACCGCATTTTTAACCTCCTCTTCCATCTGGCCAATAAATTGGTTAGCCACACAAAGCCCTAAATGGAATTTCCTGGCTTCGGACAATATCTGGGCGAAATCCGGGGTAGCAAAGTTCTGAAACTCATCCACATAAAGATAAAAATCCTTTCTCTCTTTTTCGGGAAGATTGGAACGACTCATAGCTGCCATTAAAATCCGGGGCACCAAAATCAGTCCTAAAAAGCTGGAATTCTCCTCACCAATTTGACCCTTGGCCAAATTAATAATCAAAATCTTACCTTCATCCATTACTTTTCTAAAATCAAAAGCGCTTTTAGATTGGCCAATAATGTTTCTCATCATTTTATTAGTCACAAAGCGACCGAACTTGGAAACAATATAGTCCAGAGTTTCGGATTTATGAAAGTCGCTCGTTTGGGCAATCTGGTCTGTCCAGTAGCGCCTCACCATCGGATCCTGAACTTTAGGTAATATTTCCTGAACATAACGTGGATCAGTTAAACAACGAACTACTTCCACAAAAGTCGTGCCCGGCTCACTCATTACTGTCAGCATTGCATTTCTAATTGCATGTTCAAACCGGGGCCCGACAATCCCGGTTTTGTAAGGGTCAAAAAGCTTGTACATCAGGTTAATAATCGCCGTGGTAATAAAATGCTTTTGGTCTTCGGTTTCCGCTTCCAGCAAATTAAGCCCCATTGGCCGCTCAACATCAGCCGGGCAAAAGTAAATCACATCCTCGGCCCGCTCCGGCGGAATCACTTGCATTACTTGCTCAAAAGTGTCATGAGGATCAATAAAACAAAAGCCTCTTCCCGCGCGCAAATCCTGATACATTAGCTTTAAAAGCAGCTGGGACTTGCCAGTACCAGTGGCGCCCACTATATAGGTATGCCGCATTCGATCTGTTTCCTTCATATAAACCGGAATCTCGGTCCCCCGAAAAAGACTTTTGCCCAAGTAAAGACCCTGATGAGGAATCTGCTGAGGAGCCGGGGCTCGCTTGGCATTCAGCCAGAAAATATGGGGTGTCTCCACGGTTTTGTTAGGAAAATGGAAAATACTTGCCAACTCTTCGGAGCTTAAAACAATTTTATTACGCCCCCAGTAAAACAAAGGCTGATAACGATAAATAAACTCGCTCATAAAAAGTTGCTTTAGTCGAATTTTGCGGCCCTTAAAGCCGTTTTGATCAGCGCTTAACTGCTCAAAAGCAGTCTTGAGGTTCTGCAAATGAGCCTTAGCCGAAGCCTCATCATAAGAAGAGACTACCATCCGAATACAAGTTTCAAATCCGGGCTTGGAGCATTTATTTTCAATCGCTTCCATTTGTTTGGGATCTGTTTTATAACTGGCTTTTTCTGGGTCAGATTCAGCTTTCTTGGTTTTAGCCAGGTATCGGCGACCGATTTTACTCCAGTCACTGCCGGCCGGAGAAATCAAAACCTGAATGGCCGCTCCTTCTCCTTCTTTCATTTTGGCTAAAGCCGAGGTAATCGCCGCCAGAGGATCAGTCGGTAAATCTTTGTAAACCTTTATCGGCATATATGCAGAAGAGCGGAACTGCAACTCCGCATAAGCGACTTTGCCCTTTTCGGAAAAAATATTGTATTCATTAACTTCTTTAATATCCGCCCCCGAATAAGCGCCATGAATTTGCCGCTCCACCATGTCCTGTAAATGCTGAGGGGCGGAGATATAAAAGCGAATGTCTTCGGGCAGACCAACAATCTCAAAAGAAATATGTTCCTGGAGTCGCAAAAAAGACAATTTTCCTCCTTTGTAGATTGAAGAAAAAGCAGAAATCATTTGCTCGGCCGCATCAATTTTGACTTCGTTGTCTCGAGGCACGGCTACTTGCAACAAAACATACTTTAACGAGCGCTCTTCCCGATGGCGACTCCGCCAAAAAACCACTAGAATTTGGGCCAAGATAAGGCTCAAGAAAGCCAAAGCAACAGTAGCAAAAAGTAAGCCCAAAATTAAAGGAAAGTTAGCAATCAAGTCAAAAATAACATCGGAGCTCATCGTCTTACTTTTTCCTCTCTAAAAATGGCTCTTGAACCAAAAATTTTAAGCAATCGCCGACACCATTCCGACAGCCAGCGTAAAGAATCAGAGACTTTTTTGGTTAACCCTAAATTATAAGTAACTTGGGTTACGGGCAGAACAATTTGCGGCTTTTGGGGCGCAGCTGGTGAAACTAGAACTTGTCCAGCATCATCAGTAACCGGCTGGGAAAGATACTGCTCTTCCTCAACTTTCTCAAAATATTTCTCAACTTCTTTATCGAGCTTAGGCTCTTCTTCCTTAACTACTAGCGGAACTTTCTCTTGAAGAAACTCAATGTCTTCTTTTTCCGATCGAGCAGGCATGTGTTAATTATATACCAAAAAGAATAAAAAGTATCACCAGTACCAAACAGGAAGTCGCCTACACTCCTCTTAAAAAGATATTGGGGATGATTTTTTGCAGCTCTTGCCTGAAAGCCTCTAATTCTTTTTTTGAATAAGGACTAAGCTTTAAATATTTTTTATCAAGGCAATTCATTTGCGAAAATTGCTGTAAAAACCAGCGACAATCTCTAATCTCAAGTTTTAAACTTCTAAAAATTTCTTCCAGTTCTTCCGCCAATTTTTTCAGATTATCTAAATCATGCAACCCCGGCACAACTGTCGTTCTAAATTCATACTCCACCCCGCTTTTTACAATCTCTTCAAGGCTCCTTTTGACATTTGACATTTGACATTTGACATCAGTGTATTTCTCATAATTTTCTAAATCGCCCTTAAGATCCAGGCAAAAATAATCCACACTTCGCCCTCTCGGGCTTCGCGTGGCAAGCACTTCTTTCAGGGTTTCCGGTCTCGTCCCATTAGTCTGAATCATGGTTAAAAAGCCCGCTTTTTTTATTTTCTTAAGAAATTTCGCCAAGTCCTTTTGTAAGGTCGGCTCACCTCCGGTAATCACCAAGGCATCAATCCATTTTTTCCGAGAACATAAATCTTTAAAAACTTCATCTTCTTTTAAAGCTTTAGTTTTTTTTAGTTTTCTAGGGTCAACCAAGTCAGGGTTATGGCAAAAAGGGCAACGGAAATTGCAGCCCGGAGTAAATACAACCGAAGCAATCTTTCCCGGCCATTCAATCAAAGAAGTTTTTAAATATCCGGCAATTTGCATTATTTGATTAAGTTTAGCTTACTTACTAAATCCAATGCCCTTTTTATATCATTTTCTATTCCAGGAATAAACTTCAGCTTTCTTTTTTCTAAATCTTTCGGAGAAATCCAGAAATACTGGATATGGCCTTCTTGAAGATTAATTTTACTTTTCCCTTTTACTCTGCAAATAAACTTAACGCCAGGAATCAACTTTTGGGACAACATTGGAGCAACAATAGTGTAATCTTCAAAAATCATCAACGGTTTTACTTCCAAACCCGCTTCTTCCTTCATTTCTCTGACTACCGCCGCCCTTAAACTCTCTCCTGGACGAACTTGGCCTCCACCACATTCCCAACACCCGGGGTAAAGTCTTCTTAGCAAAGATCTCTTAAAGACAAAAATTTCCAAACCTGTTTTGCCTTTACGAAAACAAATTCCGGCCACATGGATTTCAATGTTTTTGCTGGGATCAAGGGCCATTTTCAGGCAGTTGCTCGTTTTAGCTCAGTTAAAGCGGGAATTTGCCCACGCCAATCTTTAAGGATTTTGCCAGTGTTGTCACAAAGTAAGATGGTTGGTGTTGCCATCACCGTATAGAAACTCGCCTCCGCCATACCGTCAACCGTCGTGACATCAAATTCTTCAATTTTGAGTTTTGAGTTTTGAGTTTTGAGTTTGACGACAACTTGCTTGGCGCTGGGGCATTTGCCACAATCAGGCTGAGTAAAGAGCTTTAAAATCATACAAATTTCCTTTCATTTCTATACCTATCTTTTAGTTCTTGCATCTTGCCTTTATTCCAGCGAGAGGTGAGGGAATAAAAACCGGAAACTCTGGTCATATGGTCAACATTCTTTGACCGGCAAGCACCGCATCTTTCTTTTAATCCCCTAGTAGTCGCCCGGCAATCATTGCACAAAGTAAATTCTGGCGAAAAAGCGACCAGCTCGCACTGGGTTTCGTAAAAAGTCTTTTTGACAAAATTGGCAATCGAAGCGGCTGAAGGCTTTTGCTCCCCAAGCCAGATATGGGTCATCGCTCCGGCGTCAATCATCGGATGAAACATCCCTTCTTTATAGATTCTCTCAAAGGGGTCAATTTCAACTGAATTGTTAAGCTGGGAAGAATTTGTATAGTAAACAGAACCAGTCTTATGATTGCCCATTACCACCTTTCCTGCCTCCTGGGGAAACCATTGTAAGTCCAGTTTTGCCAAACGATAGGAGGTTCCTTCTGCCGGAGTTTGTTCAGTGCAAATCCGGATTGCCAACTTCTTTGACTGCTCCTGGGCATGGCGATTCATAAAAGCGACCACTTTTAAGCCAAATTTAAGCGCCTCATCGCTCTCATGAAGCTCTTTGCCAAGATGATATTTGACCATCTCATTAACACCATAAATAGTAGTTAGCTCTACCGAACGATCAAAGCGGTAATAAGGATAAGGATCATCCGGCTGACGGGTACAGAGGGCTGCCAATGGCCCTGATAAACCCAAATTCAGAAGCCTTTTAATAAAGCGCCTTTTCTGAAGGTGGGCTTTGGCAGCCAAATCCATTCTTTTTTTGAGCAACTTAAAAAGTTTCTTTTCGTCATGTTTTGCTTCATAGGCAATTCGGGGCAAGTTAACTGTCACCCAAGAAGTGGCCGAATGCCTCATTAACCACGGCTTTTCTGTTTCCGCCAAATCTTGCTTGTCCAGCTTAAAAGAGAGCCGGCAACACTGAGAAATTCTCGTCACTTGACCGCGATCAAAGAAAAATTCAGTATTACCCATTTTCGCGGCCACTTCGCAAGCCAATTCTAAAAACTCTTTATGTCCCGGAGTCTGCCAGAATCGCTCGGTCATATGAAAGTCTGGCTTGGGCCAGAAAAAGGGTCGGCTACCCCCATCATCCCCTTTAAGATAAACTCGCATCAGTTGAGTTAAAAACCGCTGGGCTTCTTTTTCATAATCCGCATAGGTTTTACCCGTAAAAACTCCACCCGGACCAATAGCTGGAGTGTCTCGATAATGGTCTGGAACTTCCCAATAAAGGTTAATATCCGAGAAAACTGCCTGCCCGCCTTTGGCCACGTTTTGGTTATTAAACTCATAAACCAGCATTTGGGCAATATCATAAAGTTCTTTATCGGACATGCCGACCAAGTAAGGGGCCAAGAAGATATTGACTGCTTCCCAACCAATTGCCCCCGAAAAGTGAATCTGAAGCATGCCGGAAAACTTAATCATATGAAGAATTAAAACTTCGGCGTGCTTAGCCGGTTTGGTAAGAGCCAGGGAAGTGGCGGCGTTAAGACCGTATTTTTTAATATATTCCAAAGAGTTGCCACAGCAATAAGGCCGATCAGGAAAATCGAGCTTATGAAGATGGATATCACCTTTCAAGTGCGACTGGGTAATTTCCTTGGAATAGATTTCCGAAAGCGCATAATCCTTTTTCATTGAGCCGGCAATCGTCATATTGGTGGTCTCCGGAGTATGGGGATTATTGGAGGAAACCGCCTCGTTATGAGCAAGGATGATATTATTTAAAACATAAAGGGGAATACCAAGTCGGCGATACTTCTGGTAAAGATCCTCTCTGCCTCGGCGCAGAAGCTCGACACAAACCAGCTCCCGAACCAGATGTGAAGTTACTTTGGACAACTCCATCCTAAAGATTTGTTTTTCCACTACCTCGGCCACTTCCTCCAAAAACCCATTTTTGCTCCCCAACTCCTTTTTTAAGGATTTGGTAATGGCATTCCTGTCCCAGATCTGCAGCGTTTCATCAGAACGCTCAACGCCAATAGCGCGATCCAAAACTTCATCTCTTCTTTTACGAATTGTTTTTTTGTGAACCATCTTTTTCCCTGACTACAAAGCTTATTTTATTTTATTCTTAAACCTGTCTTTCAGTTCGCCCTTTTTCCCTTTGTTCCAACCGCTAGTAAAAGTATAATAACCAGTAATCCGAGTAATGCCATCAACTTTGCTGCTTTTGCAATAAGGGCAACTTTTTCTTAAGCCGCGGGATGTCTTTTTACAGGAAAGACAGACAGTAAATTCCGGTGAAAAAGCAACTTGGTTGTTAGCGGTATTAAAAAAGGTTTTTTCAACCAAGTTGGCAATAGACTTTCCTGAAGGCTGGCTCTCTCCCAGCCAGACATGGGTAATATTTCCACCCTCAATCATCGGATGAAAACGACCTTCTTTTTCTATCCGCTCCAAGGGGTCGATTTCAGCCGAATATTCAAGGTGAGTTGAGTTGGTGTAATAGACCGTCTCCCGCTTTTTGTCGCCGTGGACAATTCCGGAGGCCTGACCCGGAAACTTATCCAAATCCATTCGGGCAAAACGATAACAAACCGCTTCTGCCGGATCTTGTTCCAAAATAAACTTAAGACCTGTTTTTTCTGATTCCTGCAAGCAAATATTTTTCATAAAAGCAACAATTTTTAATCCAAACTTAAGCGCTCCATCACCCTCATGCATTCGCTGACCTAAAAAATACTTAACCACATCATCTACCGCCAAAACCCCAACCAAAAAGGCAGTTTTTGAAAGGCGTAAAAAGGCTTCTTTCTCACCTGGCTGAATTACCGCTAACATCGCCAAAGGCCCATTTTCCCCTTTAGCCATTAAACTTTTAAGATACTGATGCTTTTGTCTATGGGCCTTAAAAATTAGACGCATCTGTTGTTTTAGAAGCTCAAAGAATTTCTCTTGGTTTTTTTTTGAACGGTAAGCCATCCGAGGCAAGTTTGGAGTAATGTAGGGAGCGGCATTATAGCGCATCCGCCAAGGCTTTTTGGCATCCTCCAAATCACTCTGAGAAAGCTCAAAAGAGACCCGGCAGCACTCGGAAATTTTTGTTGTCTCACCCCGATCAAAGATAAAATATGGATTACCCATTTTGGCTGCTACTTCCGATACATGTTCTAAAAACTCCTCGTGACCAGGCGTCTTCCAAAACTTTTCTGTAATATGCAGGTTCGGCTTGGGCCAGAAAAAGGGTCGCCCGGCCCCATCTCCCTCCTTGTAAATATTAAAAAGCTGCCAAACAAAGGTTTGAGCTTCTTTTTCATAGTCCCTATATTTTTTACCGGTATACTGCCCACCAGCTCCAACTGCAGGAACATTGGCAAAATGGGCAGGAATTTCCCAATAAAGATTAATATCAGAAAAGACAGGTTGTGCACCAATAGGAGCAGTCGTTTGATTAAAAAGATAAACAAAGGCCTGGGCCAACTGATAAATCTGCTCATCAGAAAAACCGCTAAGATATGGGGCAATAAAGATATTTAGCGCATCCCAGCCAATCGCTCCAGAAAACCTTGCCCTTAGGGCGACCGTCATTTTCCAAAGATGCTCCAGAAAAACATCGCCATGTCTCGCCAAACCGGCTGCCGCAAAAGAAGAATAACGATCAAGGCCAAACTTTTTGACATACTCCGGCGACTGTCCTGAACAGTAGGGGCGATCAACCATTCCCAGCTTATGCAAGTGAATATCGCCTTCCCGATGAGCCAGGGAAACATCTTTGGAAAAAATCCGCTCGAGAGCATATTCTCTTTTAATATGTTCCGCTAAAACAAAATTCGTTGCTTCAGGAGAATTAGGCATATTGGCATCACTCTTGGCCCCCTCAAGATTAGTGACTGCTTCTGTTTCGTCTAGAGTAATAGCAATAGTCTCCCGACGAACCTTCTCCTGAAAAGGAAAAAAGTTCCCGTTCCCATTTTTTATTGCTAAAGCAAAATCAGTCGCATCAATCATTTCAACTTTCAAGTAATTAATAACCGGCAGTGTCCGACAGACGAAGTCAATCGGCCCTTGGCAACAATTGAGGGGCAGACACAATTGCTGCTTTACCAAATTAGTCTGGGACTAAAAATTTCAACTCTGTTGGAATAGTGAAGATATTATTGCCTATTGCCCATAAGGTTTGTCAACAGGCAATTTATATATCAAAATGGGTCAGGAGTGGTGAATTAAACCGATTTTTAGCTAAAAAAGAAGAGTTAAGTGGCAAAAACAAAAATTAAAGCAAATTACAATTGAAACAAATTTTTCATCAATTTTTCAAAAGTTTAGAGTTCTTTGGCCTTATCTTGGAGAATTTCTAAAAAGCCCAGAAGTTCGTCTAAAACTGCTTTCCCTTCTCCATTCGTCTTTTCTCTTAAGTCAGTTAAAATTTGCTGGTGACCCAGACAAGCTTTTTGCATTTTCTCTACCAAAGGACTGATATCTCTTCCTTTTTCTTTGGTCTTTTGCACTTGCACCATCGCTCTTTCCAAATACTTCTCTCCCTTGGTTAAAGTAGCTACCCCTAAAGCGGCTTGATTGCCCTCAATTAGGGCTTTGCCGGCTCCGATTCTCTTGTCAGCATAATGCAAAAGCAAATCGGTCTTCGCGGTGGGATCAAAAGTTAACCAAAGCCTGATTCGATCCCTGACCATCTTTAGTTTATATAAAGGATTATCCGGCAAAATTCCCGGATAAGGCAAAAAATACTCTGGCTGGGGAGTTGGAGTGGCGGAGATTGTTGCTTCCGACTCTGGAGAAACAGAAAATTTTACGCTAGCCGCGGCTAAACCGGGACTAGCACCGACAGTCGCTTTTTCAAGGGAAAAAAACAGAATGCTAAAAGCAAAAACTAAAACCGCTGAAAGCGAAAAAAGTTTTTTAAACATTGGGTAAAAAGCATTATACTATAGTGCCAAGAGGGATTGTCAAATAGCAAAATGAAGTTTAAACAACGAAGTTAATTAACTTGCCCGGGACAAAAACTACCCTTTTGATTTTTTTGGCTTCAAGGTATTTCTGAACCCTTTTGTCGGCTTTGGCTGCTTTTTCTACTGCTTCTTGATCTTGAGCTGTCTCAAAGGAAAGCGATAAAACTCCCCGAAGCCGTCCGTTTATCTGAACTACCAGCTTGACCACTTTTTCGATGACTAATTTTGGATCATATTCTGGCCAGGTCGAGGTATGGATTGAAAAAGGATTTCCTAGCCTGTTCCAAAGCTCTTCACTCAAAAAAGGCGCGAACGGAGCTAAAATTTGTAAAAACAAAGCCGCTTCTTTGCTCGAAAGCTCTCCTTGGGCTTGCCAACTGTGGCTAAACTCCATCATTGCCGCAATCGCAGTATTAAAGCGAAACTCGATAACATCCTCCCCCACTTTTTTTATGGTCTGGTGTAATTTTCTTTTTAGAGCTGTCTTGGTTTCTGACTGAGAAACTTTGCTCATAAACAAATTCCAAACCCGGCGCAAGAACCGATAAGTTCCTTCCATACTTTCTTGATTCCAAACCAAAGTCGCTTCAAAAGGGCCCATAAACATAAGATAAGTCCGCAGAGCATCAGCCCCAAAAACCTGCCACATCTCATCAGGATTAATCACATTTCCCCGGGATTTGCTCATCCGCTGACCATCAGGCCCTAAAATCACCCCATGAGAAACTCGCTTATAATACGGTTCTGGAGATTCCTGGGGAACTGCCCCAATATCCCACAAAAATTGGTAAACAAAACGGGAGTAAAGCAGATGCAAAGTATTGTGCTCATCCCCACCAATATAGACATCAACTGGTAACCAATATTTGGCCTTGTCCATTGCCACTAACTCTTTATCATTTCCCGGATCCAAATACCTTAAAAAGTACCAGTCACTGCCCGCCCAGTTAGGCATCGTATCAGTCTCTCTTCTGGCCGGTTCATCACATTGAGGGCAACTGGTTTTTACCCACTCTTCAATGGCTGCTAAAGGAGATTCTCCAGTTTTAGTCGGTTGGTAGTGCTCGACTGGCGGCAACTCAACTGGAAGCTGCTCTTCGGGCACCGGCTGCCAACCACACTGCTCACAATAGACCATCGGAATTGGCTCCCCCCAATAATGCTGCCGAGAAAAAATCCAATCACGCAAATGGTAGCTGACTGCTTTCTTGCCTACTCCCTTGTTTTCCAGCCAGGCAATCGCTTGCTTAATTGCCTTGGTAGGTGTTAATCCATTCCAGGCCTCAGAGTTAATCGTTGTTCCTCGGTCAACCTCTGTATAAGCTTCTTTTTCAAAATCCCAACCCTTTTCGGGCTGAATCACGGGAACAATCGGCAGAGCGTATTTTTGGGCAAAAGCAAAGTCTCGCTGGTCATGAGCCGGAACTGCCATAATTGCCCCTGTTCCATAAGAAGCCAAAACAAAATCGGCAATCCAAATGGGAATTTCTTTACCAGTGGTAGGATTAATCGCAAAACTGCCAGTAAAAACGCCGCTTTTTTCTTTAGCCAGCTCAGTCCTCTCCAGTTCTGATTTTTTACGCGCCTGACTTCGATACTGATCAACTGCTTTTTTCTGCTCGGGAATAGTGAGCTTGTCAGCCAAGTTCAACTCTGGTGCCAAGACCATAAAAGTCGCCCCGTACAAAGTATCAGGCCGGGTAGTAAAAACTCTGATTAAATCTGAGTCCTTAATGGGAAAATCGATCTCTGCCCCTTCGGAGCGGCCAATCCAGTTAGTTTGAGCGGCTCTCACTTTCTCAACAAAATCAATCTTTTTAAGCCCCTCAAGCAAGCGGTCAGCATAATCAGTAATTTTCACTATCCACTGGTCCAAGTTGCGTCGAGTGACTACTGCTCCGCAACGTTCACACTTGCCGTTGATAACCTCTTCATTGGCTAGTCCAATCAAACAACTAGGACACCAATTTATTGGCATCTCCTCTTTATAGGCCAAGCCTTTTTCATAAAGCTTAATAAAAATCCACTGGGTCCAGCGATAGTAAGCTGGGTCAGTGGTATCGACTTCTCTCTCCCAATCAAAAGAAAGCCCCATCCGCTCCATTTGTTTTTTGAAATAGTCCGTGTTTTCTTTGGTTATCTCTTGAGGTTTGCGTTTGGCACTAATAGCGTAGTTTTCCGTTGGCAGGCCAAAAGCATCCCAACCCATGGGGAAAAGCACATTTAAGCCGTTCATTCGGTAATATCGAGCCAAAACATCACTTCCAGTAAAACTAAAAGCATGACCAACATGAAGACCCAGTCCAGAAGGATAAGGGAATTCCACTAAAACATACTTTTTCGGCTTTGGAGAAAAATCTTTTGCTTGATAAATCCCTGCTTCCCCCCAACGTTTCACCCATTTGGGCTCAATTGCCTGGGGATTGTATTTCTCTTCTTTTATCTTATTCATATCTACTTTGCCTTATTATACTAAAAAAGCCCCTTTAGTGGGGCGAGCCAAAGTCAAACTTGGAAAATTAAATATTGGGCAAAACCCCCAAGACAATTAGAAGAATTAAAATAATCACCCCAAAAACAGAAAAGGCAGCAAAACCAATTACCAGCATGAGAAGAAAACCAATCGCCTTGGCTTTAAAACCCTCAGCCTCTGAATTCCTCATAGAATAATTATATCACTAGTTTTGATATAATCTCCTCATGCCCAGAAAAAGAAGAACGGCTTCAAGAAAAAGAACCAAGCGAAGCTTTTGGAAGCCAAAGTTGAGTAGCCAGAAACTCAGGTTTTTAATTTTTACCTTGGGTTTCGGCTTTCTGGCTTTCTATTTCCTTATCCTTAAAGACCTCCCTTCCCCTACTAAACTTGGTTCTCCCAGTTCTTTTCCGGCCTCTACCAAAATCTTGGATCGCAACGGTCAATTGCTTTACAGTATCTATGTTGAGAAAAACCGCACCCCGGTGAAACTTTCTGATTTGCCTGATTATGTTAAGTGGGCGACCATTGCCAGCGAGGATAAAGATTTTTACAAACATGCTGGTTTTGCCCTAAGAGGCATCTTAAGAGCCGGTTTTAATACTCTTTTCCACCGCAAACTCCAAGGCGGTTCCACCATTACCCAGCAATTAGTTAAAAATGCTCTCCTTAATCAAGAAAGAACCATAAGAAGAAAAATACGCGAAGCACTTTTAACTATCGTGGTGGAAACAATTTATTCCAAAGACAAAATTTTGGAGATGTATCTCAACCAAACCCCTTATGGCGGCACTGCTTACGGAATTGCCGCGGCTTCACAAATGTACTTTGGCAAACCCCCTGATAAGCTCACTTTGGCCGAAGCCAGTCTTTTAGCCGGACTGCCGGCTTCGCCTACCCGCTATTCTCCTTTTGGCGCCCATCCGGAAATTGCCAAAAAAAGGCAAGAGTATGTTTTGGAAGAAATGGTTAAAAATCAATTTATCAGCCAAGAAGAGGCCAAAAAAGCCCGAGAGCAAGAGCTGGTTTTTGGTGAGCACGGGCATGGTATCAAGGCACCCCATTTTGTCATGTATGTTAAAGAGCAACTGGTGGAAAAATACGGACAAAAGTTAGTTGATCAAGGAGGCCTTAAAGTTTTTACTACTTTAGATTGGGATATCCAAGAATTTGCTCAGGCCACAGTTGCCACTGAAGTGGCTAAACTAAAGCGAGAAAAAGTTTCCAATGGAGCAGTGGTAGTTACTAATCCCAAGACTGGCGAAATTCTGGCCATGGTTGGTTCTAAGGACTATTTTGCCCAAGATATTGACGGCAACTTCAATGTCACTACTTCGCTTCGCCAGCCTGGCTCTTCTATCAAACCCATAAATTATGCTCTGGCTTTTGAAAGAAAATTACTAACCCCAGCTAGCCTGGTTTTGGATATGCCTACTTGTTTTTCTGTCCCCGGACAAAAATTGTATTGTCCGGACAATTACGATAATCAATTCCATGGTGCCGCTCAAGTCCGCTTTACTCTGGGCAACTCTTACAATGTGCCAGCAGTTAAAGTCCTGGCCCTAAACGGCCTTGAGAATTTTATGGAGACTGCCTCAAGCCTAGGAATTACCACTTTTAAAGAACCGCAAAACTATGGTCTTTCTTTAACTTTGGGCGGCGGCGAAGTCAAAATGACTGACATGGCAACTGCTTTTGGGGCTTTAGCCAACCAGGGTCGTAAACAAGAGCTTTTTGCCGTTCAAAAAGTTGAAGATAGCAATGGCAAGGTCTTAGAAGAACATAAATTCAAAGAAGAAGAGCCAGTCCTTTCTCCGGAAACTTGCTATTTGGTTTCCCATATCCTTCTTGACAATAATGCCCGCCAACCAATGTTCGGCCCCTCCTCTTACCTGGTCGTCAGAAACCATCCTGAAGTTTCTGTTAAAACCGGCACGACCAATGAAAAAAAGGACAACTGGACCATTGGCTATACCCCCTCTTTTTTGGTCGCTACCTGGGTCGGTAACAATGACAGTTCCTCAATGAGCTATGTTGCCTCGGGAATCACTGGCGCTTCGCCCATTTGGAATAAAACTATGCGTTTTATCTTGGAAAAGCAAGATGAAGAGAAAGGTAAAGTTTTCCAGGAGTGGCCGGTCAAACCCGAAGGAGTTGTCGGCACTTCAATTTGCAGTCTGAGCGGGCTTTTACCCGGAGATTCAGGATGCCCAACTCGCTTTGAATATTTCCTTAAAGACACCCTACCTACAGAGACTGAATCACTCAAAAAGCAAATTCATATTAATAAAACTAATGGTCAGCCGATTCAGCCCGGCCAAAATCTTCCCCCAGAAGAAATGGAAATTCAAGAACATCCAGCCTTGACTGACTTTAGTGGTTCAATTTTTTGCCTAGACTGTCCTTTGGCCAGTGCTTCGGCAATTTTTAATCCCCAGGACCTAAGGCAGTAGTTTACTTGCTTTTGAGCCAATAAGAGATAGTAAATATCTTTTTGATGTCTTCAAATTTTCCTTTTTTGCGTGTAAAATAAGGCTATGAAGAGGACAGGTAGGGACAACTATATTGCTTCTTTTTTCACTAGCATCGGCAAACCGATTTTTCGTCTTTTGCTTTTGGCTGGCTTGGGCCTAATTATCCTCAGTTCTTTGCCCCGACAATTGCTCAAGCTTTTTGCTCTCTTGGCTCGCCTGCCCTCTTTTCAGCTGCCGCCAATCCCCAAATTAAAAATCCCTCGAATTTCATTGCCTCGGCTTTCTTTTCCTAAAATCTCTTTTCCGAAAATTCGCCTGCCTGTTTTTAAACTGAAAATTCCCTGGCGCTTAAGTGGGTTGCTTTTGGGAGCTTTCTTTTCTTTGTTAATTTTTTCTTACGGTTCCTACCTGATTTTCAAAGACTTGCCTTCTCCGCAAAAACTCAGTAAACGAGAGCAAAGTCTGACGACCAAAATCTATGACCACGATGGTCAGTTGCTCTATAAAGTTTATCGGGGTAAAAACCGCACCCCGGTTTCTTTAGACCAACTGCCCACTTATCTAATCCAGGCGACAATTGCCATTGAAGATAAAGATTTTTACCGTCATCCTGGACTTTCTTTCCCTGGCATTATCAGAGCTGCTTATCAAAACCTTTTTCAGGGCAAAAAAAGCGGCGGTTCCACCATTACCCAACAACTAATTAAAAATGCTCTTCTAAGCTCGGAAAAAACTTGGCGACGGAAAATAAAAGAAGCGATTTTGGCACTTTTGGTAGAAAAAATGTATGCCAAAGACAAAATTTTGGAAATGTATCTTAATGAAGTCGGCTATGGCGGCTCAGCTTATGGAATTGAAGAAGCCGCCCAAAAATATTTTGGTAAACATGCCAAGGAATTAAACCTTGCCGAAGCTAGTCTTTTGGCTGGATTGCCGGCTTCACCCACCAAATTTTCTCCTTTTGGCCATAATCCCTATTCAGCCAAAGAGCGACAAGCAACTGTCTTGCGCCGAATGGTTGAAGACGGCTATCTTACTGAAGCCCAACGAGAAGAAACTCTCAAGGAGGAAATTATTCTTGCTCCCCAAAGAATTGAAATTCTTGCTCCTCATTTTGTGATGTATGTTAAGGACTTGCTGGTCCAAAAGTATGGCGAAAAAATGGTTGCTGAAGGTGGATTGGAAGTAACCACCAGTTTGGATTTGGAAATTCAGGAAATTGCCCAAGCAACAGTCCAAGAAGAAGTCAAAAAATTGGGCAACTTGCGTATTAGCAACGGCGCCGCTTTGGTTACTAACCCCAAAACCGGTGAGGTTCTGGCCATGGTTGGTTCTAAGGACTATTTTGCCCAAGACATTGATGGCAATGTTAATGTCACTACCTCAGCTCGCCAGCCCGGTTCTTCGATCAAACCAGTTAATTATTCGATTGCCTTAGAAAACGGTTTTACGACAGCCACCATTATTGATGATTCAGCCATTACTTATCAAGTTCCGGGCCAACCGCCCTACTCGCCCCAAAATTATGACAATCAATTTCATGGGCCGATTCCTCTAAGAGTGGCCTTGGGCTCTTCTTACAATGTTCCCGCCGTTAAAGTTCTTGCTTCTTTTGGCGTCAAAAAAATGGTCCAAAGAGGCCAAGAAATGGGGATCACCACTTGGGAAGACCAGTCACGCTTTGGTTTGTCTCTTACCTTGGGCAGCGGTGAAGTTAAAATGACTGATATGGCAGTGGTTTACGGCGTTTTGGCCAACAACGGCATCCGGGTAGATTTAAACCCTATACTCGAAGTTAAAGACAGTAAGGGCAAAATTTTAGAGCGGCATTCCCAAGGCAAAGAAACTCCGGTTTTAAATCCGGGAGTAGCTTTTCTTCTTACCTATATTCTTTCAGATAACAGTGCTCGCACCCCTGCTTTTGGCCCCAACTCCCTTCTTTATATTCCTAATCGTCAAGTGGCCGTCAAAACCGGCACGACCCAAAACATGCGCGACAATTGGACGATTGGCTATACTCCTTCTTTTTTAGTCGCTACCTGGGTTGGCAACAACGATAGCTCTTCAATGAGTTATGTGGCCTCGGGAGTCACCGGTGCCTCACCGATTTGGAGAAAAATCATGGACCAGCTTTTAGAAAACAAACCAAAGGAAACTTTTAATCAGCCAGAAGAAATAGTCGAAGTAGAAATCTGTCAACCAACAGGTACTCTTACTTGTCTTGGCTGTCCTTCAGTTAAAAAAGAATATTTCCTCCAGGGCACCGAGCCAAAACTGGCTTGCAATCCACAGTTATTTGAAATTAGACAAGAGGAAAAAGAAACTTATCCCTCTTTTCTTTTTGACCTGCGGGAAAAATTGGAAAAACTAAAAGACAAGCACAAAAGAGACTAACTACTTTTATCCCTACTCTCTCCCAATTTTGAGGTTGAAGAAAAATTAGCAAGTGGTGTGGATTAAGGCATTAACGCGCTTGCCTTTTCCAACCAGTTGGTTAAACTCTCCCACTGCCGCTGGAGTTTTTAGAACTTTCAATTCTATTCCTAATTTTTCACTTTCTGCTCTTAGCTTTTTACTTACTTCCAGTACTCCATCAAAGCCATTACCAATAATAATAATCTCCGGCTTGCTAGATAAAAGTTCTTCCATTTCCCAACCCCCCATTTTATGAGTAGTGCCAAAAAGGCGACGAAGCTTTTCTTCTTGTCTTTCAATTACCTGATTTCCCACCACTAATACCTGGCTGTATTCCTTACCGCTCACTTTTAGCTCTCCCCAGTCAACTTGATCAATGTTTATCATTTTGTCCTACTCTCATTTAATAAGTATTATACTAAATAAGGCAGCATTACTTTGCAAGAGACAAGGCTCTTGTTTATAATAGCTAAGAAAAAACTTAATTTGTCTATGAAAAAAATTGCCGTTATTACTCCTGTCTACAATGGAGAAAAATTTATCAAAGACTGCTTCCAGTCCGTCGCCCTTTCTGTTGTCAACGGCTTTACTGTTGAGCATATCGTGGTTGACGACGGTTCAACTGACAATTCTTGGGAAATAATCCAAAAAACCCGTCTGCCGAGCCTAAAAACATTTCGTCTTGACCAAAACAAAGGTGGTTCCTTTGCCAGAAACTTTGCCGTCAAAAATACTCAGGCTGATTATTTGTTTTGCCTTGATGCCGACGATGTCCTGTTCCAAAACTCATTAAATCACTTGTTTCGGTTTGCCACCAAAACCCAGGCTGACTGGGTTTATGGGGACTTTTTGAGAGCAAACGAAAACTTATCTTATCTTCCTGGCCAAGATTACTACGGCAGTTACTTTTCTACTCCTGCCGAAGTCCTTATCTCAATGTTTTGTGGAGAACATTTTTTCCAAGGAAACTGTTTTTTTCTTCGAAAAACACTTCTCGAAGTTGGCGCATTCGACGAATCGATCAGAATTGCCGAAGATCTCGATCTTTTTATTCGTTTTGCCTTAAATGGAAATGTCCCCGTCTATTTACCAGGCCCTTTGTATTTACACCGTCTCCATAAAAATAACACTAGCAGGGTTCTTGGAAGAGAAAATAATATAAATGAGCATAAAAAAGATCTGGCAAAGCTCTATCAGAAATACAAACAGAGATTAAAAAACGCTCTCGGTGCCAAAGGTATTGCCAAGATTGAAAAGACGCTTCTTTTCTAGCTTTCCTAACAATTGAGAATATATTCTCCAAGCTCAAGGCTCTTCTTAATCCAGCTATCAACATTCCTGCTTGGGCTAGCATTCGTGAATTCGGTTAATCCTTTACACTCTTTCAAGAGCTCTCGAATCATTATTTTCTCAATTGACCTCCGATCATTTTTATTTAAAGGTAAAAATTCTTGATATGTTTTAAGAGTCAGCTTTTTTAGAGCCTCCCATCTTTGCAAGGGGATATTATCTGTTTGAAAAAGTCTTATCAGAAAAATTCCAATGTCTAAAGCAACTGGTCCCCAGTGACGATTACAAAAATCAAAAAGATATATGTCTCCGTCAGGTAAAAATTGACAGTGTTCCAAGGATAAATCTGCATGAATTAAAGATTTAGTCGAGCGATTAAAAGAAGGAAACGATTTTATATAATTCTCCATCTGCAAACTAATTAAGTGGAATTCCTCAATCTCTTCCTTTGAGAATCTCTTGATGTATGATGTATTTATTAATGTCTCAAAAAATGTTTTATCTGGGCAAAAAGGTTTACGTATTGATTTTGTTTTTTTCCCTCCAGGATACTCGAAAAGTATCCTATGAATCTTTGCGATTACGGCCACAATTTTTTTCAACTCTTCTGGCGTAATTGTCGAGGCTCGAGCTATTCTCAGGCTCTCGTAGCGCATAATCATAAAATAAAAATAATTTCCCTGGAATAAGATGCGACTGATGCTCCGATTGTGCCTATTAGGAATAATAAGTGGCGTATGAAATCCGCGCTCATCCAGATAACAGTAAAGTTTAGCTTCGTCCTCCAATCTCCTAAGCGGTCCTTCTTCTAGTCCATATATCTTAACAATGAGCTTTTTATAGTTTTCAAATTTCCAAACAGCGCTGTTCAATCCTTCCGGAAGTAGAGTCATCTTAATTGCTGAAAAACCATAGAGCGCAAAAACACTAGAAGCGATTTGTTCTGGGGGTATTTGTTTAGGGTAGGGCTTGAAATACAATCCTTTACTCATCTTCTTACCAAATAAAAAAACAGAAGATCAAAAATTTATTTTCTGGCAGCTCGCAACTTCATTTTGGTTTTACTCTACCATTATAACCTTTCCATTTTATTGTTCATTCATTTCATAAACCATTTTACTAATCTCTGGTAAGGCTTTTTCTGCCTCAATCTCATTGACTTCTTGGGATAAAATTACCAAAATAAAGGGGCGCTCGGCAAAAACAATTCCCGCATCAGAGACAACTTTGGTTTCCGTACCAATTTTATGAGCCACTTTTGTGTCTTCCGGTAATCCGGCTGGAATTCGCTCTTCCCAAATAGTCTTGGTCAAATACGAGAGAATTTCCTCTTTGTTTTTTTCAGTCACCAGTCGCCCTCGGTAAAGCCTTTCAAAAAAAATTCCCATATCTTTGGGACTGGTGGTATTATCCGTAAAAGAAGTTTGTTTCATCCCCAAACCATCAATAGTTGTCTGAACTTTCTCTTCTCCCAAAAGTTGGGAAATAACATGGAAAGCAGTATTATCAGATTGCTTGCCCATTAGCTGGGCCATCTGCCGGTAAGTAATCTCGTAACCGGATGGCTTGTATTGCAAACTACCAGCTCCCCCACGTTTATCTTCTTCTTGGAGTTGATAAACACTATCCAGGTCAACTCTCCCTCTTTCAGCCTCTCGATAAAGAGTCAGCATTACCGGTAGCTTAATCAAAGAAGCAGCCACAAACTCTTCTTGACCATTGATTTCAAAATAATCGTTTTTTTCCAGGTCCTGATAATAAATTCCATATTTGCCCCGAAGCGGTTCAATCAGCTTCTTGACTGCCTCTTTTTCTTTTTCCAACTCGGGCATGGGAGTAGCGGTTGGTGAAATAAATTGCTGAGAGACGACTGTTGCCGGAGCATTAATTTTTCTCCACCACTGAGGCAGCTGCCGATAAAGAGTCGCTAAAAAAACAAGGCTTAAGCTTAAGCCAAATAAAGAAAGAAGAATAACTCTAGCTCTCTTTTTCTCATCCGGTTCTTTGCTAGTATTAAAATCTTGCCAAAATTTGGGTTTTTTAGTCTTTCCCATAAGCTCATATTCTCTTCTTTTGGCCACTAAAGTCAACAAGAAATTTTTTCTATCAGAAGTTTTTTCTTCGGCCAATTCTTAAGGCCGGCAGTTTTTAAAATGCCTTTTTTGGCTCCTACTTTGGAAACCACCGAAGAAGCATTGGCCGAAGCCAGGTAAAGACAATCTTCAAGACCATAGCCTTTAATCAATCCTGTTACTAGCCCTGAACCAAAACTGTCTCCGGCTCCAGTAGTTTCCAAGCGAAGAGAATCTTTAAAAATCCCGCTGTGAAGCCAAGTTTGACTTTGTTTTGCCCGAAGATAAGCGCCTCTTTTATCATCAGTAACCACCACATACTCACAAGGCAATCCTTGAGCCTTCCTTAAGAGGTCCTTTATCTTGGCCGGCTTGCCTTGGTTAACTAGTAATTCCATTTCCTCTTTATTAACATTAAGCTGGGTAATTTGGGGCAAAAGCGTCAAAAGGTCTTTTTTTTGCTTCAGCTCTCGACTACCGGGATTCCAAGCAATTTTTGTTTGGGGAGACTTTTTGGCTAAAGCTTTCACAATCCCCAGGTTGCCTTCAAGAGAGGAAATATAAAACCAATGGCTTTTGAGTTTCTTCCAAGGCACATTTTTTACTTCCAATCGAGTTGGCCCTCGATATATTAAAATCGTCCTTCCCCCATCGGGCGCCCATAAAATATTGGAATAATCAGTGTAGGCATCCTTTTGGATATCCGCCAAACCAACATCAATTCCTTCTTTCTTTAGCTCCAAGAGGACTTTCTTGCCGGCAAAGTCATCAGCCATCTGAACCACACAGGCCGTTTTTAAACCTTGACGGGCAAAAGTAACGGCTGAGTTTGTTCCTCCACCTCCAGATTCAAAATATATTTCATTAACTTCTAGCTTTGCGCCATAACGAACACAAATATCTTTTTCTCCATCTTGGACTTCAATTTCCATTTCAGGAGACCTTAAAAAAACATCGAGCGTAGCCGTGCCAAAGCTAATAACCTCAAACATTTCGCCCCCAAATCACCTCAGCAATTTTTTGACTCACTTCCAATGGTTTTTCCGCCTGCCAAATATTGCGACCGACTGCCAAACCAATGCCACCGGCAGCAATCACATTTTTGGTTCTTTCCAAAAAGGCTGGTAGTGGCTCTTTCGAGCCACCCATCGCCACTACTTTTGTCTTGCCGGCCGCTGCCACTACCCATTTAAAGCTGGCCAGGTCGCCGGTATAGCGGACTTTAATAATATCAGCTCCCAGTTCCAAACCTACCCGAGCCGCATAAGCGACTAGTTTAGGATCAGTCTCATCGGCAATACTCCTTCCTCGGGGATACATCCAAGCAATCACCGCCATGCCGGCTTCCTCAGCCTCTTGCTCAATCTGGCCGAATTCTTGGGTCATTTTTGACTCAAATTCGCTACCAACATAAATAGTATAGCCAACTGCCACTGCTCCATAAGAAAGGGCCTCTTTAACCGAGCAAACTTGGGGAGAATAAGGGTCTTGGTCTTTAAGTAAATTAGTTTTACCATTGAGTTTGAGAATTAAAGGAACTTTGTAATTATGGCCAAAATAGTATTTTTCTGCTACTCCTTTTTGTAAAATCACGGCCGTAAAATAGCCCGAGTCGGCAATCTTCAGCACTTGAGCTGGATCAATATTCTCATCACTAAAGTCTGTTGGCCCATGTTCCATTCCCTGGTCGTAAGCCAAAAACAAAGCTTTCCCCTGCCTGGTAATTCTGCTTAAATCAACCTTCATTATTTGCTTACTAAATTTGCTGGTTGGCGGCCATTTAAGGCTTCTATTATATTCTTGGCTGCCATAATCGCCATTTCATCGCGAACGGCTCGGACTGAAGAAGCAATATGGGGAGATAAAATCACATTAGGAAGGCCACAAAGCTCGGGGTTGATTTGCGGCTCATATTCATAAACATCCAAGGCTGCCCCAGCAAGCTTATTGCTTTTAAGAGCTTCCGCTAAGGCGCTTTCATCAACAACCCTACCTCGAGAGGTATTAATTAAATAGGCTTTATCCTTCATCTTCTCCAAAGTCTCGCTATTTATGAGGTGCTCAGTTTCCTTGCTCAAGGGTACATGCAAAGAAACAATGTCTGACTCCCGCAGGAGATTCTCCAAGCTCAAATATTCTACTCCCATCGTCTTTTCCGCCTCCAAGTCTCGGTTTCTCTTGTTGTAAACTACCCGCCACCCCAAACCCTTGGCCAGAGCCGCTACTTTGGAACCAATCTGGCCTAAACCAATTAGACCTAAGGTTTTATCTCCTAAGTTCTCTCCCAAAAAGATTTCTGGCCTCCAACCGCCAAAATTACCTCGCCGAGCAAATTCATCCCCCTCCACTATTCGTTTAACGAGAGCAAAAATGAGGGCAATGGTATATTCCGCTACAGCCTGGCCGGAAAGCTCACTGGGAGTGTTGGTGACTAAAATCCCTTTTTCTTTGGCTGTTTGAAGATCAATATTGTCATAACCTACCCCATAATTGGCAATAATCTTCAACTCCTTACCGGCCGCCTTAATAATTTCCGGGGTAATCTTGTCCAAAATCAGACATAAAATCCCCTCTGCTCCTTTAACAAATTCTTTTAATTCCAGCGGAGTAAAAAGCCTTTCTGTCGGATTACCGACAACCTCAAAACCAGCATCTTCCAAGGCGTCAATCCCAACCCGAGGAATTTTTGAAGTAACCACTACTTTCATAAAAATCAACCCTTTTAATTCTTTTGAAATTTACTTTTTAAAACTCTCAAATGCTTTAATTATATTTTGCCTATTTAAGCCATACTTATCAAGTAGCTCTTGGTAGCTTCGGGCCGATTCGCCAAAAACATCAGGAATACCCATAATTCTTATTGGCACCGGAGACTCTTGGCCCAAAACTTCGGCCACCGCCGACCCCAGACCCCCGAAAACCGAGTGTTCCTCAAGGGTAATAACCTTCCCTGTTTTTTGGGCTGATTTTAAAAGAGTAGCTTTATCAAGAGGTTTGAGAGTGTGAAGATTAATCACCTCAGCGTCAATTTCCTCAGCCGCCTCAAGCGCCTCATAAACCAAAGAACCACAAGCAACAATGGTCACCTTTTTGCCTCTTTTTAAAACTTTGGCTCGGCCGATTTCAAACTCTTCATTTCCTCCAGTAAAAACCGGGGTTTCTGCTCGAGAAAGCCGCAAATAAACCGGGCCTGGGTGCTTGGCAATTTGAGGAACCGCTTTTTTGACCTCATTGGCATCAGCCGGGCAAACAATACTCATCCCCGGCAGAGCTCTTAGCAAAGCAAGATCCTCAATACTCTGAGCCGTCGCTCCATCACCATGATTACTAAAACCCGCGTGAGAACCGACTAACTTAAGGTTAGCCTGGTTTTGACAAACAGAAACGCGAATTTGATCAAAGCATCTTCCTGGCACAAAAACGGCAAAAGAAGCGCAAAAAGGAATAAAGCCTTCCAGGGCCAAACCGGCGGCCAGACCAACTAGGTTAGCCTCGGCCACACCAACATTGAAAAACTGCTTTGGCAAGACTCTAGCAAATTCCGTTAATCTCACTGAAGGCCCCAAATCAGCAGTTAAGGCCAAAACCTTGGGGTTTTTTTTGCCCAATTGTAAAATCGCCTCACCAAAGGCATCTCTCATTGAAGCTTTACTGGCCGCTTTTTCCATTAAGCTCTCCTAGTGCTCTTTGATACTCTTCTGCCGAAAGAGTACAAGCATGATATTTTTTCTCTCCCTCCATAAAAGAAACCCCTTTGCCTCTAATAGTCCGGCAAATCACCACTTTGGGTTTCTTACTCCGACTATTAAAATTACTCAAAGTCGCCAACAAGCGCTTAAAATCATGACCATCAGCCTGATAAACTTCCCAACCAAAACTGCGATACTTTTCTTTGAGTGGCTCAGTATCCAAAACTTCTCTCGTCCAACCGCCAACCTGCATGCCGTTCTGATCAACAATTAAGTTAAGCTTATCTAGCTGATGATGGGCGGCAAACATGACCGCTTCCCAATGAGAGCCTTCGTTTTGCTCGCCATCCGAAGATAAAACTACGACTTTGTTTCTCTCCCCCTTTAGTTTTAGGGCCAAAGTCTTTCCTGCCCCTACTGACAAGCCTTGGCCTAAAGAACCACTGGAGGTCTCCAAAAATTGAGCATGAACTAAAGAAGGATGACCCTGAAGCGGGCTGCCCAAGGCCCTCAAAGAATAAAGCTCCTCTTCGTTAAAAACCCCTAGCCGGGCCAAAACCGCGTAATAAGCAGGGGCGGCGTGACCACAAGAAAGAATAAAACGATCCCTTTTTTCACTTTGAGGCTTGCGAGGATCAAGTTTAATAATATTACCGAAAAACAAAGCCACCAAAATATCCGTTGCCGACAAATTTCCCCCGGGATGACCACTACCAGCCTGATAAATCATCTCAATTACCTGGCGGCGAATCTGGCGGGCAGTTTTTTCCAACTCAGAAGCAGTCAACGGCACCATTCTCTCTATCATACACTAAATTGCTTGCTTTCACAATCATTTGCTGGTTGACGAAAAAGCTTTCCAGCCGCTATGATGAAAACTTGCTTGTCATCAATGAAAATTAGAAGAATTGTTGTTGGCCCACTAAAAACCAATTGCTATTTGATTAAAGGAAATCCAGCAATAGTAATTGATCCTGGAGCCGAGGGAGAAAAAATCATTAATCTCTTGGCGGCTGAGGGCTGCCAACCTGGCTATATTTTAGCTACCCATGGCCACTTTGACCATGTAGCCGCCGTCAATCAACTCAAAAAAGCTTTCCCCCAAAGCCAGTTTCTCATCAGCCAAAAAGACCAGTCAACTTTAAAACAGTCAGGCTTGCTGGCACCTCTTTTCGGCCAACCTCCTCTTCTCAAACCTCCCCAACCAGATGGGTTTTTAAACCAATTTTCTCTCCCTGGTTGGAAAGTGATTCCTACCCCAGGCCATTCTCCCGGCGGGAGTAGTTTTTTGCTTAAAGATCAAGACAAAATTATTCTTTTTTCCGGTGATACTCTTTTTGAAAAAGCAACTGGCCGCTATGATTTTCCTGGGGGCAACCAAGAACAACTTAAGCAAAGTTTAAAGAAATTGATGAAGTTACCGGTTGAAACCGAAGTTTATCCTGGCCATGGGAAACCTTTTCCTCTAGCTAAAGCTCTTGAATTTCTTCCAGAACTTCTTGCGGCTTAGTAACAATACGATAAACCCGAATTTCTTCTGGCCGAATCAGCATTCCTCGACCAAAAGCTTCTAAAATATCATGCCAAAAGCTCCCATATAGAATCAGGGGCTTGTGATGGCCAAAATATAACCTAGCTAAACCCCAGGCCATGCCAAACTCAGAAATAGTCCCGGTGCCGCCTTTAAAAATCACATAAATGTCTCCCATCTCCAAAATCTTTAAGGTTCTTTCCAAATAATTATCAAGCATGATTTCCTGGCTCACCGGATTGGTAGGATCGCGACCTTCAAAATGGGTCATATCCTTGGGATTAAAACTAATGCCAATGCTTTCCCCTCCTCCGGCCTTAGCCCCTTCAGAGGAGGCTTTCATAATTCCCGGACCGCCACCATTAATAATCAGATATCCGTTCTGGGCCAAAAGTTTCGCCGTTTGATAAGCGGCGTCATAGTCCTCACTTCCTGGTTTAACTTCTGAAGAACCAAAAAAAGACACATTTTTAATCATTGCTTTTCCTTTCTAGCAAACTTATGTTACTAATTTTAACAGCTGCCGGTATCTTTTCTCCAAATCTTTCTCCTGCCAAAAACTGCTCCCTACATAAAAGATATCCGCCCCTGCCTGGCGACAAAGGGGAATTGTTTTTTCGTCCAGACCTCCATCAACGCCAATTTTAACCAAATCACCAGTAATCTCTTTCATCTTTTTAATCTTTCCCAAAACAGCCTGGTCAAATTCCTGACCGCCGGATCCCGCTTTCACTGCCATCAGCAAAACCAGATCAGCCAGATGATAAGTTTCTGAAGAAAGCTTCCCCACTGGCGTTGTCAAATCTACCCCTATTCCTGCTTCCATACCTGACTCAATCGTCTGATTAAGAAATTCCCAGGGGTCAGTCATCATTTCCACTTGGCCGATTAAACGCTCCGGCAATATTTCCAGCGCTCGCTTAATCCATTCCTCTGGCTCTTTAACCATCAGGTGTAAATCCAGTTTCAAGTTGGTCTCCTGGTTTTTTAAAGCTTCCAGGCTAATAGTCCGATTGGGGGCAAAGCGACCATCAATAATATCAATGTGAATTCGAGAGATAGTTTCCGGCAAAGAATTAAGACGCTCAAAATAGTCAGAAAAATCTGCGGTCAGAATAGTCGGAATAATCTCGGCCATTAATGCTTAGCAATATAAATTGCTTCCTCTAGCAATCTTTTGGCATAAGCCCATTCATTATCATACCAAGCTCCTACTTGGATAAAATCATCAGCCACTACAGTGGTCATCCCCAAGTCTACAATCGAAGAAGCAGGATTGCCAATAATATCACCGGAAACTAAAGGCTCGGCCGTGACTGCCAAAATTCCCTTCATTCTCCTGGCCGCCGCTTTTTGGAAAAGAGAATTGAGCTCATCAATAGTGGTTTTCTTAGTAATCTTAAAAGTAAGGTCTGAGTAAGAGCCGCAAATTACTGGTACCCGAATGGCAGAGCCGGCAAACTTATCCTTTAGATCAGGAAAAAGAGCAATTATTGACTGGGCGGCCCCGGTTTCGGTAGGAATAATATTTTGGCCTGCCGCCCGGGCCCGGTGCAAATCTTTGTGGGAGCCATCAATTAATTCCTGATCGGCCGTGTAGGCGTGAATGGTAGTCAGAGCTGCTTGTTCAATGGCAAACTTTTCTTTAACCAGTTTCACAATCGGGGCAACACAATTGGTAGTACAAGAACCATTGGAAATAATTTTCTCACCTTTGTATTTACTCTCATTAACGCCCATTAAAAACATTGGCACTCCCTCTCCTTTGGGAGGGGCAGAAATAATTACTTTTGGGGCGCCAACCTTCAAGTGCTTTTCCGCCTCTTCGCGTTTACGGAAAACTCCAGTTGACTCAATCACCACCTCTGGCTTATAGGCAAACCAGGGAAGTTTCAAGGGATCGCGCTCTGCCAAAAGAGGATAAAGTTTACCCTCAATTAACAAGGAACCGATTTCTCTGGCTCCTTGGGCTTCCGCCACCTTAACCGCCTGGGGGAAAGCCCGGTAAGTAGAGTCAAAACGCAAAAGCGTCGCCCAGCCTTCAGCTTCCATTGAGCCGGAAGTATTGACAGCCACCACTTCAATTTCTTTACTAAAATCAAGCAAAGCTTGGCGAAAAGCAATTCTTCCGATTCGGCCAAAGCCATTAATGGCAATCTTAACCATATCCTTTAATTACTTTTTAAAGCCTCGATTCCTGGCAAGGTTCCTTGAGTGAGAAATTCCAACATTGCTCCCCCACCAGTACTGACATAATCCATTTTGCCAAGAAGTCCAAACTTCGTCAAGGCAGCAATTGTGTCTCCTCCGCCAACAATTTTAAATGCTTTTGTTTTTACTATCGCCTCGGCAATCTTTTTTGTCCCTTCTTGAGTCCCTTTATCTTCATACTTTCCCATTGGTCCGTTCCAAACAATTGTCTGGGCTTTTTTAATCGTTTCCCCAAACCCTTTAACCGATTTTTCAGATATATCTAATCCACTTTCTCTTAAATCAGCAAAAATGACGTTTTCTTTTACTCTTAGTCTTTCTCTTACTAAGGTCCCTCCAACTAGAACAAAATCAGCCTCTTGGGCCAATTGCCAAACTTTTGGCAATTTATCTTCAGGTTTGGCACCTCCAATAATCATCACTAGCGGTCGTTGAGGATTTTCAATCGCTTTTGAAAGATTTTCTACTTCCTCTATAAAATGGAACCCGGCACAATGTGGGAGTAATTTTGGCAGGCTAACAATTGAAGCGTGTTTTCGGTGGCTGCTGGCAAAAGCTTCGTTTACATAAAAGTCCCCCATTTCGGCTAACTTTTTGGCAAACTGAGGCTCATTTTTCTCTTCTCCTTTGTCAAAACGAAGATTCTCCAGAAGATAAAGATTATCATCAAGCTTCCCTAGATAAGAAATGCTCTCTACTTTCCCTTTTCTTTTTAGAAGCTTTTTTAGATGTTTGGCAACTGGGGCTAAAGATAAACTTTTCTCTTGGCCTTTGGGCCTGCCCAAATGTCCCAGTAAAATTACCTGAGCCCTATTTTTTAAAAGATATTCAATTGTCGGCAGGCATTGTTTTATCCTAATATCATCGGCAAGCAAAAACCTGCCCTGAGCTTGTCGAAGGGGAACATCAAAGTCGCATCTAACCAAAACTCTCTTGTTGATAAAGTTAAAATCTCTTAATTGGGGCAGCTTCATCTTGGCTTATTTTTTTAATGACTTTTCCAACCTTCCTATCTTTTCCAGCCTTCTGAGGTATTTTTCTCCCTTGGAAAAAAGGGTTTCTAAAAACATCTGGATCATGCTTTGGGCTTCCTCATCAGTGACAAAATCTGCTGGCAGGGCTAAACAGTTAATGTTGTCATCCCTCTTGGCTACTCGGATTTGTTGAGGAGAACAACCTAAACCACAGCGAACGCCGGCAAAGCGGTTGGCCACCACATCCATTCCTACACCAGAGCGGCAAACCGCAATTCCCATATCACCCCTCTTTCCTTTACTAATCTTTTCTGCTACGGCGGCGGCAAAGTCAGGATAATCATCCTCTGAGTCAAGGTGGTCATTACCTAAGTCTTTAAACTCGTGCCCCCCATCTTTAAGCCATTTCTTGACTTTTTCTTTAAGTTCATAGCCGCCATGATCAGCACCAAGGTATATCATTAGTCTAACCTCCTTTGGGCAGCTACTTTAATAACGAAAGCAACTCGGTCAATTTCTTTTTGGGACTACTTGCCAAAGTTACGGCTGAGGCAATTAGGACTCCTTTGGCTCCTAGTTTTTGGGCAGTTGCCAAATCTTGGGCTTGATTGATGCCTGCACCCACGATTAAAGGTATCTCTTGGGCAAGCTTGAGAGCTTTTTTAATTGCTTTGGGATTAGCTTCGGTAATTGAGGTCTCGCCCCCAATCAGCTCAGCCATTTCATAAGCCAAAAAATCCGGCTTTAGCTTTACCAATCTTTCCAGCTGACCCAAGGTTTTGGCAGCGACCATGACCTGAAAACCAGCTGAGCTTTTCTTTATCCTACTCAGGCTTTGTTTAACCGTCCCCGGAGGCAAAGGGTGTTCACTATGATTAAGGAGCGCTCCTTTGGCTCCGGCTTGGCTGACTGTTTCCAAAGTCACCCAGCCAGTAAATTTCCCCTGAGGATAAGGGTCCAGGTGCTGAACCCAAACTGGAATCTTTACTTTTTTGGCCACTGGGTAAAGATCAGCCGTCTGGACTAGTGGGATAATTTCGGCTTTTTTTGCTGGGGCAGACTGCTGTACTTCCTCCAAGACTTCTGCCAGCCCAACCGCTTTTTTGCCAGTCGCTTGCGGGTAAGTCTTGAAGTTTATGAATACCCGAAAGTTGCTCACTAGTCCCTATTTTACCGCAAATTCGCCAATTTTGGAATAGAGAGGGCCAGTAGAAGTTAATTGGCTTTTAAAAAGAGTGACTTTTTTGGCCGTAAATTTTCCCTCAATTAACTCACCCTCCATTGATCTGACTCCTCCACCTTTAATCCGAGCAATGGTAATATGGGGCAAAAACTGCAAAGCGTTTTTCTTTAAAATAAAGCCCTCACCTAAAAGGCCGTCAACTGTTTGTTTGTACAAAGAAAAAAGTTTGCCGGTCTGGCCCTTAACCCTAATCCAAATCAACTGGGGTCTGGCCTTGCTGGGAAAAACTTCGAGTCTAGCCAAGCTGAGCTCTATTTCTCCCACTTTTACCCTGGCCAGAAGAGCTTTAACTCTCTCCACTTTCTCTTCTTCAATCTCACCTAAAAAAACCAAAGATAAATGAAGGTTTTCTTCTTCGACTAATTTTACTTTCAAACCCTTAGTTATCCTTTGGGCAAAGACAAAAATTTTTCTTTTTAAGTCTGCCGGTAAATCAATCCCCACAAAAACTCTCATCAGCTTGCTTACTAATACTATAATTGACTAAATGCTCAAAAGAAAGCTGTTCTGGGGCTTTTTAATCTTTCTTCTCTTTTTTTCAGCTGCTTTTTGTCTTAAACCCTTGTTTTTCCCCAAACCTTTAGTTGTCCCTGATTTGCTCCCTTTTCCAATTCTCCGACCCAGCCCCCAGCCCCTACAAACTACGCTTGTAGCTGTTGGCGATATTATGTTGGGTCGGATGGTTAATGTCAAAATGCAGGAAAAAAAAGATTTTCAATATCCTTTTTTAAAAACCGCCGAGCTTTTGGCCTTGGCTGACCTTACCTTTGGCAATTTAGAATCAGCAATAGTTAAGAATTGCCCTACTACTGAAACCGGCATGGTTTTTTGTGCTCGCCCTGAATCAATCAAAGGATTAAAATTTGCCGGATTCGATGTTCTCTCAATTGCCAATAATCATATTCTTAATTATGGCCAAGATGGCCGAAAACAGACAATTGAGCTTTTGAAGCAAAATAGCATTCTGTTTTCTGATTCCAATAAAGTAACCGTTTTTGCTGAGGGCTTGCGTTTCGGTTTTCTCTCTTTTGATCTGACCGCTAATAATAATTCCAAACCGGTTTTAGAAAAGGTAAAAGAAAACCTTTCTTTGGTTGACATCTTAGTTGTCTCTCTCCACTGGGGAGTTGAATATGCCCAACAACCCCTTTCCTGGCAAAAACAACTTGCTCATCAAATTATTGATGCGGGAGCAAAAGTTATTATTGGCCATCATCCTCATGTTATCCAGCCAACAGAAAAGTATAAAAAGGGCTTAATCTTTTATTCACTTGGTAATTTTGTCTTTGACCAACCTTGGAGCGAGGAAACCAAAAAAGGCAAGATTGCCAAAATTGTTTTTGAAGACAAAGAAATTAAATCTTTTGCAGAAATTCCCGTCTATATCATTGACTACTGCCAACCTCAAATTAAGCAAAATTAAAGGATTATTGCAAAAGGATGCTAGCAGCAAAAGGAACCAAAGCACCCAGAAGCGTCAAAAAAATATTTAGCAGCCGGCTTTTTTTATGAATCTCGGGAATCAAGTCCGAAGCCGCCACATACAAAAAACTGCCAGCGGCAATTGCCAGCAGAGCCCCGACAAAACTGCTTTTTATCCCTGGCAGTAAAACAAAGGAAACAACTGCTCCCAGTGGCGTGGCCAAAGCCACTGCCGAGGAACAAGTCACTGCTTGCGAAAGACTGTATCCTCCATAAAGCATTACTGCCATCGAAGAAATCCCTTCAGGCAGTTCATGAAGCAAGACTGCCAGGGTTGACAAAATTCCTAAGGCAAAGGAGAGCTCAAAACCAACCCCAATGATCACTCCATCAATTAAAGAGTGAACCAACAAACCTACCCAAGAAACCAAAGTAAAAGTTTGATGGGGCTCACACTCCCCTTCTTTAGTACAAACATGAAGCGAAAGCGCATGCTCGAGAACATAAAAACCTAAAAACGAGAGTAAAACAATCAAAAAAGCTTGGCGAGCTAAATCAAGTGCCTCAGGCAGCAAATGAATAAAAGAAAAAGAAAGCAAAACCCCAGCCGAAAAAGAGATTAAGTAAACAAGGTTTTTTTGAGCCCAAGCTGCCTGCCTAGCCATTAAAAAAACCCCCAAAAGCGTTGCCAATCCTGCCAAAGAGCCAAAAATCAAAACATTTAAAAACATCTTCTACTTATTATAGAGAATCCCGAAAAGATTTAATCTACCAATAAAGTCCTGGGAATTTTCAAATGGCTTTTCAACCCAAATTGCTTCTGGTTTAATTAACTCTCTAGTCCAAATCACACAAGGTTGAATTACTTCCACCAAGCTAAAGCCTTGATGAGCGATGGCTTGACTTAAAATCGAAGCGGTTTTGCTCATCTCTGAGGCCAGGGTACGGGCAATAAAACCGCCCCAAGAAGCGGCTACCAAGTCCACGGCCGAAAGCGCTTCATAAGGATTGCCCAAAGGAGTGGATTTAGTAAAAGTTCCTTTGGGGGTCGCGGCTGAAGCCTGCCCGGTCGTTAAGCCAAAAACATAGTTGTTGTTAATAATTACCGTAATGTCATCATTTCGCTGAGCGGCATGGACCAAATGATTGACCCCTTCGGTCACTATCCCTCCTTCCCCACCTTGAGCAATTACTGTTAGCTTGGGATTGGCCATTTTTACGCCCACGGCTACGGGAATTGAACGACCATGCAAAGTGGCAAAACCGCAAACATTTAAAAAATTAATCATGTTGGCTGAACAACCAATATCATAGGTCATCACCAGATTTTTCGGCTCCAGACGGTTTCTCACCAGCGCTTTTTTCAAAGCCGTTAAAAACCCATAAGCACCACAGCCGGGGCACCAGCTTGGTTCTTGGCTAGTTGCTAAGTCTTTAATATCAGTCATTTAATTTTGTTTAATTTTTCTTCTAGCTCTTCTTTAAAAAAGGGCCGACCATTGTCTTTTAAAATTTTTTTGGTTTTTAAGCCAGTCTCTGCCTCAATTAAACCCGCTAGTTGTCCGGAAAAATTCCCTTCTACGACCACCACCTTTTTGGCCTTAGCTAAAACTTCTTTCACCCCTTTGGGAAAAGGCCAAAGCCGCCAAAAGTGAAGCAAACCCCAACCAGGATTTTCCCTGACAAAATCCCGTAAAATCCCTTTGGTTGAACCCCAACCAACCAGTACTTTTTCCCCTTCAATCTCTCCATATTCTTCAAATCCATTAGTCAAACTTTCTAATTTCTTACCTCTTTTTGCCATCATTTTTCCTCGAATTAAAGCCTCATCAGTCGAAAAACCATGTTCATCATGCTCATAGGAATTAGTTAAAAAAACAGTCTGGCCAGGAAATGCTCGAGGAGAAACCCCGTCAGTAGTCAACTGATACCGTTCATAATCTTCTCTGCCAGTTCCCTGGTAGAGCTTCCCCCGGTCAAGAGGAACTTTAATTTTCTGCCAGTCTTTTTCCAAAATTGCAAAGCGGCTTTCGGCCAAGTATTTATCAGTTAGTAAAATCACTGGCACCTGGTAGCGCTCAGCCAAATTAAAGGCTTCTGTTCCCAAACGAGATGACTCTTCCAAGTCGCCTGGAGCTAAAACAATTCTCGGAAACTCGCCATGGCCAGCATGGATGACAAAGTTTAAATCTGCCTGGGAACTATAAGTGGCGATTCCGGTTGAGGGCCCGGTTCTTTGACCAACTACGATTACTATTGGTGTTTCTGTTATGCCTGCCATGCCTAAGGCTTCAACCATTAAAGAAAATCCGCCACCAGAAGTAGCCACCAAGGCCCTTTTTCCAGCGTAGGAAGCACCAATCGCCGCAGTAATGCCAGCAATTTCATCTTCGGGTCGGAAAAGAGTTACTTTAGTTTTAGCCAAGAGAGTCAGAATCGCATTAATCGGCGTCATCGGATAAATGGCCGCAAAACGACACTGAGCTGCCAAAATCCCTTGGGTTAGGGCTTCATTGCCAGTCAGATTAACAATTTCCCTGCCAGCCAAGGGCCTTAGTTTCAAGTCGATTTTTTGGCTTTTGCCTTTTTCATAACCTTTCTGGGCTGCCCGAAGATTTAAATTCAAAATATTTTTTTTGCTGGCAAAATCTTTTTTAAGTTGGCTTTTTAAGACCCCAAGCTCAAAACCCAAAACTGCCCATAAAAAGCCCAAGCCAGCCGTATTTTCTACTAAGGGATTAGCCAAAGAGCGGGCAATTTCTTTCAAGCCGATTTTCTCTGACTCAAAACCTGTTTCGTTTTTGGCCAATTCCGCCGCATGGGCTTGCAAATGAGCCGGGCTTAAAGCTAAAAGCAAATCAATTTTTTGCTGGGGAGAAAGAGCTTCTTGGGAAGAAAAAATAATCTGAATATGGTTATCACCACCCCTGATTCTAGAGGGGTATTCGGGATAAACTAAAGTAAAAAAGCCTAAACGATTTAAGGCTTTACTTAAAGTTTCCCCGGCCTGCATAATTCCTGCTCCTGCCGGTCCTGATATTTTAATCGTAAATCTCACTTATATAAAATTTATAATTTTTATAATCTTATATTTTCTTCCTGTAATCCTCAATTGCTTTTCTAACCGCATCGGCTGCCAAAACCGAACAATG
>DATKVU010000126.1:0-3931 GCA_035529915.1 Clostridia bacterium
GTCTTTTGAGTTTGGTACACCGTCTTTGTCTGCGTCCTTGCTTTTGAATTTGTGTCCTTTTGCTTTCAAATCTTTGTAGGACATTTCCCTAAGCAGCTTTGTCCTGTTTGATTTATCTTGGTTTGTGAAAGATGTCCGTCCGTCACCCATTCTTGCGAAAACAGCTTTCTGTTGTTTCCTGGACATATTCTTTACGCTTTTGTAACCCATTTGCCCTACCCCTTTCAACTAATATAACGGCTTTTTTTAATATAAATCTATCCCCAGGGCCTTAAAAGAAAGGTTTATATACTCTGACTGCGTTAATCTATATAGGGCTATATAGTAGCTCAAGGAGCGTGACCAATTTGAAAATAGGTTTTGAAAACGGAATAGTAGCAGAACAGTTCTTTAAACTGGCAGGGCAATTTATAGAAGAAGGAAATATCTGCCTTACCAAAGAAGACGTCAGCATAAAAAGCATAGACGTGCAGCAAATTTGCTTAATTGAAATAAATATTCCAAGAATAGTTTTTAAGCAGTATGAAGTGGAAGAAGACAAAAAAATAGGAATAGACTTTGATTTGTTTAACAAGGAAATAAACAAATTGAAAAACAAGCTTGTTACAATTTCTGACAGTGACGGAAAACTAACAGTTGTCATAGGCAACCTGATGACAAAAACAATCCCAATAATTGAGTGTGAAGTGCCAGAGCTTCCAACACCAAATATTCCCTATGACACAGAAATTGAAATAAACAGAAAAACTTTGCTTGAGATAGCCAAAGAGTGTTATAAAACAAGCTCAACTATCTCAATAGAGGCCAACAGTTACGGAATAGAATTTAGTGCCTCAAAAGACGGCACAAATTCAAACGCTTTTCTTGGCAAAGAAGCAAAGGAAATAATAAATTTCAAAGCAGTGGAAACAGTAAAAGCCCTGTTTCCAACAGAATATTTAATTTCCTTTCTCAAAAATTGCTTTGCTGAAACAGTAAGCCTTAAATTAAAAACAGACAGTCCAGTAAAAATAACAGCAGACTTTAATGGAGCAAAAATAATGTTTTTGCTTGCAAACAAAATGAGAGGTGATTAAATGCAGGTAAAAGTAGGCGACAAGTTTTATACAAGTTGGGGCTATGACCAGACCCAGGTAAATTTTTTAAAGGTCATTGAAGTAAGCCCGTCAGGAAAAACAGTGCTTTGTAAAATGGTTCACTCAAAAGACACTGGCGAAATGGGCGTTCACAAATCACTCGCCCCTCTTGACGAAACAATGGGCCAGCCTTTCAGGTTGAAAATAGATATTTGGGAAGGACACTCTGACGAGAACGGAATTTATTTGAGAGGCAGCTATCCTTTCTGCCATGACGCAGACCCTAACAGTAAAAGGCTTGCAACCTTTTACCAGTGCGAAGAAGGAAAAAGCTATTACGAAACAGGTGACGGATATGGCCACTAAAATAAAAATCGTTGATGCCCAGGAAGAAATAGAAATTACTGCGGCCTTAAATCTTAAAGCAAAGCCTTTTGGAAAAGGCGGCTGCCATGTCACCCTTCCAACAAAATATATAGGGTACTCTGTGCTTGTTTTGATTAAGACAAAAACAGGCCAGTGGATTAAGGGCTTTGAAAAGTCATTTAATAAATTAAAATGACTTTTTTATTTTCTTTTTTGGCTTAACAAAATAAAAAGATTTGCTTGGTTTTTCAGGGCTTTCAAAAGCAAAACCCATGCTTTCCTGTGTCCAAGCCTTTTTTTTATCTTCCAAGAAACTTTTAATATTTTTGCTTCCAATACTATAACCCTTTTTGTTGGTGTGAGCGGTTACAATAGCAACATTTTCATTTATTAAGCTACCTTTTTCGTCAGTAAAGCTCCCAACACTTCTAACCGTTGTACTTCCTTTAAAATTGGTGTTTAGGAAAGACTTTGTTTCTTTAATTCTTTTAGTAAATTCTTTTTCTGTAATTGGCTTGTCTTTTCTTGTTGACGGCACAAAAATTGCAGCAGAGTAATTTAAGCCAGCTTCTTTTGGAAACTCTTTTTCCATTATTTTTTCCCTGTTGCTTTCTGCTTTAAAAGAAGTCCTGGGAGCGTCACCCATTTTAGCGAAAACAGCTTTCTGTTGTTTCCTGGACATATTCTTTACGCTTTTGTAACCCATTTGCCCTACCCCTTTCAACTAATATAACGCCTTTTTTTAATATAAGCTTATCCCCCGCGCTTCAATATGATTATTAAGGCCATTACTGTCAGAATGAGGCCGATTACCCAAAAGAAGGAAAGGCTGCCGCCAACAACAAAACTATATAAGGTGTAAAGGAATATGTTGCCAAGGTCCTCGTCTGTAATTTCTTCTGCGTTTGCCTCGTATGGCAGCACAAGCTCCATTACAAGGTATTTTTCTGAAACCTCAAGCTGGTTTAACACGTTTCCAATGTTGTCTGTTAACTTTAATAGCGTAAGATAAACCTCTGTCCCAGGCATTGATAAAAAGCTTATAGTACACTGGCCATTGCTGTCTGCTATTGCATAGCTGTTGGTGTCAAGGATATCGTCCTCAAATATTGAGTAAGTGCAGGTTGCAAGCTTTGACCCTGCGTCTGCCCCGAATACCAGGAATTCTACAAGCCCGTTGTAAACTATTGTGTCTATTGTCGGGGTTACGAGAATAAAGCTTGGGGCAGTATTGTCAACTATGAAAGGAGAGCCTGTGTTAAAGTCGCTGCTGTACAAGTCTGCTGTGTTTGTTTCCCTTACCCTGGCGTAAACAAAGTAGTTTCCGTCTGCAACTGTGCCAGTGTCAAAGCTTCCAACGCAGTGGTATCCAGCGCAAAACGGGCAGATTATCACAGCCTGGCTGAACATTACTGAATGAATTGGCACTTTGTTTACGTCCAAAATATTGACGTCACACACCACACCGTCTGCTATTGGGTTTATGTAGGGGTCAACAACTGAAATGTTTACGTCAATAACGCCTTTTACATAGTTTCCTGGCACTGGATAGTATATGCTTGAAACCCTTGGCCGCAGGTTTACTGCAGAAATCAAGTCCCTGTACATTTGGCTGTTGTGGTCACCGCCAGCCTGGTCCTGCGCCTGTATTATGAAGTCAAAGTAGTTGACGCTGTTTAGTTTCAGCCAGTGCATGTGAGTGTCAAAGGTGTTAGTGCTTGCAACAAAGGCGGCTGGCCCTGCTGTGCTTGTCCAGTTTCTTGTCCTGTCAACGTTGGTGTTTTCTGTTATGTTGTCAATGCTCCAGTATTTTGCGGCAGAGCAATTTGGGCAGTTAAAGTAAATCCAGTGGTTGCCGTCTGCGTTAATTGTGACGTTTTGGTCTGCGACAAGCTGGTTAAAGTCGTTTGAAACCTGTTTTATAATAAAGTAGCCGTCAGAAGCTTTTTCGCTTGCGCTTGTAAAAGAAAACCTGTTGCACAAGTGGCTTGTAAGCGGGTCTGATACAGGCGTGTTGCAGTCGTAAACGTTAAGCGTTCTTGAAAGAGTCCCTGTATAGCTTCCTGAAAACGAAATATTGTATAGCGTGTTAACGTCCCTTGGCACGAATGTTAAAAGGGTTCTCGCCCACCTGTCGCCAGTGCTTAAAAGGTATGTCCCGTCTGTTTCTTCAAAGTTTTCTGGGTCTGTGTTGTATGCGTATGGCTTGTAAGCGTGGTTGTCTTCTGTTTCGCTTCTGAAAAGATAGTTTCCGTCAACCTGCTTGAAGATATTCCAGTTTATTTTTGTTGCGTCTTCAACTTTCCAGCCGCACTTTTGCACTGTTCTTTCCCAGCCGTAACAGTTGCCGTCATCACTTCCTATTGCGTGGTAAAATATTTTTATTGCCTCAATGTTTATGTCAAAATTTGTTGTTGCATTGAAGTCAAATATTACGTTAACGTCTGTATCAATGTTTAGGTCAATTTCTTTTGAGTAAATTAGGTACT
>DATKVU010000127.1:0-1310 GCA_035529915.1 Clostridia bacterium
CCGGCCACTAGATTTCAACCCTCTGGATGCGGCTGAAATGGTACTCGATGAAATGCCGATGCCTAGGAGCATGATCGAGCACGGAAAAAATGCGGCATACTACAGGCCGTTTAATGACAAAATCGGCATGCCTGATAAAACCGATTTTGTAGGGGTCGAGGAATACTACTCAACCCTCTTTCACGAGCTTTCTCATGCTACTGGTCACGAATCCCGATGTAACAGAAGGGATGCTTTTGGAGTAGGATTCGGTCGAGAAAACTACTCGAAAGAGGAACTGGTAGCTGAAATTTCTGCCAGCTTTCTTTGTCACATGGTAGGGATCGAAAAGACCATTGACAATTCGGCAGCATACCTCGGAACATGGTTAAAGAGACTCAAGAGCGATCCGAAGCTCCTGGTCACGGCAGCATCGGCAGCACAGAAAGCGACCGACTATATACTGGATGCCTAAACCTAAACGGGGAGTTGAAAGGCTCCCCAAAACAGGAAAGGGGGTTTGCCTAACAATAAACCTATTTTGTTAGTAATACAAAACCAAAAGGGAGAACAAACCAAACCAAACTAAACAAAAAGGGGGAAGGAAAATGAAAGCAACAAAAAGGGGTGCAGTATTAAACGGTCAAATTTCGGTTCGCATCGAAGAGGGAATTCCTATATGCTCCGGTGCATCCGATGATGTGGCAGCGTTCTTTATTGCTATAGGAGTAAACTTTCAAACGTTGCCAAAACCTGGACTACCCGCAAAGGCAACAAGGCAAGGCAAGCCTGTCAGAAACCAGCGCACTGGAAAACTTACACAAGGATTTCTTGCTGTACAATCAGCAAGCCGAAGTAGAAACGGAGTAGCAAACATTGATGACATTATGTCAAGGACTCTCGAAGACCCTGTATGGAAAGAAAAATGGAATCCAAAAGATCCGTGCCTTGCCGTATGGCAAGCTCTTTACAATGAGCAAAAAGAGGGCAGGATCGTCAATGAGAAACGTGGTGTATGGCGAGTAACGGGAAAAGGTTTCAGGTGGCTAGAAACTAGAGCAGCAAGCTTTTAACCTAAACCTAAACGGGGAGTCGAAAGGCTCCCCAAAACAGGAAAGGGGGTTTGACTAACAATAAACCTATTTTGTTAGTAATACAAAACCAAAAGGGAGAACAAACCAAACCAAACTAAACAAAAAGGGGGAAGAAATGAAAAAGAGCAACACAACTAAATCAGGTGCAGTGAGTGTTTCAATTGACAGTGATTTTGTTACCAAAAAGATCGTGAGTTTACTTGAGAAACAACTCGAAGCACAACTCGAAACAATGTT
>DATKVU010000128.1:0-1950 GCA_035529915.1 Clostridia bacterium
TGATTGCTTAAGTGCAGTGTCTCCTGCAGCTAGTTCTTTAGCATTTTTAGACAAGAAGTTGCCCTTAAGGCCACCAAGCAGTGTTTTAACAAGTGTGTCAGTGGCCTTCTGTGTAGCAGGGTTAGCAGCATCACGTTGAGCCTTACCAAAAGCTACAAGGGCTTTTCCATAGACAGGAGTACCCTCAAGACGTTCAGCAAGGTCAGGAGGCATCTGAGTGACACCTTGAGCAATTAGATCGTCTACTTCAATCTGAAGGCGTGCCTGCTGCTCAGGGCTTATGTCTTTGTTTTGGAATGGGTACAGTTTATCAATTTGATCAAAAGCATCTGGAAGTGACATTCCATCAGGAAGCATTTGACGTTCTGCTACTTGTCTTGCGTGGGCCTTAGCTACTGCACGTTGCGCAGTAATTTGATCATCATTTGGATTTAAATTTTGTGCATAAAATTGATTTGCTTGATTTGCTTGTATACGTTTGTATTCTTTTTGTTCGCGTAAAAAACCACGTTCAATGCTGCCTTCAAAAATTTCTTGGGCTTTAACAGCTTTTGAAGCTCCTTCTAAAAGAGCTTGACGCATTGTTTGGCCGTTTTCATTCCGAAGTTCAAGTAGCGATTGACCATCTGCTGTTTTAATTTGACCAAGAGCCTTTTGAAAATTTAAATAACTGTAAGTTTCACCAATATCGCTGTAACCATCTCCATTTTTATCAATAAATAGATTAGGAATCTCTTTAAACAAAAGAGAGTGAAATTGTTTTTCATCGTATTGACGAAGAGTTACATAATATCCATAAGCTTCGTTATAAGCCTTTTGAATAGCATCTGCTGCAAAAATAGTTCCCTGTTGAGAACCAAAAGAATTTTTAGCAAACGAAGCACCAAGATTTAAAGTGCCGTTAAATTTTTCAAGAGCAGTTCTCTGATCAGCTAATTTACGGCGTTCATAACTTTTCTCTTGAACAAGTTTTTTAATATCAAAACTAACAGAACTTAAAAGCGGATCAATTTTTGCAGCTTTAAAAGCCTTAGGAATATCCGTATAAGGCTGCATAAGTTCTTCAGCTTTTGCCGCAATCAAAGCAGAACGTTGCCCTGGATCTTCAATTTCAGCAAGCTTTTCAGATGAATTATTGCCCCAACCAGCAAGTTGAATTGATATATCCTTACCAGCGTTAGTAGCCTTAGCGTCGTAATAAAAGAAATTTACCCAAGGGTTTCTTAGCTGGTTTTGGCGAGCAAGTTCACTATCACCCGCTTTCTTAAGAATTTGAGTTTCTTTTGCGTTTTCAATTGAATCCCTATAAGCAACAACTTCTGAATTGATTAAATCTTTGGCTTGTTGATACGCTTCTTTCTTTTGGCGTTCAAACAAAATATTGCTTACGTTTGTAAAGGCTCCTTCCCTGCCAATAAAATCCTCAATACTTTTAACAGTAGAAGCCAACCTATTATCTGGTTGGTAGCTAGCAGCATAGAGAAGCTGACCTCCTACTTGCTGAGGGATACCAGCAGGTCTAGCTGGTTCTGCAGGAGCTGTAGGACGTACAGGACCAGCAACTAGATCACGGACCTGACGCTGCGGGGTAATGCCAAAACTACTAGTCATAATTACCGAGGTGGTGTTGTTGTTGTTGTATTTTGATTAGGATCTTTTGGTTGATAAGACTGGTAAGACTTGTAAGCATCACTAACTGTGTTTGCTAAGTTAAGAGTCAAAGCAGAAGCACTGGGCCCTACGGCCTTAGTAGGAGCATACCCCACAATAGGTAGGGGTGCTAAGGGCTTCACAGGGTCAGCAATAGGTCTTGGGGTGTAGAACTCAACTTGATTGACAGTGTTCTCTCTAGCAACGTTAAGAGATTCAGCAGCACGGATCTTATCCGCTATTCGGAAATTGCGAGTGATCTGTCGGTTGCTTAGGTTTGCCAAATACTGCTGGTTGTAC
>DATKVU010000129.1:0-1662 GCA_035529915.1 Clostridia bacterium
GTGGCATAGCCAACGTGGCGCTCAAAACCGTATTGGGGAAATTCTTTGGCCAAGTCTTTCATCATTCTATCCCGGGTGACTTTGGCAATCACTGAAGCAGCAGAAATAGAATAGTGGAGAAATCCTCCAGCCTTAATCCTTTGCGAGGAATATTTTTTTAAAGGTTGACTTTTTGAGCCGTCAACTAAAACATAATCAATTTTTATTTGAAACTTTTTTTCTGCCTCTGCCAAGGCTAAAAGCATTGCCTGCCAAACTGCTTTTTGGATGCCTATTTTATCAATTTTATCCGATCCAACAATGCCAATTCCCAAGGCCGAGGAGTGCTTATAAATCTGAAGGTAAGCTTTTTCTCTTTGAAAGGCAGTCATTAGTTTGCTATCCCTTACCCGGTCAACTACTTGTTTTTCTGAATGAATTATCACCGCTCCAGCCACTACTGGTCCGGCCAATGGCCCTCGGCCGACTTCATCAACACCGGCAATATGAACTAGCCCTTTTTCCCAAAGCGATTTTTCCAATGATAAATCAGGGATAACCACATGGAGATTATATCATCTGCTTTCTTGAGTTTAGCTTCGAATTGCTTTAAAATGAGCTGGGGGAGAGAGAAATGGCCAGGGAAACTATCAGTGAGCTGAAAAAGAAACACCAAAGACAACTTGGAAAGATAAAAAAATCTATTTGGTTAAAATGCGCCGAATGCCAAGGTTTTTTTGTCGATGGCTATCGGCCTTGTCCAAACCAAAATTGTCCTTTAAGAAGCTTTTATCCACCGACTCGCACTGTTGAAAGTCTTAGCTTCCGAGAAACGATGTTGAATTTTGCCAAAGAGAAAAAAAATGACGAGGAGTTTTTGGCTAAAATTTTGCCAGCAAAGAAACGACCCAAGAAATAATCCTTCCTGTTTGCCAAACTCTTACTATTCTTAAGCTTCCAATTTACTTTTTAAGAGTATGATTCGGGAAAAGGAGATTTTAAGATGGATCCAGACAGCCCTCAAGCCGAAGCTTTACAAATTATTGGCGAAAATGCCACTGCAGATGATTTGGAGTTTGTGAAAAAGTTCTGGGATAAGCTTTCAGCCACTACTAAAAGGTCCAAATGGATTAATACTCCGAGTCAAGTTGAAGACCATCCTGGCCAGTCATTGGTAACTCGAAATCATCAAGTGATTATGGACTGGACCAAAAAAAGGCAAGCAGCTCCCGCCACTGTTCCTGGAAGTGAATATGACGGCCGGCCAGGAGTGCTTCGCTTTAATTTTCCCGGATATGGAGGAGAAAACCTTAAAGAAATCAGTTGGGAGAAATGGTTTGAAACTTTTGATGAAAGAAACCTGGTTTTTGTTTTCCAACAACATCTTAAAAATGGTCGAACCAGTAATTTTTTCAAGCTCGACAGTCCTTATCGTGAACATGAATAATGGTGAAAATAGAATTGGATTTCGAAAAAGCTCGAAATTTCAATACAGAAAAAGGATATTGTTTAGCAAAGGAGGTGAAAAATATGGCTCAAAAAAAGAAACAAAAAACTTCCCAAAAATCACCTAAAACTCAAGTAAAAAATAGTCAAAAAGAAGGCAAAAAAGAAAGAAAGAAATCTTTGGATGAGTTTGAAGAAGAATATTAGTAATGAAAGTTTGCCCTGTACCAACTCCAG
>DATKVU010000130.1:0-9608 GCA_035529915.1 Clostridia bacterium
AAAATATTCCTTGTGATCCTTTAACTAAAGAACACTACCCCTATGAAAAACCCGACGATGCTTGTAATAAATATATTGTTTATGCCAATCTGGAGCTGGAAAAAGAGATTACTTATGGATTGGGTAATTATGCTTTAAGCAGCCCTAATGTTCGGCTTGAGCCTTCAGCGGCACCGACTTCAGCCCCTCCAGGAGGCGAAGGGCCGACTACGGCGCCAACCACACCTCCTGGGGCCTCACCTACGCCAATTCATTATGCTTGTTTTTCAGGTGAATGTTTACCTTTAGAAGAGCCTAATTGCGATAATTCTTATATCGGTTATCCCGAGTGTAATCCAGGAAGAAGACCCCAATGTGATGATCCGGCTAATGAATGTCGACCGATTGAATAATAAAAATGAAAAAAGGTTTTACCCTAATTGAACTTTTAGTAGTAATGGCGATTCTGGGGATTTTGGCGACTGTCGGCTTGGGCGCTTTTCGCACCAGCCAGATGAAATCTCGGGACGCCAAAAGAAAATCTGATTTGGGGCAAATTCAAAGAGCCTTGGAAATGTATTTTAATGACAAAGGCACTTATCCGACCATTCCTCTTTCCTCCTGGGGAGGAGAGCTGGTCGATCCTGACAATACTGAGACAATCTATATGAAAGAACTTCCCAGTGACCCGAGCGGGAGTCCGGAATATTGCTACGAACCAGTTAACAGCAAGACTTACAAACTTTATGCTAAACTGGAAAATAGTCAGGACCCGAATTGTTTGGAAGGAATTTGTTCGCCGCCGACAGGCAGTTGTGGGGGTTTAACTAATGCTTATAACTATGGCGTTTCCAGCCCGAATACCCTGCCATGAACAATAAATTTTTAAAACTAAAAGGCTTTACTCTGATTGAACTCTTGGTAGTGATTTCCATTTTGGGAGTGCTAGCTGGACTGATTGTCAGCAATATGGCCGGAGCCAGGGAACGGGCTCGAGATGCCCAACGAAAAAGTGATTTAAAGGAAATCCAGAATGCCCTGGAGATGTATAAACAGGATCAAGATGCCCCTCTTTATCCGACAGCGGCAGAGTTTAAAACTGTCCTGGAAAGTGAGCCGGTGTATATGAAAGAAGTTCCCGAGGATCCCTTGGGGGGTTGGCCGCCATATTTTTATGAGACGGCTGACCAAACAGATTACACTTTAAGAGCTTGTTTGGAAAATGCTTCTGATCCTCAAGGGATAGAGGCGGAAACTTCAGTTTGTGAAAGTGGAAAAAAATTTGAATTAAATGCGCCATGAAACAAAAATCTCAAATCTCAAATCTCAAATCTCAAATTTTTGGCTTTACTCTGATTGAGCTTTTGGTGGTGATTTCTATTATTGGGATTTTGGCTGGCTTGGGAACCGCCAGATATTTAGTGGCCCAAAAGCATGCCCGAGATACCGAAAGGAAATCAGACTTAAACCAATACCGAGTTGCCTTGGAAAATTATGCTAGTGCTTACAATTCGCTTTATCCAAAAGTCAGCGGCGATATTACGGGGTTATGTGACACTGGCGGTTTTGCCAGCACTTATCTTTCCGGGCCTTGCTTGGATGATGTTTTTGCCAGCAAAGGAACTCACTATATCTATAATTCTACTGACGGCATTGACTATGTTTTGGCTGCTACTCTTGAGAGCAACAATAACTATTACGTAGTTTGTTCAAACGGCCGAAGCGGAGAAGCTTCTTCGCTTAATGGTAGCACTTGTCCCCTATGATGAAAAAGGTAGCCTTATCAAAAAAACATGGTTTTACTTTAATAAGAACCTTGCTTCGCAAGAACCGTATTACGGCTCAACCGCGAGGCGGTTTCACCCTAATTGAGCTTTTGGTAGTTATCTCGATTATTGGGGTTTTAATTGCCCTTTCTTTTGTCGGTTTTAATCAGGCCAGAAAAAGCGCTCGAGACAGTAAAAGAAAGGCTGACCTGGAACAAATCCGTTCTGCCCTGGAAATTTACCGAAATGACCAAAAAACTTATCCCTCTTCTTTACCCCAATTGGAAACAGATTATATGGCAGATGTTCCTTCTGACCCGAGTAATTATAGCTATCCCTACAGCGGCATAACTAATAGTTATTGTCTATGTGCTTTTTTGGAAACGCTGGGCAGCGACGAAACAATTGGCGATTGCACCTGCGCCGGCGACTGTGATGGAGCCGGCACTAGCTGTAACTATAAAGTTAGGAACCCCTAAATTAGAAAGAGAATAATGAACTATGAACTATGGGAGAAGAAGCATAAAATTCGGCTTTACCTTAATTGAAATTCTGGTAGTGGTTTCGGTAATGGCAATTTTGTCTTCAGTTGGTTTTGCTTCATATATAAATTTTAGTCGCTCTCAAATGGTGACCCAAGCAGCGGGAAAAATAATTGAAGATTTGCGCTTAACCCAAAGCTTAGCTGCCAATAATCAGAAACCAGAGGGAGACTGCTCTACTCTTGATGGCTATAGCTTTTTTATTAATAAAAGTCAAAAAACTTATAAAATTGAAGTTAATTGTTCCCCTGCTTATGGGGGAGATTCTATAAGAACTGGTTCTGTTCCTTCTAATTTAGCTATTACTGGATTTAATAAAATAGAGTTTAAAGTTTTAACTCGCGGGGTAGTGGCAACCCCCCCTGGAAGCCTTATTCTGACTGTTTCCGGTTTTGGCGGCCGCTGGAGCAAGACAATTAGAATAGACCCAGGAGGAGCAATTAAACTGGAAAATGAATAGATTTTTTTCAAAAGGTCAGTCTTTAGTTGAGGTAATTGTTGCTTTGGCAATTGCGGCTTTAGTAGCTGTTGGCTTAGTTAAGGCGACCAGCTTTGGCATAAAAAATACTCGGTTTTCCAGTAACCAAAGCCAGCTAAAATCTATTGCCCAAAAAAATATAAACGAAATTATTCGAAATCAACAACTAAATTATCAGCAGTTTTGGGAAGGGCCGATTGACTTGCCAGCAGAATTTGAATCCTCTACATTCTACGATGATGAGGATTATTGTCTGACCAGGAAAGTTACTGATGCGACTGATGGGAGTGAAAAAAAAGCGAAAATAGAGATTGAGATTTTTTGGGAAAGCAAAGATGAGAATGTTCCTTGCAGCAATGTTGGTTATAATCATAGTTTTAAGCTAAGTACTTATGTGGCAGAATAAAAAGATTGTTTCAAAAGCAGGTTTTTCTTTAATAGAAATGATTGTGGTTATCACTATTCTGGGCTTGGTGGCCGTAATTGCTTCTGGTTTTCTTTTAACCACGATGATGGCTGGCAGCAAAGCTGAGGCAACCAAAGAAGTAAGACAAAATGGCGATTATGCGATTTCGGTGATGGAAACTTTGATTTTAAGTTCTCGTTCAGTCGGTTGTACTGCAGGTCAATCGGGAATAAACGTGACTGACTTGGAGGGCAACATGACTACTTTTCTTTGTCAGGGAACTAAAATTACTTCTAATTCGGCCAGTCTGACTGGTTCTAATGTGGCAGTTTCGAACTGCCAATTTACTTGTGAGACCGACTTAGGAATACCAACAGCTGTTGGTATTGGTTTTAGCGTCAGTCAGGCTGGGACTAACTTGCGGGCGGCTGAAAAAGCCACCATGAGCTTTTCGACTAAAGTAATCACTAAGAATGTTGATTGACTTGTTTTTATTTTTAATCTAAACTTTTTATAATATGCAAAAATTTCTGCCCCCTTTTTCCCGCTCCCAAAAAGGTCAAGTGATTTTAGTAATCTTGCTGATTATTGCTGTTATTTTAACAGTTGGGCTTTCGGTTGTTTCCCGCTCGGTAACGGATATAAAAATTTCCCAGCAGTCTCAGGAAGCGGCCAGGGCTCTTTGGGTAGCCCAAGGAGGTTTAGAAAAAGCGATTGCCAGTGCTTCAGAACTTGACGAGACAGAAGAAGGAGTTCTTAATATCGTTACCCAGGCCAATGTTGGTGAAAATTCTGAGTTTGTTTTTCCTCAGAAAGTAAAAGCCAATGAAGCAGCCACTCTTTGGTTAATCCAGCCCAATGAGGATGGCACGATTTCCTCTCTTCCCTCTCCTTATAGTGGCCCGACCGAAGTGACTTTAGCTTGGGCTGAGTCAGATGAGCAGCCGGCTTTGGAAGCGACTTTAATCTATGCTTCGGCAGGCAAATATTATAGCCGTCGTTATGCTTTTGATCCGGCTGGTCGAGGTAACTTTGGGAGCGCCTCAGGCGGAGTTAGTATTGACAGCAAAGACTTAAAACATTCAGGGACAATTAACTTTGCTGATTTGGTGGGAACGGGAACGCCAATTTTGATAAAGCTTCGCCTTCTTTATAATACCAATGAAGAATCAATAGGAGTTCGCAAGGGACAAGGCGGTAACTTTCCTCTTCAAGGGCATTGTTATGTTTCTACGGCCACAGTTCAAGAATCTTTAGTAAGCAGAAGATTAAGACAGTGTCAGCTTTGGCCAGGAACTCCGTCAATTTTTGACTTTTTGCTTTATTCAGGAGGAAGTCTATAGTGATTACTCATTTTGGGTTAGATATCGGCTCTGAGAGTATTAAAATTGCTCAGGTTGAAGGAGAGAAAAACTCTTTTCGCCTGGTAACTGCGGGAATTGTTAAAACCCCGGTTCCCAGTTTGGCCTTGGAATCAGATAAAGACTTGGTCGCCGTCGCCGAAGCGATCAAAAAACTTAAAAACGAGATAAAAGTCGCCTCTTCTCAAGTAGTGACTGCCTTACCCGAAAGACATATTTTTACCCAAATGATTGAAATGCCCAGAATGAATCCAGATGAACTGGCTCAGGCAATTCCTTGGGAAGCAGAAAATATTGTTCCCCAGCCTCTGACTGAGATTAATCTTGATTGGGAAATTGTTGAAGACGGAGAAAGTGCCAAAGGCAATAGAATGAAAGTTTTACTGGTGGCTGCCCCCAAAGTCTTAATTGATAAATATCTGAAAGTTTTAAAACTGGCTGAGCTGGAGCCTTTGGCCTTGGAAACAGAACTTTTGGCTACGGTTCGTTGCCTAAACCCCATTTTTAATCAAGGAAACTTAATTATTGCCAACTTGGGGCTGAAGTCTTTGGATATTGCCGTTATTTATCGGGGAAGTTTGTTTTTAACTCGGAGTTTGCCAACCGCTGGTGAAGCAATTACCAGAGCTTTGGGAACCGCTCTTAATCTTGATTTAGCTACAGCCGAAGAATACAAAAAAACTTATGGTTTAAGCCAGCAAGCGGAAAGCAAAGTCGCTTCCGCAATTGGGCCAATTTTGGCAGTTATTCGGGATGAGATAAAAAAAGCGATTCATTTTTACACTGAAAAAAAACAAGACCCTTTAAGGCTTTTGATACTGAGTGGCGGCTCTTCTTTGCTGCCTGGTTTAACTGAATATTTTGCCCAATCTTTGAATTTGGAAGTTCAAGTGGCTGATCCCTTGGCTCTGATTAAAGTTGATGAAAAGAGCCGCCAGCTTTTAAAAAGCAGCTCTCCCCTGCTGACAATTGCTTTAGGTTTAGCGATGAAAGAATAAGCCAATGCTTAAAGGTCTTAATCTAATTAGCCTCGAGACTCGGAAAACAATTCAATTTATCAGGTTGAAAAAAAAAGTAAAAACTGTTGTTTTTCTCTTCCTGACTTTGTTTGTCCTGGTTTCTCTTTCAGTTTTATTGGCTTTTTTGTGGTTGAATCGGACTGTCAAGAGTAATGAGGAAAAAATAGCCGCCCTGGAGGAAGAAATCAAATCTTTGGAAAGAACAGAATCTTATGCGGTCACGATTGCCGATAGAGTTGGGGGGGTAAAAAAAATCTTGCAAGAAAGAAAGGATTATTTGGAAGTTTTGAGCGATCTTAAAACATTCTCAATTCCTGGTTTTGAACTCGAAGGCCTGGAACTTGCCCGGGGGGCTAACTTGAAAATTACTGGTTCTTGTCGTGATAACCAGGCACTGGCTAGCCTTAATTACGAGGTGGAGAAACTAATGGAGCAAAAAAAATATCGCAACATTATTTTCCCTTCGGTTTCTTTAAGAGCAAACGGCAGATATAGTGTTAGTTTGGAGCTTGAAAGATGAGAAAAAAGACTTTACTCACAGAAACACTAGAAGAGTTTGCTTTGCCAATGGGAATTATTTTTTTTATTTTACTGGTAACGATTGTCTTTTTGATTCCCAAGATAAAACAAGGTTTTGAATTAAGAAAAAAGATTGTTACTCAGGAGGGGAAAATAGACAAGCTTTCCCAAAAATTGGCCGATCTTAGCACTCTTTCCGAAGCCGAGCTTTTTGATTCCAGCAGTTTACTTTTGACTGCCCTTCCCCAAGAAAAGGATTTTTACCGAACTTTGGTGATGACCAAGCAGATTCTTAATAAAAATAATATTTTTTTGGAGTCTTTTAAATTTGCCCCAGGAGAACTGGCCGAAGAAACCGGTAAAAAAACTTCTTCTCTCTCGCCTCTTTCGGTGAGTGTTTCTTTTGCGGCTACTTTTGAAGACTTTATGAGAATGTTGAACGAGGTAGATAAAATACTTCCTTTGGTAAGAGTCGAAGGATTAAAAGTCGGTTCGATGGCCGCCACGGAAAGTGCTTCTCTTTTTGGCTTTTCCGGCAAGATGAACCTGATCAGTTTCTATTCTCCTTTGCCCAAAGTTTTGGGTAAGCCGGAAAAACCTCTACCAAGAATCTCCAATCAAGACCGACAATTAATTGAGGAGCTTAAATCCTTTTACCAATATCAGGCTGAAGCAGTTTCTGAAGAGCCAGCCTCGGCTGGCGTTGGTCGTGACAATCCTTTTTCGCTTTGAGCGGCTTCTACTTTGACTAAGACTTTTTCTTGGTTTTTAATGCCTTTTATTCGAGCCAAGCAACGAATAGCATTAATCACCTTGCCTCCTTTACCAATCACGCGGCCGATTTCTTCTTCAGGGACCAAAAGCGTATAAATACGAAGATTGTTATCAGTCTCTTCCTGGATTTCTATCTTTTCCGGCTGATCGACAATAACAGCCACAATTTTTAAGAGGAAGTCTTTCATTTAGCCTCGCTTTTGGCTTTCTTTTCTTGATCAAGGAGTCGTCTCAAACCACTAGAAACCAAAGCTCCCTTTTTAAGCCAATCAGCAAAAGCCTTTTTATCAAGCTTAAAAATTGCTGGTTTAACATTGGGATTATAAAAACCCAAGCGGGCTAAATTTTTCCCATTTCTTTTAGAGCGGGTTTTGGCGACCACCACTCGATAAACAGCTTGGTTTTTTTTGCCCACTGGGGACAAGCGAATGGTAACTGACATAACAGAGTTATTTTACTCGATTTTACCCAGAATCTCAAGCGCTTTTTGGGCGGCTTCTTCTTCTGCTTCTTGTTTGGACTTGTCAGTCCCCTGGGCTAAAAATCGCTCGCCAACATAAACGCCCATGGTAAAGATTTTTTGGTGGTCTGGTCCGGCGGAAGAGATTAGCCGATAGCTTGGTGTTGGTTGACCTTTTGCTTGGACCAACTCTTGAAGCAGGCTTTTGTTGTCTTTAAAAGTAGTTTCGGGACTAATCTTGGACAAAAGCGGTTCAAACTGGCTTTTTAAAAATTCAGCCGCCTTTTCAAGGCCTTGGTCAAGAAAAATTGCTCCCAGCAAAGCCTCAAAAGTATTTGCCAGCAAGACCGGGTTTTCTCGACCGTCACCCAGTTCTTCTCCTTTGCTCATTAGCAAAAATTGGCCTAGTTGCAGGTTTCGGCCTAATTTAGCCAAGGTTTCGGTTCTTACTAAGTGAGTTCTGACAAAAGTCATTTTTCCTTCAGGGAATTCGGAAAAACGACGGAAAAGTTGGTCAGAAACCCAAAACTCCAAAATTGCATCACCCAAAAACTCTAGCCTTTCATTGGAGCTTAATTTTTTTTCTCTGACCTCATTAAGGAAAGAACGGTGAATTAAGGCTTGTTTCAAAAGCTTTTGGTTTTTAAAGCTGAAATTAAGGTTTTTTTCTAATTGTTTAAACTGATTGTTTTTTGACTTCATCCTCTTGTTTTTTTAAAATATTGCCCAAAACACCGTTAACAAAAGGAGCTGAGTTGGTGGAACCAAATTCTTTGGCTAGCTCGACGGCTTCATCAATAATCACTTTGGGCGGTTCTTTTTTCTGAATTGCCAGTTCAAAAACTGCCAGTCTCAAAATCGCCAAATCAATTTTGTTGATTCTTTCCAAAGGCCATTCGGGAGCTGACTGGACAATTTTTTCATCAATTTCTTCTAAGCGGGAAACAACTTCCTGGCTGAGCGGGTCCAAGGGTTGTTCTTTTAAATAAAGATAAGCAAAAAGATGGCGGATTGCCTCTCTTCTTTTTTGATGGCGAGGGTCACGACCTGTTTTCAACTTATTTTTGAGCGGTTTTAATGCTAATGACTGGTTTACCCCGATAATAGCCACAGGCAGAGCAAATATGGTGGCTAGGTTTTAACTGACCACAGTGTTCGCATTTAACCATTTTTAAAGAAAAAGCTTTTTGGCTGGCTCTTTTCTTTCCTTGTCTTCTGGTTGACCAGCGTCTTTTTGGTAATGGGGTCATATTTTAATTCCTAATTAATCTAATTATTAACAGTCTCTATTTTATACTTTTGGAGCCTTGTTTTCAACTTAGGAGAAAAGACTCTCTGCTTCAGAACAGATTCGGCCGCCAAACGGGTTTTTTGGATTAAAACCAAATCAGTAAATGAAGCCACTCTCAGGTCCGGGAAGCCATGCTGTTTAGTGCCGTAGATTTCCCCTGGCCCTCTTAGCTTGAGGTCAATTTCCGCCAGTTCCATGCCAATATGGGTGTGTTCCATGGTCTTGAGTCGATTTAAAACCTGGGGGTTTTCATTTTCCGTAAAAAGAAAGCAATAGGACTGCCACTGGCTGCGGCCGACTCTCCCTCTTAACTGGTGAAGCTGAGCCAGGCCAAAGCGATCAGCCGCCTCAATCACCATAATCGTGGCTTTGGGAATATCAATGCCAACTTCAACTACTGGGGTGGCCACCAGGATATCAATTTTGCCGGCTCTAAAACCACCTAAGACTTGCTCTTTTTCTTTGGCTTTAACTCTACCATGGAGAAGACCGAGCTTTAAATCTGGAAAAATTACTTGGGAAAGAAGTTCAAATTCCTTTTTGGCAGCCTTGACTGAGCTTAAGGATTCTGATTCTTCAATAAAAGGACAGATAATAAAAGCTTGCTTTTGGCTATCTTTGACCTGCGAGCGAATCCACTGGTAAGCGTCTTGGCGTTTTTCTTGGGGAACGACCCAGGTTTTAACTCTTAATCGGCCTTGGGGCATTTCGTCAAGACGAGAAAGGTCCAGATCGCCGAATAAGCTGAGAGCAATTGTTCGGGGAATTGGGGTGGCGGTCATGGTCAGAAAGTGAGGCGAGCCCCCTTTTTTAGCCAAAAGTTTTCTTTGCTCGACGCCGAAACGGTGTTGCTCGTCAACGACCACCAAGCCGATTTTTTCTTGCTCAAACTTTTGATATAAAAGTGCGTGGGTGCCAATACTCACTTTGGTTTTATTAGTTGAGACCTTGGTTTTTTTTGAGCTGGTTATCAGCTCCAGCGGTATTCCCAGAGGCTCAAGCAGGATTTTAAG
>DATKVU010000131.1:0-1646 GCA_035529915.1 Clostridia bacterium
GCGATAGCAAAGAGAGAGAAGCCAACTCTAGAGAACGTGGTAACTACCTTTGGTCAGGTTTTTGGCTTTAACTTATTTCACGCATTACCAGGGCTAAAGAGAAGTGTCGCTGATAGAGTTGCTAAAAGCGGTGCTGACCCAACCGATGTTGCTGAGAAGGTGAAGGCTAAGTTTGAAGAGATGGGGGGAACGGAAGAAGGTTTAAAAGGCAAAAAGGCTAAGGACGTAAACCTGTTTAATAGAGCTGTTACTGATATAACTAAGGAAGTTTCTGGAAAAGGACCGGAAATATCAAAGACAGATTTGACTCAGCCAGGACTATGGGAAGATAAAGAATTAGCTGTAAATACTGTAAAAACGAAAGAAAACGCTGAAACGCTAATGAAAAAATATGCAGACATGCTTATAGACGCACGAGCTGCGATTGAAGAACAGGGTGGACGAGAAAAAGCTTCTACAAGCAACATAATTAAAGCTAAAGATGCTGAACGCGCCTATAAAATGCTTAGTAAAATAAAAAATGAACTGCCGACTAAACAAGAGTTTCTAAAAACACAAAAAGAATCACCGGAAGTAGAAAAGGCAAGGAAAGTAGCTAAAGCAGAGAAAAAAACAGCTGATATTGGAAAAGAAGCCTTAGAAAAAGCTGAAGTGGGTAGAAAAGAATACGCAGAAGCCATAGGCGGAGAACCTGTTTATGAATACATAACAAAGCCTAAAATGACAAAGAAAGAGAAAGCACTCTTTCAAGAAAGGGCTTCAACAGAAAGTAAGATCAAAGGTTTAGAGTCTGAGATTGCCAAGTACCAAAAGGAAGTAGACAGACTACAAGCTTTTGAGGGGAAACAAAGGACTAAGCAAAGGGAAAAGACTCAAAAGCTCTTAGAGAATTTAGTAGAGCAACGCACAAAATCACTAAAAGAGGCTCAAGAACGGTTAGGACAAATAGGAAAAGAGATTAAAGAGGCTGCTCCCAAGCCTTCCAAGAAAACGACACCTGAAGAAGCTAAAGCGACCCTTGAAAAACACATGCGAGAGCTTAAAGAAATGTCTGAAGATCCTAAGGGAAAAGTAGCCGAAGAATGGAACAAGCAATTCGAGAGAGACCAGAAGTACCAAAAACAACATGAAGAGATGATGAAGAGAGGTAAGCTTCCAGGAGCAGAGTATGTTGGCGAAAACATTAGGATTTTAGACAGATACTTCAATGAATATAAAGCATTGGAAAGGCTCACTAACGAACGATTAAAGACAGCAAAGGGCAAAGAAAAGGCTATGCTTAACAGACTTAAAAAGAATATAGAAATAAACTCCAAGATTAACAGAAACAAGAGAGCTGTGTTTGAACGCTATAGAAGCGTAAAAGAAGCTGTTAGAAAGCCCTTTATAGCTAAAATGTTACAAGACATGGGACACAACCTAGGAAGGCATGAGCGCGTTATATTTGAAGCTAAAAAGGTATTAGGACAGACAGAGGCAAAAGCTAAAGAAGCATGGGAAAAATTCCAAGAGAATCCCTCTAGAGAGAATCTGAAGGATGCAGCAGAGCAAAGTGGAATGGACGGTGACAAAACAGCAGAAGCTGTCGATGACATGGAAGAGGCTATTAAGTCTGACGATTCTAAAGCCTCAGAAGAAAAAACTAA
>DATKVU010000132.1:0-1312 GCA_035529915.1 Clostridia bacterium
GGGTATGGTTGTGATTGTTGCAAAAAGAAAAGCACGTCCACAGAAAAGTTTATTGGTTACAATCATACTGTTCTTTGGATTTGCACAAACTGTATAAGAAAGCTACAATCTTGGGCTGAAAAAGAGGCGAAAAAGAAATGATTGAGCATAGAAGTTTTCTAATAGCAAGATGTGATAAATGCAAAACTCTTTTTGGAAATGATGATGTTGAATTTTTTGTTTTTCACGATATGCAAGAATTAAGTGATTGTTTAGAGAGTGTCGGTTGGAATTTGAATTTGGTTGGAAATAAAATACTTTGTGCTGAATGCAAAGCAAAAAAACAATTAAAAAAAGAGGCGGGCAAGAAAAATGAGTGAAAAGGTTTTGGATAAAAAAAGGTTGATGAAATGGCTTGATTACAAAATAAAGTGGTATGATAAAAAGGCAGAAAACCATTTTGGGCACGATAAGCAAATTTTTGAAACAACCCGTTTTGCTTATGTTGTTTTAGCGACTATGATAGAAGATAAAAAGTTTGATAAAAAGGCAGGTGAAAAGAAATGAGTGAGGATTTTGGAAAGTGGCTGAAGGAGAATAAGGAAAATAGACCGAGGGATTTGGATGCTCAAGGATTTGGCTTAATTGATTTTGAGGAAGTGGTGTCTGTTCGTGCCCTGGGAGAAGAATGTTTGAGGCGGGCTGAGGAGTCTTTTTATTTTGAGGAGGAGAGAGAGCATTGGCTTGCTTGGCTTAAATTGTCAAAGGAGGAACGTGTTGTTGAGGTGAAGAAGTTTCCTGTTGAGCCTCCTGATGGGAATGTTATGTGGTTGTCTTTAGCGGTTGATTTTCTTGGAAAGGTTGAGGTTGAGAGGCGTTTGTGTGTTGGGGGGCGTGAGTGAGGATGAGTGAAAAGGTTTTGGGGTTTAAGGAATTTGATTTAGAGAATATTTGTGGCTTGTCGGCAATGATAGATAAATATGGTGATTGGTGGGGAATGGACACCAATCTTGGAGATTTACCTAATCAAATAAGGGAAATAACTGTTCCTGTGCGTTTGAAGAAGGAGTCGGTGGAGTTGAAATGGCTGGAAAAATATTGTAGAATTATTCCTTCAAAGAGTTTAACACAATATGAAATAGGATATAAACAAGCATTCAAAGATTTGTTGTGTGCTGTTCGGGCAAAAGCAAAAGAGGAGGTGTGTGAGGAATGAGTGAATTTGAAGAAATGTTGAAGAAGAATGCTTTTCGTTGCCATTTTAAGGAATTAGAAAATTACTGCAAAGAACCTAATCCAGAAGTATTACCTATTCATGCTTTGGGTGAATGGG
>DATKVU010000133.1:0-1922 GCA_035529915.1 Clostridia bacterium
AAGTATCTTGGCGGATCATCACTCGGTTCTTTCCGCCAAGATAATTTTTAACCTGTTAAATTATTCTTACTTTTTTCCGGATATTGGTAAACTTATACTTTTTCTCGCTATTTCCAGAACTTTTTCCTTGGCTTTTTCTAGGGGCAAGGCCAGAGAAAATCCGGCGGCTTGCTTGTGGCCACCGCCACCAAGCTCCTGAGCAATTTGGGAAACATCAAAATCAGCTCGAGAGCGCAAACTCCCGCGAGTTAGATTTTTTGATTCCTCGTTTAAGATTATACCAAATTCTGTCCCGACAATCACGGGCGCAAAAAGACTAGCGGCTCCCTCAATCTCACTCGGATCCACCCCCAAGCTTTCCTTTTCCTCTCGACTGACGGTTGAGCAGACGAACTTGCCGCTTTTGTCCAGCTCTATGTTTTCCAAAACTTTGCCCCAGTACTTTAAAGTTTTCAAACCATAAGAGCGAAAATTTAATAAAACCGCTTTGTCCAGAGAAGCGCCTTTTTTAATTAGCTCGGCCGCCGCCAAAAAAGTATCTGCAGAAGCATTTGGATATTGAAAACAGCCGGTATCAGTCATAATCCCCCAGAAAAGAAAATTGGCCAGTTTTTGGTCGATCTTTACCTGCCACTGGGCAAAAAGATGGTAAAGAAGTTCAGTCGTTGAACTGCATTGGCCAACTAAATTAATCTTTCCATACTTAGTGTTGGTAAAATGGTGATCAATATTAATTATCTTAAAACCTGGAGGGAATTTTTCCGGAAAAGGGCTCCGGGTAATCATTTTTTTATCAGCACTGTCAAGGGCGACAAAAAGATCAAAATTATTAAAATCAACCCAAGCAAAATCAAGGTTTTCAATTTTTTCGCCATCCAGCCAACTAAGCAGCCTTGAAGGAATCCGACTAAAACATATTATTTGGGTTTCTTTTTTCATTCTTTTTAAAACCAAATTCAAGGCCATCACTGAAGCAAGACTATCGCCATCAGGAGAAACATGAAGGGCCAGTAAAATTTTCTTGGCTTTTTTTATTCCAGAAAGAATTTTAGCAGCAGTTTTTTTGAATCTTAAACTGGTACTCAGATTTTTTATCACTCTCTAATTTTATCACAAGCATTCCAGGGGTTATTGTCGAACTAAACGGAAAATATCATTAATAGTAATCAGAAGCATTAAAGCCAGTAAAAAGGCCATCCCAAGGGTATTTATCCAAGCTTCAATTTTTGGATTGGGTTTTTTTCTGGCCACCGCTTCATAACCCAAAAAGATTATTCTTCCCCCATCCAAAGCCGGCAGGGGCAAAATATTAATAATCGCCAAATTAACTGACAAAACTCCTAAAAACTGCAAAACTGCCAAAGGCCCGTTTTTGGCTGCTTGACCGGTAATTTGGTAAATCCCCACTGGCCCGGCAATATCTTTAGGAACTTTGCCCTGGGTAGCCAAATTTACCAGAGTCTTTTTTAAAGTTTGTAAAATCATCCCTCCCCAAGCTAAAGATTCTTTAAATCCTTCCCGCGCTCCCAAAAAAGGCATCTGATACCAAGGATATTTCTTAAGCTCAACATTAGAAATTGCCACTCCCAAGGGGCCTTCTCCCTCGGGCGGCTCTTTCCTGGGAGTTAGCCAAAGAACCATTTTCTGATTTTCCCCTCTCAAAACTTCAAGCTCAATTTCTTGGCCAGCTTTTTCCTGGGAAAGACTGATAAATTCTTCAACAGAACTAATTTTATTGCCATCAACAGCAATTACTTGGTCCTCTAGTTTCAAACCAACAGCCTGAGCTGGAGAATTCTCGGCAATACCGACAATTTTGACTTTATCGGTTTTGCTGGGAATGCCATAAACATAATAGAGAACCGAAAAAGCGACAATTGCCAAAAGCAAATTCATGGTTACTCCTGCCAAAAGTACTCCCA
>DATKVU010000134.1:0-1635 GCA_035529915.1 Clostridia bacterium
TAACGCTTATACATAAAAACACGCTTTTCCGATAGCTTTTTATTAATCAAAGGCATCTATAATACTGCAAGACGCCAGAAGCTGCAAAGGCGAAAGGCGTACAAAACTAAAAAAGGTGATAAATTTGGATAGCGAAAATAAAGACACAGAAGTAACTTTGGAAGGCACAGGAGAAATAGAGCTTCCGCAAATAGACGTTTCAAAATACATAGGCAATAAAGCCAAAATTGAAAGCGTCACAGAACACCAGGGGCAATTTGGGTACTACATAAAAATACAGACAGAAGCCCTTGACACAATAGAAGGCGGAAAAGAGCCGATTACCTTGAGGGCGTCAAGAGTATTCGGCCTGCAGGAAGACGCAGAAGGAAATATTGGCTGGGGAAAGGACACCAACCTGGGCGTTTTCCTTAAAAAGAAAAAAGTAAAGCACTACAAAGACCTTGTTGGCCTTGAAGTGGTTGTCCAAACACAGACAAGCAAGAAAAACCAGAAAGACTACCTTTCTTTTAATTAAGAAAGCAGTTAAACTTTTTGCAGGGGTGACGCCCGCCCTGCAAATTTTTTATTAAGTTGGGTGTGAAGAAATGGCAGAACTGCATTTTAAGGAATTTCCTTACAAAAGGAATTTGTTTAACATTGAGGCCAGCGAGATTGAAGGCAGCAAATTCAATGGCTGGCAGAAGAAAGCAGACTACTCTATAAGGACCACGATAATCCTGCAGATTGACACGACAAACGTTTCAACCAACGAAAAGCAGGTTGCCCCAAATATTACCTTTATTTCAACCAACCAGGCCATTGTAAACATTTTCAATTACCATGCCTTGAGAGGGCTTTCCTATGAAGAATTTAACGAGCAGTACGCAAAATATGAGTTTGGGATTGAAAAGCAGGTCCACGAACTCTTATCAAATCTTAACGCTGCAAGGCAGAGAGCAGGGCTTATGGGCCAGTGGTTTATCAATTACGGGCTTAACGAGAGGCATGTAGAGGTAAGCAGGCCGTAAGTGAGAATAAATGAAAATCCCTTATATCCCCAAGAGGATTTTAAAGCATGGGATAAAGCCAGCGTCCGCTGGAACAGAAAGGCTTTTTGACAAAGAAAAAAGGGCAGGGCTTCACCTGGCAGGCTTTGACGTTGAAACAATAGGGACAACTTTGTTTAAGAGCAATGACCTTTACAGCGTCCAAATAGTAATGGACAATCCAAAAAACAGCCATGTTTTCTTTCCCGAAAACCAGGGTGTTGAAAACCTTGAAATGTTTACACAACTTGTTGACCCGCACTCTAAAAGGGTTTTTGCAACAGCCCACAATGCAGGCTTTGACATTGGCGCGCTTCTTGGAAAAGACGTTTTCCCGCTTATGAGGGGAGAGGAAGTAAGGGGCTGGACAGGCAAAGTCGTTGAAGGAACATGCTGCTTTGCGCTTCTACATAATAAATCCATTGGGAAAAGCATTACCATTGCAGACAGCATGGCCTGGTACAAGGCCAGCCTAAAAAAGATTGCTGAAAAATACCTTTCCATTGACATGCAAAAACTTGAAAGGCCAGACTACCTTGGAAAGCGCGCCCCCAGGACAAAAAAAGAGTTTAAACACTTTGTTGACTACGCAGAGCAGGACGCGCTA
>DATKVU010000135.1:0-1602 GCA_035529915.1 Clostridia bacterium
AAACAAAATAATGCCAAAAGGCATGCCCCAAAAACGCTTCTTCCAAAAACTAAACAAAATAAAAGAAACCGCAACAACAGTCAACAAAACAAACAATTCAAAAAATAGTCCAGCCAAAACAAAAAACACCCCCCAAAAAAAAGTTAAGAGGGCAAACTCTAACGATTTAACCTAATCACCTAAACTGTGAACCAAACGAGGTCATCACAATGCCAATCAAAGCAGCTGCTGCTATGATAACAGGCATGATTATGATAAGCGCGTATGCAGATTCACCAATTGCTGTTCTGTTAAGGTTTGGTAAAATAAGTCCAAAAACCATCAAAACTACAGCAATAACTACTCCGCCAAGAGCTCCGGCAATAAGGTCGCCAAGAGATGCCATTCTTTTTTGCCTCCCACAAAGTTTTTATAAAGGCATTAAAAAATGCCTTGCATACAACTAAGGAGTGTAAGAAATATATAAACACCTAGGAATTTTTGGCAAAAATTAGTCAATATTTTAAATTATGCACCTATTTTTTCACACCAACAAAAAGCCTGTGGTCATCAGCACCCTCATCAGCCCTAAAATCCATCCCATAACCACCAACATAAAACTTTGAAAAAGGCTTAAAAAGACCAGGCAACTCTTCTGCGCTCTTAAAATTAATATACATTGACTCTTTCAACCTTCCATCAAGAACAACCTTAGACATGCCCCCAACGGTTTCCTTAACCCGCTTAAAATAATACGAATCCCTTGACATCATAGAAGCATAAAAAACCGCACCAGGCTTTGCCAAACCATACAATTGAGCAACCACCTTCCTAATATCAGCATCATTCAAATAGTAAAGAACCTGATTAGAAAAAACCAAATCAAACCTTGTGCCACCAAAAAGCTCTTTAAGATTTGTTGGAAGCGGAGGAATGCAACAAAAGTTGTCAGCAAACTCTGGCAACAGCTTTTTACAATCCTCTATTGCAGAAGCAACAACATCACAACCAAAAAGAGTAAAGCCATTGTCTGCAAAATACTTTGCATGGATTCCAGAACCACAACCATAATCCAACACGTTGCCACTGGTTAAACCAAACTGTGATTCCAAAACCTTTTTGTTAAACCTTATAACATGGCCGTCAGGATACTGCAAACCATAACCGCAAGCAAACTTTTCTTCATACTGTTTTACATTATCTTCATACATTTTTTCAAAAACCATTTACTTTACCCCCTATTAGTTTTTCGCCTCTTTTTCAGCCCAGATTCCTTTTTGAAATTGCATCTGGGTCTATTCTAAAATTAACCAATTGATTATGTGTTCTACACTTTTTCCTAAATGTCTTTATTTGTTCTGCTTGCCAATGAATAGGAATAATATTTGGAGATGTTTGATTGTCAAAATAACAATCAGATACTTGAACTCCCCAAATTTTGCATAAATCTAACTTCTTACAACATTCTTCAAAAGGAATCTTCCAATTACAAATCATAAAAACCATTATCCTATTTGGTTTGTAACCTGCTTTAAGTAAATAATCTATTCCATCTTTAATCTTTAGTTGGTCTTTGTAGAACCAATCCCAAGCAAGTCTTATTTTATTAAATCTTGCTTGTTT
>DATKVU010000136.1:0-2039 GCA_035529915.1 Clostridia bacterium
TAGTTTCCAAAAAACTCCTCATAACTCGTCATATCAAATCATCTCCATTTTTGTTTTTTATAACACGCAAAGTTATAAACACTCATGCCCGCCACCCGCACTGCGAACACACCCACACACCCGACCTGGTTCTATGGCACAAGCCGGGACAAAAAGAACAGGTCATGGCCAATAAGCCTCCAAAACATTTCTTTTAATAGGCCCGAATCCAGACTTGTAAAGCCCGCCAGTTGAAGCATTCACATAACACCTATACTTTTTTTCAAAACCTATTTCCCTTGTAACATTATCAATAAAACCTGTTGTTATTGTGTAAAGAACAGGAGGCTCACCAACAAAGGAAACCGTTTCAAAATCAACCTTTGCCTGAGCTATTGTTGTGCCAACATGATAACCCCAACCGTCAGACTTTCCTCCTTTGTTTGGATTACTCCAAACTTCAACAAGAAAATCACCCTTAAATTCAGGCTTCCAACCAGTAACCTTCTCATCAATAAGTAAAGCAGAACCAGTTGACAAAGTAATAACCGTATCCAAATAACTCATCTTCTGAAAAAGCTCATTGTCGCTTCTATCAACCTTCAAAATTTCAACCTTACCTTTCAACCTCATCTTTTGGAGTCGCCCATAAAAGTCCTGGCTTTGATACCATTCATCCCAACACTTCTCAAACTTTTTTGACTTCTCCAAATCCTTATTAAAATCACACTCAGTCATTTTACCTCATCTCCAAAAACTGTCCACCCTTCTCGTTTCTTTCTTGCAAAGTAATCTAACTTGCTTTTATATTTGCAGGTTTCTTCTACAAGCTTGTAAAACACATCTGGCTTCTCAGAATGCTTTCCTCTCGGAGAACAGATAACACTTCTACTATTTTCTCCAAAAAAAGTTGGCTTTCCTTTAACAGCAAGAAAACAATACTCGTGTTGCCTTCTTAACCACTTTCCAAGCCCCATTTTTTCTTTGTTCCAAATCAATGTTCCCTTCCTTTCAAATCCCCAATCCTTTATTATTTCAAGGGCTTCTTCAAGACAGGTATCAACTGCCCAAAGCCAAAGAATACAATCTTCTTCAGCAGGCAATTCAATGTTTCTTATTTCATCAATTGTCATTGTTGGATATGTTGCCCCCCCACGAAAACCATCTGAATTGTAATCCCCAATGTTCCAAGGAGGGTCAACAACAATAACATTAAACTTTCCCTCAAGTGGTTTCAAATCTTTCAAGTTCTCCAACTGTTTCTCTTTCTTTATTTGCCTTGTAACTTGGGAAATCTTTATTTTACCAGATTTAACTTCTTCAAAAGTTTTAGGAGAAGAAAGCTTAATTGCTTTTGCGGCAGCCACATAACCACGAGCAACCTTAAAATCATCAGCAACAAAAAAATCAGCACGACCCTTCACTGTGTCCATTAATGGACTAAGTGTTCTTCCTGGGGCTGTTCCACCATGTTCTTTTTGTCTTTCTTTTGCTTCAGCTTCATAAAAAGGTAATGCTTCAACAGCAACACAAGCAGTTTGACTTGGTGTTAAATGCCTTCTCCTTAAATTAAGTGAAACCACAAAAGAAACAAGCGACCCCTTTCCATTCCAAGGTCTGAACCGTGGCTCAACCCCTGCAACTTTGCATGCCCTGAACCTGTTGCGCCCATCAACAACCTGATTGTCATGAGTCCAAATAGGCTCAAGCAACCCATTCTTTTTAACATCCTCAACAAGCTCATTAAACGGCTTGCCCTCAAGCAAAGGAAACAAGTTAGCTACCTCATGGAACTTCATTTCAGCAACCTCTTTGTGTATTCCTTTGCCCCATATTCCTCGATTAAAAATTCAATTACATCATTGAAACTTGTTCTGTCAGGCCACTTCTTTAGCTTGCCTAATTTGTTCCATACTTTACTTTTTACTCTTATCAAGTTTTCCTCTTCCATAACAACCACATAAACAATATAAACAAAGTTAATATAAACCTATTCTTTTAGTGTCTTCTGCTCAGGCTCCCCTTTTTCCTTCTCCACATAAAAACCCTTCACCTTCATG
>DATKVU010000137.1:0-1805 GCA_035529915.1 Clostridia bacterium
AAAAAAAAGGGGGAAACAAAAAAATGGAAGAATATGAAGAAGTGCAAGTAGGCCAAATAAGCGAAGAAGACTTTATGCAACGCTTTGGAAAAAAGGCAGTTGAAAAAGTAAAGGAAACAGTTTTAGGAAAAAAACAATACGAAGACGAAGAAGACGAAGTAGATTTTCCAGAAGAATATGAAGACCCAGAACTTAAAAAACAATTAAAAAAACAAAAAATGTCAATGCAAGAAATGCAGGCAGCAGAACTTGGAGTTCAAGAACAGCAATACACGGAATACCAGCAAAAAAAGGAAAGGCTTCCACAATCACAAGTAGAACTAGACAACCGCCTAATGACAATTGCTGCACGTTCTTCAGAAAAAAGAGAACTAATCAGAGCACTAAAAACACCAGACGGACAAATAAGAGACCTTGCAATCCACCTAGAAGAAGACTATCCAGAAATATTCACAGAAGATTTAACCAAAGGAAACTTTGGAGACAGAGAAGTAGAATCAGTCTGGGGAAACGGAGCATTATGCAATTACCTAAAAGCCGTAGGACAAGCAAGAAAAACAGACCTAAGGCCAGCATACAGGTTCTTCAAAATGAACTTTGACTTATATTCAAACATCAGCCGTTCAAAAGGAGGATTCTCTGCCATCCTAACCAAAACAGACAAACACGTTTCGGAAGGAGTAGTAGAACACGTTCAAAAGTCTTTGGAAGTAAAAAAGAAAAAAACCTGGGGGTGGTTTTAAAAATGTTCTTTATAGCAGACGATTTTTTGGAAGCGGCAATTTTTTTAATGATTTTTGCTGTAATACAAGTGTTTGTAGTAATCTTTGCAATATGGTTACTGCGCAAGAGAAGAATGTGGCCGCTAATAATGTGCGGTTTGTCAGGAGCAGGCTCGCTTGCATTCAATGAGTTAGCAGACAAAGGAATTGAAATACTTTTTTCAAAAAAACCAATTACAGGAATAAAACGCTGGACTTTTGACAAAGTAACAGGAAAAAAAAGAATCAATTGGTTTCCTATAACAAAAGTATTGCATACGCTTGCAGGCACGGCAATTCCTGTTCATTTTTGTCCTGCACGCAATTCGGCTTCAAATGTTTCGTTAAGTGATGAAACAACTCGTGGACTAAATGACGAAGAATCCTGCATTGCCTTACAGTTGGCTTACGAGCAAGGGCGTGTTGATGAAAGAAATCTTTTGCCAGGCAGGGGTGGATTCCAATTTGATTTGAAAATAATCATAATTATTGTTGGAATACTTGTTGGCGTAGTAGCAGGAATACTCATATTGTTTCCTGAAATGCTAGGAGGCGTGTAAAGTATGAGGAATGGAAAAGGGCAAGCGAAAGGGGTTCAAAAAGAGGTTTGGGTTTATGTTTTTGACATAAGGTCTCCCAATTCTCCTTTTGGCTCAAACAAAGATGAAAGAAGAACAAAGTTGCTAAAAACATTAAAGTGGAACAGGCCAGATTTTGTTTCCAAAGGAAGTGCGCGAAGTTGTGGTAGGGATGTTGTAAGAAGGCTTTACGAGCTGGGTTTTTTGCATCCAATGAAGGATTTGGCTCCGCTTGCTTTGGGTTTGGATATGGCTGTTTTTGGCGAGTTGAATAGGTTGATTGACGAGCAAAAAAAGACCGGAAAAATTGAAAGCGTTCCTATATAGGTAACGCTTTCTTTTTTTTTCCTCTTTTTAAATGTTTGGGGTTTTGTTTTTATACTTCAAAGTCGTTGAATGCTATTGGAATGGCTTCCAAGATTTTTGCAGTGGTAGGAATTTTACTATTCGTATTCGTTTGCCTTGC
>DATKVU010000138.1:0-1227 GCA_035529915.1 Clostridia bacterium
CTGTTCCTCTGTAAGCATTTCCTTTTCCTTGATTTTGTCCAGGGATTCTTTTTTTAAGTAAAGGTCCTGCATGAATTTTCCAAGGTCATGATTTATGTCCTTTTCTGTTGGATACCATCCGTAAGACATTATTCCAAGAACTTCACAGCCCTTTTTTAAAGCTGGTTTTAATTCCTCTGTAGTGCAATAGCTTATGCCAGACAGCGGAAAAACAAGTTTTGGAAAACCCCTTATTGTGGACATCACTGGAAGGCAGGGGTAGTTTTCGCTTTCAGGGAATTTGAATTTTACGCCAACAAAGCCTGAAAACCCTTGTTCTATTTCGTTAAGAGAAATTGGTTTTAGTTCAGAGTTTGAGAAATTTAAGGCAGTGTTAATTGCTGCAAAAGGATATAGGGAATTTATGTCATAATAGTTTATGTCCTCAAACATGCCTCTTCCAAAGGCTGTGAACTGCGCTCCATGATAACAGCGGGAAATTAGCGGAAGCAGTTTGTAGTTTGGCAAAAAAACCCTGTCCTGCAAAAAGTGCTTTTTGAAAACTCTGCCAGACAATTGGGCAGGGGTTAAGCATGTTTTAACCATTCCCTCAATGCAATAGCTGTAAATCTTTTTAGTGGCCTCAAACTGAATTAGGGCATCCTTTTCGGCATATTTTATAAACCCCTCAAGCTCTTCTTTGTTTTGAGGGGCTCTTTTTCCTAAAAATTCAGGCCGTTCAAGCTTTTTGGTTTCCTTCAAATAGGATTCTGCAAACTTTTTTAAAGACATTTTAAACCAGGACATGCTGTCCGTAATTGTTATTGAAAAGTCCAGCTCTTTGTTCCTAAGAAATAGAAAGCTTGAAGTGCTGTCAACCATTTTGCCCCTCCAACCCTTTACTTCCTTTCCTTTCATTAACAAAATTGTATCAGGACCAAGCAGTGAACCAAGGTCAAACCCTGCATTGTGAGCAGAGCAAAAGACCTTCCCCCCACCTTTTCCTGCTATATCCCTGAAGAACAAAAGGTTTTCTACCCCCTGGGTTTCGGGAAAGAAAATGTGGCTGTTTTCAAGACAATCCATTACAATTTGAACAGTGTAAAGGTCGTTCTTTCTGAACAAAGACCCGCCAATTGTCTCTGTGTCAAGGCCTGCCAAGTGCAAGCCCTTTCTGTTTTCTTTGGAGTAAAGCCTTTCTGTTCCCTGGAATCCTGGCTTAATTCCGTATTTGAACAGGTGTTTTGG
>DATKVU010000139.1:0-1052 GCA_035529915.1 Clostridia bacterium
TGGCCTTCATGATGTTACGTATGGCATCAATCGCTTCTTCACTAAGCTCTTTAAACTCATTACTTTTATTTTGAGCTAAGCCCATAGCGCTCATATATTCAGTATTGATGTCGTTAATCTGATCATCAGTGCCGACCATGACGAGTTTGCCCAGCTTGTCTAGCTTTTCTTCCTTAACTTGGAAGTCTACGAGGCGATTTTGTACTTTTCGTACAAGATTACGGTAACCTTGTTTTGTAAAAAGATTCTTTGCAGCCTGACCAAAGTTGCTAAGTGCACCGGCCTGTTCTTGTTTTATTTTTTTCCTAAGTCTTTCTTCCGCTTCGGCAGCAGCTTGATCAGCAGAGATTTTAGGAATTGCTCTTGGCTTTGAACCCGGTTTGCCCCCTGCTATAGGCAGTGTAGTGTCAGGCGAGTTCTCAAATAGCAGAATCCCGCCCTCAGGTGGTGCGGCTACGATAGCATCAAAGATACCAGCAACTTCTAAGAACAGATTGCCAAGATAGCCGGGCGTTATGGTAGTTGCATAGTCTAGCTTTTGTTCCGCGTCGGTTAAATTAACTTCAAAAACTTCAAGGTTAGCTCCTTTAAGTTCTCGGTTAAGTTCTTCAATCTCAGCACGAACTCTCTTTTCTTCTTGCCGCAGCTTATTAGTTTCTGTGTTGATGCGTTTTTGAAGAGGTACTAACTCTTTAGGTGGATTGTCGTAGTCTTTACCCTGAGGATCTTTGCCCGTGGCTTTTTTAAAGTCAGCTTCAAAGTCTTGCGTAACTTTTTCAGCGGCGTCCTTAATTTTTTGTACTACCCTAGCGTATTTTTCAGTGGCCTTTTCTGATTTCTTAATAAGAGGATGAGATCGAGGGATCTTTCTTTGGGTATCTGCAAACTTTTCGTAGGTTAAGTCGTCTATTGCTTCCGCATCTTCTTGTAAATCTTTAGAAGTAGTTTTTGGTTCCTTAGCCTCAAGTTTTTTAAACAGGGTATTTAGCCCTATTTTATTAGTTACTATTTTAGCAAATCGCTCTACAAGCCCAATCGTGTCAGCAATAAGC
>DATKVU010000140.1:0-1053 GCA_035529915.1 Clostridia bacterium
TTTGCTGGTAACACCACAGAGCCTCTCTTCGTACCGAGTGGTGGAGACACAGGGTATAAAGCGATAGGCCACTTTGAAGTATCTGTTAACGGGACTGTGGAGGTTACCGCAGACTTTGATGTGCGTAAAGCTGTAGTCGTAGCTGGTTCTTCATACATCTTAAAGCCAACAATCAAGCTGATAGTCAACGACTAAGCTGGAAGCATCCGTGGCTCAAGCAACGCCAACCCTAAAATTTGAAATAGCGATTATGTCACCATGCTTTTATCTCTTTTTAACTGCAAAATAAAAGGTTGTCTATAGCTGCTATTCTCTTTTAAATCCCCTTTTATCCCTTTTATTTGTTTTAAACAAACGTTAAAAGCATCTTTTGAGACGCTAAAAGGTGTTTTTAAAATGTCTTTCTCAAGCTAGGGAATCTTTTTCTTAAAGCTAAAATGAGGGAGAAAATCGTGTGGGCTTGGTGTTAAGAGCTACCGCCAAACTAGGTATTCAAGGACACTTTTCGAGGGTGAAAACCCCTAAGGACAACCACGAGATAGAGAGATTCCATGAGACCTTAGAGTATGAATGGCTTTACAACTTTAATCTGTCTTTAGATCCTGAAGAGTTCAATTCCCGGCTAACTGAATGGCTGATAGAAAATGAATTCAACCGCCCGCAATAATCTCTTGCCTATCACAATCCAGTGGAGTATATTGAAAAGGAACTTGCTAAAATATCCCACTAAGTGTTACCCATGTGGTCAGCCAGCACAAGGGCTAGCATTATATTGCGCAATTTTGTAGTATACGGCAGAGCAAAACTAAAGCTGATGGGAAAAGATTCCCGTCACCCTCAATGAGCTTTTCTCCTGGCCATTGCGATGAGGGGGATTTCTCACCTGCGGTGCGGGACAGGCTCCGCCTCGGCAAAGGGGGTGGAGCAATAACAGGAAACGAAGGGCTGTTCACATAAACCTTCGGCGTGAGCTCGGTCGAGCGCTCACGAAGAACGCTGATTAAGTAGGGGCGACTATAAAAAAGGAGGTATCAAGAAAATGAGGGCAGTTTT
>DATKVU010000141.1:0-1131 GCA_035529915.1 Clostridia bacterium
GGTGATATTCCTGAATATAAAGAACCTGGTTTACAACCTATAAAATCATTGGTTGAGGGAGCAAAGCAAACCATTAAAAATTTAGGTGGATTTGCCAAAGGACTTTTTGAAACCGACGCGGCTAACTATGCGAAAGAGAAAGAAGATTGGTTAAAGCTTGCAGCGGGCGCACGAGCAAGGGGGAATGAAAAACTCGCACAAAGCCACGAAGAACACGCAAAAACCCTTGATAAGTTTATTGCCGGGCATGAAAAGGTTGCAATGGTAACTGAAAATATAATAAAGTCCGATATTTTATCCCCTGACGAATCATTTGAAAAAGCTGAAGGAATAAAGGGCTTTGTTCAAGATGTTATTATGATAGCCCCGCAAATAGCTGCTCAAATAGGTGCTACGGCTGCCGGAGGGGCTCCTGCAGGTATTGCATTTATGGGTACACAGATATCCGGTGGCAAATATGAACAGCTTACAAGCGAGGGGGTAGAACCTGAGAGAGCCCTTCAAGCAAGTTTAGCAGACGCGGCGTTGCAAGCTCCGCTTGAACAAATAGGTATTGGTAAAGCAATGAGCGTTTGGCAACCCGGAAAAATCGCAAGTGCGGCAGTAAAAGAAATTTTAGAAACCGGAGCAGTTGAATTTTTGACTGAGGCATTACAGAAGTATCCTGAAGCTGTAACAGAAATATGGGGTAAGGGTGCTGGGAAACCAATTAATGAACAGGTTGATGAATTTATAACCAATTTCTGGCAAATAACTAAGGATGGTATATATGAAGGGCTTGTTGCTGCTCCTTTTGCTTTCCTTACTGCTGGCGCTGGCGTTGCCACACAAAAATATAAAGCTGCTCCGAAAAAAGCTACCGCCCCGAAACCTGAAGTTAAAAAGGCTACTGAGTTTCTTCCCGAAAGCGAAGAAAGAATAGAGAAAATCATTAAAGCGGAGACGGCCAGAGAAAAGGCCAAAGAGAAAATTACAAGCCAAGTACCGGTCATAGGCAAAGAAGCTGAAGCAGAAATAGTCAAGGGTAAAATGGGTGGTATGGATGCTGGTGTAAAGCCAAGAAAGTCTTTGGAGCAACTTGGCAAAGAAGCAGAAGAACGCGGCACCATAGCGCCATTGGAGGAAGCCAAG
>DATKVU010000142.1:0-3047 GCA_035529915.1 Clostridia bacterium
GCCTATGATCATAGCCCTTGATCTCAAAAACTATGATGCCTATTCTCGCCGTGGCTCCGAGATATTCCGGACCTAATAGGACCGCGTCCAACTTAAACCTATTCCACTTTTTCTTCATATTCCTTTAAATCCGCGTCTTTCCCCATCGTTTACTTTGCAGATTCTCCTCCTTTGCGGCTTCAGCCTCCGCACACTTTCTTTGCTTTTTGTCCTGTTCGTATAACTCGTCTAATTTCTCAGCCTCTATTTTAGGGTCGTCCTCTGGATCCCCGCCCCCCAGGCTCCATAGGCTAAGTGCTACTGTTGTATAAGGTTCTATATAAAGGTTGTTATTTATACAAAAAGGAAAAAAACACGGCCGGCCGGCTGCCACGATCGTGGCGCCATTTCTCATTTTGTATAAATTTTTCTCCGGATCCTGAGTGAACTCAGGCCGCGGATTATACAAAAAGATGAAAATCCCTCCGGATCCAGAGCGATATCGCCAGCTGCAGGATCCTGTTTTTATACAAAAAGGAGAATGTCGAGATCTCAACCGGGCTGTTGCTCGAGTTAAGCAATCACTGATCACGTGCTATTTATTGCAGGCTGCAAGAGTGCAGCAAGTAAAAGGCTGGAGAGAGCCCCTTTTTAAAATCCACTCAAAAAAGGCGTTCATAGAAGCGATATAACTCACTAAAAACGTTTGCCATGAACTATTAGCCAGGGTAAAAATCAAAAAATGCTCGAGCTCATGCATGGATCCGGGTGCGACCACGAAATGGCGCGCGCGCGCATGCGCATTTTATCCTCCATTACCAGCCAAATAAAAAGCATTTTCAACTACTACGTCCGGGAGATCCCAATCATGGAAAGCCCCTAGGAATTTCCATTCCGGGATGCTGGGCTCAATCACCCAGCCATTAAGAGGAGCTCCTGCTAATTTCTTGGAATTTGTAAAATATCTTTTGTTGAAAACCCAGTATAAGGCCCCCTTATCTGTTTTGGCCTTCTGTAGATACTTAACCAGGTGGCTTTCGGCTGTTTCATTTTTCGTGGCTTCTTTGGGCCTGCCTTTAGCATATACCCAGGCCCCTTTTTGATTTTTTAAGCTGTAAATGAAGTTATAAGAGCCCTGGCCACATTTTTCCCACTCTCTCGTAATCGTTCTTTTTGGGAGGAGGTAGGCCCTCCCAAATATTACTAAATGGCAGTGCAAAAGGCCCCCAAAGCGCTCTCTTTTCTCCTTGGGCATTACTTCCTTACATTTAGAGCAAAAGAATTTCTTATCGAGTTTTGTATGACATTTTTTACAGAGCCAGGATCCTGCAGTATATTCATAAACTGCCAGATAAGGGGGCCTAGTGTTAAGTTTCAATTTCTTCATAAGATATGACATGAATCTATTAAAGGCTTCGCTAAAATGCCTATTAGCCTCCCAAAGGTTGTTAAAGCGCTTTGGGTCGGTGGTAAGCACTAAATGAATTGCTCTTCTATTCTTTTTCGTTGCCTCGTTCCATATACCGTGGTATTTAGCCAAATTGGCTTTAAATTTATCCTCATCATTAAATCTCGTGGAATAAGGAAGGACTAAAAAAGCATTGGCCCTGGGGCCCCGGGCTATAAAATCCTTTCGGCCTAGTATTATTTTTAAATCCGTGGTTTCCTCTAGGTACATCTCAAAATAAGATTCTATATCTTCACGCCTCTCCAGAGGCAAGCTTTTGACATCTAACGTCCTTAAAATGGCTTCTTTCCTCTCTACCCGGGCACGTCTAGGAAGGGCCAAAGGGCCCTTTTTGACAGAGTTTGAGAAACGCGCAGAGCTTAACAAGTCAAGCCCTTTGGGTGTGGTAAGGTACAAAACTGGCTTTTGTGTGGGATTGACTGGCTCCAATAAGCCAGTTTTGCATAAGCGATTCGCTAAACGATAAGTTCGCCTTAAGATCGCTTTAGAGGTTTTTATTTTTCTGGAGGGATACCTCCTCGAGAGATACCCGGTCACGTACTTACCTAGTGGTTTGACAGCAGAAGCCTGTTTACAAGTTCTAAGCAAAAAATATTCTTCCGGGAGAAGGGGACTCCCCTCATTGATCATGGCCCCCCCTCCCTTCCTGGTGTAAGAGCTCGAGCCTGGCCTTTATGTCCAGGAGCTCCTGGTACTGCTCGAGCCTCGAGCTCTTACAATTAAATAGGATCCTGGCCCAGGGATCGTACTTTTCTACAGGTGGAATGTACCTGGGCGGGATAAGAGGCACGCCATTAAGCTGCAGGGCTGAAAGTATCGCCCTATATCCCCCCTCAAAATTGTAATAATACTCTAAGAGATAAACGTTAAGGAGGGGTTTAGGGCCCTTTGGGCCATTCATGCAGTTTGGCCCCCTTTAAAATAATGGTAACAGTCTATGCAAAGAGGCTGCCAGGATCCACGTATAAGCCTTTCTGCAGGGCAGTGTTTAAGGTGCTGGCAATTATCGCATTTATTTTGGCCATAGCTCAGCCCAGGATAACGCTTTCTAGGGCGAAGGTTAGACAATTATACCAACCCCCTTAAGCCCAGGTTTTACACTATTTTTCCAGGCAGAAAAATGAATTTTAGAAAGTGGGTACTTATTGATACAAAAAGTAACCCCTTTGCCTTTTTGAAAGGGAAAAAAGATAGCCCCATTTTTAACCGGCCTGACAATAGCATAAATCTTTTCCCTAATATTACAACCAGGAAGTTGTAAAAACCCCCCCTTCTTGATAGGGAAAAAACGTTTACCTATTAAAGAAGCTGTGAAAAGTCTTAGAAACTTTTTCGTACATTGAAAAAGGGGGGCTTTTTGAAGTGTACATCTAGTGTACACTTCATATAGACGGTTGTGCATGGTAGGAAGTAATTATAACACGAGATATAAAAGAGTAATAGGGTAACCGTTAAGCATCCCTATAAGCAAATTTGCTTATGTATTGGCTGGATCCTCTTTCCTCCCTATGATCATAAATTATACAAAAAGGATAAATGGTACCTGGATCCGGAGCGATATCGCCAGCTGCAGGATCCTGTTTTTATACAAAAAGGAGAA
>DATKVU010000143.1:0-1310 GCA_035529915.1 Clostridia bacterium
TGTAAAGAGCTACTACGAACCGTTAATAAAACCTCAAGAGGCTGGCAGGCATTGTTTTTGGGCAAACTTTCACATTCCGAATTTGAAGGTGAAGTATGATGTTGGCACTATGAACAGGCAGGCTTCTGTTGTTGCCCAAAGATGGGCTATCATTAGGGAGGCACAAATTCCTGAGCTTACTAAATTGCATGGCATTGAATTAAAGGATTTGCCAAACAAGCGGCAGGTTTTGCGGAATTGTGTTTTACCAGAGCTTGGACTTCATGTTTTTGAGTGTGCTGTTAAGGGCAAGCAGTCAAAGCTGGCGGAATGCAACCAAAGGCTGGAGGCATGTGAAAAATGAGTGAAAAGGTTTTGGGTGTGGTTAAAAAATGAGTGTTGATTTTGGTAAGTGGCTTGAGAGAAAGTTTTGTGAGTCTGGGTTGAAGTTTTTTTACGATTTTGATATTAATGTAAAGGAATTGGGTGATTTGGTTGCTGATATGAGCAGGGCTGAAATGGCTGTCATGCGGACTTATTTTAGAAAGCAAAGGGGTTTGCGTTTGAAGGAAGTGAAAAAAGAATGAAGTATAAGAAATTAGAAGTAGTATTGTATGAGAATGATATTGAGAAAATGAAAACAGAAGAATTGGCTGTTGCGTTTTTTACTTTTAAAAAAGAGGACTATTATTTAATAGCAAGAGTTAGTTTAAAGGAATTAGAAGTTGAAGAAAAGGTGAAAAAAGAATGAAGAAAATAAAGCATTTAAGAATAACTGTTGGAGAAGAAGATTGTTATATTTGTAATCAGGCTTGTTGTATAACACTTGAGAAATGCACTTGGAAAAAGGAAGAAGTTACTTGTAAAAATTGTTTAAAACAATTAGCAAAACATCCTACATATATGCAAAAAAGAAAATACAAGATTGTAAAAGAAAGTGGGCGTGGCTAAAAAATGAGTGAAAAGGTTTTAGGATTCAAAGAAAAAGAAGCTAAGAGACTTTTGAAAAAGGTATCTAAGGAATTTGGAAAGGGGTATCCCTACATTATTGAACATAATTTTGAGCTTCTTGAAATAATTGAATATATACTAAAGCAACAAGCTTCAGAGTCGGTGGAGTTGAAATGGCTGGAAAAATATTGTAGAATTATTCCTTCAAAGAGTTTAACACAATATGAAATAGGATATAAACAAGCATTCAAAGATTTGTTGTATGCTGTTCGGGCAAAAGCAAAAAAGGCGAACAAGTGAATGGCTTGGATGTGCCATACTTGTGGGAAAAAGTTTGCTGATTGCGAAAAGAGGTTTTTGTCCAAGTGGTGGACTTTGAA
>DATKVU010000144.1:0-18884 GCA_035529915.1 Clostridia bacterium
TTCTTTTCCCCAAGCAGCCCTAGGTACAATAATCACTGTTCCTACCCTTGATGGCGAGCTAAATTTAAGAGTCAGACCGGGAACCCAACCAGGTTCTCTAGTCCGGCTTCGGGGAAAAGGAATTAGGTCTCCTCGCTCAGGAGCGACCGGCGACCAGTATGTCCGCTTGCAAGTGACGGTTCCCTCTCGCCTCTCTCGAAAGCAAAAAGAAATTTTAGAGCAATTTGAAGAAGAGTAAATTGGAGGCGTTTTTAATATACTTTTTCAAATCCTTTTTGACAGAATTGTTGCCCTTTTTTATTAAATTGTCGATTGCCGTCAAGTCATCTTTAGTTAACATAATCTAATAATAACCCTCAAAAATTAAAAATATCAATCTATTTTTGTTTACAATATTTTTATTAAAATAAGAGGAAGGAAACTAAAGATTTGCTACAATTAGGCTATGGATATTAGTGCCCAGCTTCAAAAGTATAATATTTCTCCTGACCCCCTAAAAGATCAATTTTTTCTTAATGATAAAGACGTAATCCAAAAAACGGTGGGCTTGGCGGATTTAAACAAAAAAGATACGGTTTTGGAAATAGGGGCAGGAGTGGGCAATTTAACTAAAGAAATTGCTAAAAAAGCCGGCAAAGTAATTGCCTTTGAAATTGACCCTCGGTTTAAGCCGCTCTTGGCTGACTTGCCCAAAAACGTTGAGCTTCATTTTAAAGATGCCTGGGATTTTGTTCAGCTTGGGGGGAAGTATAAACACAAGAAAATTTATAACAAAGTTGTTTCTAATTTGCCTTTTTCTTTTTGCGAGCAATTTTTCCATAATCTGACCTTTCTTGATTATGATAAGGCAATTTTATTGGTCCCGCGAAGCTTTGTCGCTAAACTAAAAACCAATGGTATATTTAGCTCTTTTTTTAAAGCCGAAGTAAAACTTTTGCTTGATAAGACTAAATTTTATCCGACTCCCAAAACCAATTCTGCAGTGATTGACCTTTTGCATTTGCCTGATCCGATTAAAACTCATAGCTTGCCGCTTTTTTTAAGGCAATACATCTATCAGCATGAAAGCCAGCAAGTCAGAAATTCCTTAAGAGAGGGAATCATTAAATATGCCGCCTTGGTTTATCAAAAAAAGATTACCAAAAATGAAGCGCGAAAAATAGTGAGAGAAAGCGGGCTTCCCGAAAGCTTACTTAACCAGACCCCTAACAGTTCTGAGATTTATCACTTAATTACGGAGAAAATGATAAATGAGAATTATTTCTTGGGTCGCTAGCTTTTTCCTAACCAGTGCTGGATAGCGCGTTTCCAATTGACTGAAGACAACAACGGAGATTTTCCTTTTCTCTTTGCCAAAAACTTGGATTGTTTTTGGGGCTTTTAAAGAAAGAGAAAAATTGCTTAAAAGTTAAAGAGTTTTCTTCCCAGAGCAGTTTTGCTTTTTGCTTTAATGAGCCAAAAAATCCCCAAGAATCGGTTGAGGCGAAAGCCAGTCTTTCGCTTTCTTGCCGTTGGTGATAAAGCTCCCATCTTTTTCGGGCACCCGCCAGGCCAGCACAGGAGCGCTTCCTGGCTTTTTCCAAACTCAGCAAGATTTGGTCAAATTCTGCTTTTTGAGAATCAGTCAGTTTTCCGCGTAAAAAAGCAATTTCGGTTTCCACTCCTCTTTCCTTTTCAGCTACCACCTTTAAGGCTTGGTTAGCCAGGAGATTACCTTTTTGCTGAAGGTCCTCAAAAAAACCTTCCTGGTTCTTTTCTCGGGAAAGATTATAAAAAGCGGCTTTTGCCAATACCCGTTCATCAGTTTGGTACATTTTTCTGTATTCTAAGCCGGTGTTTTTACAGACGAAGTCAAGAGCTTGCTCGCACCTCAGTCTTTCCATTTAAACCTCCTTTGCTTCAGTTAATAGTTTTAATATTTTTTCTTTAAATGTTTGGTATGTCAGATTTCCTTCTTTGGCTATTTGGCTTTTTTCTTCTCCTGAACCTGCTTTGAGAAGTTTTATTTTCAGCTCAACAATTTTAAGATTGAACCTGAACTTTTCTTTTTCAATTTCCTCTTTTATCTCCTCTAGCCAAAACTTTTTCCTCAAAAGCTGGCTGAGTTTAGTAATGGTGGTGGACATAACCTCACTACCTTAACCTTATTAGTCTAGATTAAAGGCACAAAAGGGTAAGAGAAAGGCAAGAAACTGATTGAAAATTGCTGGCTTTGTTGATATTATCAAAAGGATGAAAAAATATCGGTCTTCTTTAAAAGTAATTTCAGGAATCTTTTTGCTGGCAATAGTTTTAGTTTTGGGAGCATGGTTTGTTTTAGGGGGAATGGAGGACAGCTGGATTTGTGAAAATGGCGTGTGGGTTAAGCACGGCAATTCCCAAAAGCCAAAGCCTGTTTCGGATTGCGGAGAAGAACCTGGTGGTAGAGCGAACTATGTTAACCAAGAGCTAGGCTTTTCTTTGGAAATCCCTCAATCTTGGCAAGGCTGGTATGAGGTAAATGTGCTTTCTCTTGATCCCAAAGCCGGGGCTAAAACAGGCGCGATTATGAGTGCTTCCTTTGACTTTCTTGCCCAAGAGAGTGAGATTCAAAATCAGACGCTTTTTTCAGTTAACAAAGTCAGTCTGGCAACCTGGCAGGAATTTCAAAAAGAGCCTCTTTTTAAGGGTAGAAAATTGGCCGAAACTCCTGAGGCGATTTTTTATGCCGAGCAATCTTTGGATAACCCCTTTGTTGGCGGGGAGGGAGATAATTACCAGAGTATGACAGCTGATATTAGTCCTATTTTAGCTACTTTTAGCCTTTTTAAATAAAACTTCCTTTCTAAATTATGAGTTTAGTTTTTATTGACCAAAGGTGTTTTTAGTGGTAGAATGAAGAGGTTGTGAGTTAATATAGATTATTGCTTTGGAGCAAAAATTGGGGGCGAGGCAACTCGCCTTTTTAAATAAAGATGGCAAACATAAGTATTCCTAGAACTGAATTTGCGGCGGCTCTGGCCCAAGTTGCCAGTGAGCGGGGAATTGATGTTTCTCAAGTTTTGGATTCAATTAAATCAGCGATTTTAACTGCTTATAAAAAAGATTATGGTATCAAAGAGGGCTATGAGTATGAAGTGGAGATTGATCCCACCAGTGGCGAGTCCCGTCTTTTTGCCTGGCCAGAGGGTGAGGAAGAGAAGAAAGAAGAAGTAACCCCAGCCGGATTTGGCCGAATTGCTGCCCAACAAGCAAGAAATATTATTATTCAAAAGATTCGCGAAGCTGAGAAAAACTCGATTTTGGAGGAATACGAAAAGCGAGTCGGCACTTTAGTTAATGGGATGATTTTGCGCTTTGATGGCGACAACATTGTCGTTGATATTGGTAAAGGAGAAGCAATTATGCCGCCCTCAGAACAAAATCGAGGTGAAAGCTATCGGCTTAATATGCGCCTGGCTTTTTATCTTGAGGGGATTAGGGAAACGATGAGAGGAAGGCAAATTATTGTTTCTCGAGCTCACGAAGGCCTGGTTGAAAGTCTTTTTAGAAGAGAAGTTCCTGAGGTTGCTTCTGGAGCAGTAGAAATCAGAGCCATTGCTAGGGAAGCCGGTTCTCGGACTAAAATTGCTGTTTACTCCACCCAACCGGGAGTGGACCCAGTCGGTTCGGCGGTTGGCCAAAAAGGAGTTCGGGTTCAAGCAGTTATCAATGAGCTTAGTGGTGAGAAAATCGATATTGTTCAATATAGCGATGACCCGGCCAAATTTATTTTGGCTGCTTTGGCGCCAGCAGAAAATCTGGAGGTAAAAGTTGACGAGGAAAAAAAGACCGCTTTGGTTTTGGCTCCTGAAGGCCAGCTTTCGCTAACGATTGGCAAAGGGGGACAGAATGTTCGCTTGGCGATTGAATTAAGCGGCTATAAGATTGGTATCGAAGCTAAAGAGACTGAAGAGACAAAGTCAGCTAAAAAAGAGGATAAAGAAAAGCAAGGCTCAAAGACTAAAAAAACTGCCCCCAAAAAGCCGACAACCAAGAGAAAATCAGCCTAAAGAAAATGGTGACCAACCAAAGGAGGTAAGCAATGGCACTTCAAAAAAAACCGCCAGTCGTGACAATTATGGGCCATGTTGACCATGGCAAAACCAGCCTTCTTGACTTTATCCGTCAGTCAAAACTGGCTGCCAAAGAGGCTGGTGAGATAACCCAAGCAATTGGCGCCTATCAAATCAACTTCAATCGTCAAAAAATCACTTTTATTGATACCCCAGGTCATGCGGCTTTTACGAATATGCGTTCCCGAGGAGCGAGTGTGGCTGATTTGGTAATTTTGGTGGTGGCTGCCAATGACGGAGTAATGCCCCAAACTAAAGAAAGTCTTAAGATAATTGAGAAGGCTCAGGTGCCAATGATTGTCGCTATTAATAAAATTGACCTTGCTCAAGCTTCGGCTGACAAAGTTAAGGCCCAGTTGGCAGAAAACAATGTTATTGTTGAGGATTATGGCGGTAAAGTAGTGGCTGTCCCTGTCTCTGCCAAAACTGGCCAAGGGGTAGATCAGTTGCTGGAGATGATTTTGTTAAGTGTGGAAATGGCTGATCTTCGGGCTGATCCTGAGGGTCGGTTTGAGGCAGAAGTAATTGAGTCAAGAGCGGACAAGTTTTGTGGCCCGCTGGCGACTTTGATTGTCAGAAATGGGACTTTGAGGAAAAAAGATCAAATAATGGCTGATGGTGTAAGAGCAAAAGTGAAGATGTTGCGCAATGAGCGAGGTAAGCCTTTGGAGGCAGCCTATCCAGGAGATCCAGCTCAAGTTCTGGGTTTTGAGGCTTTGCCAGCTGTCGGCGCCGTGGTCGTACGGGCAGAAAAAGAAAAGCCAATCCCCAAGGTAGTAAAAAAAAGAATCTTACTGCCTGCGACCAAAGAGACGAAGCTAAAAATTATTCTTAAAACTGATACGGCTGGCTCGCTTGAGGCAATTTCTGCTTGTTTACCTAAAGAAGTACAAATTGTGGAAAAAGGAGTCGGCGAGGCAACCGAGTCAGATGTTTTGTTAGCCAAAACTTTGAGGGCGGAGGTTTATAGCTTCAATTTACCGCCAAGAGCCAACATTAAAAAATTGGCCCAGACAGAAAGAGTTAAGATTAAAAATTACAATATTATTTATGAGCTTTTGGAAGATCTTGAAGAGCGAATTTTGAAAATTCTTGAGCCGACTATTGATCGAACAGTCTTGGGTAAAGCCGAGATTTTGGAGACTTTTGAAATTAAAGGGGAAAAAATTGCTGGGGCCAGAGTCTTGGAGGGGAAAATTAACAAAAGCGCCCCTGTTTGTTTGCAACGGGGGAACAAAATTTTGGGAGAGACAAAAATTGTTTCTTTAAAACAGGAAAAGCAAGATGTTAACGAAGTTCCAGTCAAAGGAGAGTTTGGAGCGGTTTTTGCTGAAAAAGTTGATTTTCAAAAGGGCGATATGATAATATCATACAGCCTAGAGGAAAAATAATAGTGTCTATGAATAAAAATTATCCCTTAAATGATTTAGGTCAAAGGATCGAAAGTGCCCAAAAAATCTTGGTCCTTTTACCCAAAAATCCCCAGTTTGATCAAGTGGCGGCCGCTCTTTCTTTAATGCTTTCCTTTGAAGCCGCTGGAAAAAGTGTTAGTGCGGTTTGTCCTTCACCAATGACGGTCGAGTTTAATCATTTGGTTGGCGTTAACAAGATTACTGACCAGGCCCAAGGCTCGGACTTAGTAGTTTCTTTTAATTATTCTGCCCAAGATATTGAGCGAGTCAGCTATAATGATGATGGCAATCGGCCCAATGTTGTAATTCAGCCTAAGGTTGGTGCCCCTCCTTTAAACGAGAAGCAAGCCCTTTTTTCTTATGCTGGCCAAAGTGCTGGTTTGATAATTACTATTGGTATTAGAGATAAAAACCAGCTTAGTTTAAGTGGTGTGGAAGCAGGAAGTAATTTTGTCGTTAACCTAGATACTCACCCTAGCAACTCCCAGTTTGGAAATCTTAATATTGTTGATCATCAGAGTGCTTCTGTTAGTGAAGTGGTTTTAGGGATAATTAATGGTTTGGGCTTGAGACTGGAAGCGGATATTGCCCAAAACTTGATTGATGGTATTTGGGCTGGCAGCAAGGGCTTGAGCGATCCTCGCTCTGGCGCCGATACTTATGAAGCGGTGGCAATTTGTTTGCGCAGCGGAGCGCGAAAGCCAGAAAAAAGTTTTCCTGGCAAGCCAGTTTTTTCTCTGGCTCCCAAAAAACCGGCTGAACAACCACAGGAAAAGCCTCAAACTACTACTGAAGAGAAGACCAAGACTGGAACAGACAAACCACCGGCTGACTGGTTTGAGCCCAAAATCTTCAAAGGAACTAGTATTTCCTAAATCTTGTTCTTGGCCCGAAAATTGGGTATAATGGTTAAATAATTGTAAAATAAAGTTATATGGCCCTAGATACAACGGCAAAAAAGAAAGTCATTGATAAATATGCTACTGCCAAAGGCGACACTGGTTCGCCGGAGGTACAAGTGGCCTTGGTTTCAGCTAAAATTGACCGTTTAACTGAGCATCTGAAAATTAATCGGAAAGATGTTCATTCTCGCCGAGGATTGCTTTCAATGGTCTCCAAAAGACGAAGATTATTAAATTATTTAATGAAAAAGGATGAAGAAAGGTATCGAAGGCTGATTAAAGATTTGGGGCTTTCTAAGTAGACTTGTTTCTTCGAAAACAGATGATAAAGACTGTATCCAAAGAGGCGGAGATTGGCGGTAGAACCTTAAGACTACAAGTCGGCGGTTTTGCTCCCCAAGCAAATGCTTCGATTTTAGCCCAATATGGCGAAACCATGGTTTTGGTAACCGCAGTTCGCTCTCCCGCCCGAGAAGACTTGGGCTATTTTCCTCTGAGTGTTGAATATGTAGAGCGACTTTATGCTGGGGGAAGAATTAAAGGATCGCGTTGGGTAAAGCGAGAAGGTCGGCCGAGCGATGAGGCAATTCTTACTGGCCGTTTAGTTGATCGTTCGATCAGACCTCTTTTTCCCAAAGATTATAAAGATGAAGTTCAGGTAGTGATTACTGTCTTGTCTGTTGATTTAGAAAATGATCCTGATGTTCTTTCTGTAATTGCTGCCTCAGCAGCCTTGGCAATTTCTGATATTCCTTGGAATGGACCCTTGGGGGCTGTCAGGGTGGGCCTTAAAGAGGGAGTTCCTTTTGTTAACCCGACAGAGACAGAAAAAGAGTTTTCTGAGCTGGATTTGGTGGTTTTTGCCACCAAAGAGAAAGCGGTAATGATTGAAGGGGCAGGCAATGAGGTGCCTGAACCTCAAGTTTTTGAGGCAATTAAATTTGCCAAAAAGGAAATCCAGAGAGTGATTGGTTTGATAGAAGAACTACAGGCCGAAGTAGGAGTTTCTAAAGTTAAGCTGACCAAAAAGGAAATTAGTTCGCCAATAAAGCAAGAGGCTCAACGGTTTGTCAAAAAGCATTTGGAGGAGGTTTTTGGCAAAAAGAGCAAGGGGCTCGAAAAAGTCCCGGTCGAGGCAATTAAAGAAACTTTTTTGGCTGATTTTACTGAGAGTGAGAAACAAAAAGAAGCCAAGGAAGCTTTCGAATATTTTTGGAAGAAAATTTTTCGGGAAAAGGTCCTGGCTGGCCAAAGAATTGATAGCCGGGCTCTTGATGAAGTGAGACCAATTGAGATTGAGGTTGGAGTTTTGCCCCGCACTCATGGGAGTGCTATCTTTAAACGGGGCTTAACCCAGGTATTGACTGTTACTACTTTAGGGGCTCCTTCTTTACAACAATTAATTGAGAGCGCGACTGGAGAGGAATCTAAGCGCTACATTCATCATTATTCGATGCCTCCTTATTCAGTCGGCGAGACCGGTCGCATCGGTGGTCCTTCCCGAAGAGAAATTGGCCATGGCGCTTTAGCAGAAAAAGCTTTGGAGCCAGTGGTTCCGCCAGAAGAAAAATTTCCTTATACCATTCGGGTGGTTTCTGAAGTCCTTTCTTCCAATGGTTCTACCTCCATGGCTTCGGCTTGCGGCTCTACTCTTTCTTTGATGGATGCCGGTGTACCAATTGGTGATCCGATTTCTGGGGTAGCGATGGGATTGGTAACTGGGGAGGCTCAGGGAGCCAAGGGAGATTTTGCTATTTTGACCGATATTAGCGGTGAGGAAGATTTTAATGGTGATATGGACTTTAAAATTACCGGTAGCCAAAAAGGAATTACTGCTTTGCAGTTGGATGTTAAAATCCCAGGCTTGACTGACGAAATCATTGAGAAGACCTTAAATCAGGCCAAAGAAGCTCGGGATTTCATCCTAGAGAAAATGCTCTCAGTTTTGGACAAACCTCGCCAGAAAATTTCCCGCTATGCTCCCAGGGTAGCGGTTGTTCATGTGGATCCCGACAAAATTGGTGAGATTATTGGTCCGGGGGGACGGACGATTAGAAAATTAATTGAAGATACGGGGGCGGCGATTGAAGTTGAAGATGATGGTTCGGTAAATGTCTCTGGGGTTGATGATACTTCCGTTAATGCCGCCATTACCCGGATTGAGGGTTTAACCCAGGAAGCAAAAGTGGGAGAAATTTATGAAGGTGAGGTTAAAAGAATTCAGCCGTTTGGAGCTTTTGTAGAAATTTTGCCAGGCAAAGAAGGTTTGGTCCATGTTTCCAAAATGGCTCGAGGTTACGTGGAAGACCCGAGTAAAGTTGTTAGTTTGGGTGAAAAAGTACGGGTAAAAGTAATTGAAATTGATGAACGAGGACGGATTAGTCTTTCAATGCTTTTGGATGAAGAAAAAACGGCTCGTCGCCCTCAAGGGTCTTCTCCAAGAAGAGATTTTCGGTCACGGCCTCGATCAGCTAAGACTTCGCCTTCGCGCTACCGCTCCTCAAGATATAGCAGATAAGTTCTGTTTTCTTATGATATCATTGAAAAAGGCGAAAGACTTCGGGGAGAAAATTTATGGACAAAGCGGACTTTTCCGAGGATTTGTTTTTAGAGATAAAAAAGCTTGAAGAAAGACTGACGAGTGTTAGTCTTCCTCCGGATTTGCAAGAAAAAGCCTTGGCCTTAACCGAAAGGCTTAAACTTTCTTTTAAGTATGGTAACTATTCTCGAAATTTAGAGGAGGTTTCCAATTATATTGACTGGATTTGTTCCTTGCCTTGGACAAAAAGGACGGAGGATGTCTTGGATCTTAAATTTGCCCAAAAGATTCTTGATGAAAATCATTATGGTTTGGTAGGGATAAAAAACAGAATTTTGGAGTACTTGGCGGTTTTAAAACTCCAACAAGAAAGAGAAAGAGCAAAAAAAGTTCGGGCGCCTATCCTTTGTTTTGTGGGTTTGGTCGGTACCGGCAAAACCACTCTTGCCTATTCAATTGCCCAAAGCATGGACCGACGTTTTGCTCGAATTCCTTTTGGGGGTTTGGGTGATCCAGGATTTTTACGCGGTCGCTCACGTCAAGAGGTTGGGGCTGAACCTGGCCAGGTAATCAAAGCTTTGCGCTCTGCCGGTAGCAAAAATCCAGTAATTCTACTGGACGAAATTGATCGGGTGGTTGAGGAATCGCGCTCCACCATTATGGGAGTTTTGGTGGAATTGTTGGATCCTGAGCAAAACTCCCGTTTTAATGATTACTTTTTGGATTATCCTTTTGACTTAAGCGAAGTCTTGTTTATTGCCACCGCTAACAATACCACCAATATTTCCACTGCGGTTTTGGATCGGCTGGAGCCAATGCAAATGCCCTCTTATACTGATGAGGAGAAAATTACGATTGGCCAGCGCTATATTTTAACCAAAACCATGAAGGCCATGGGTTTGAGAGCTTCGGATTTGGAAATTGCTGGCCCTGTTTGGCCAAAAATTGTCCGACCCCTGGGATTTGATGCCGGGGTAAGAACTTTAGAGCGCAATATTTCCACTATCTGCCGCAAAGTGGCGAGAATGATAGTCGAAGGGAAAAGAGAGAAAGTAGTAATTACAGAAGAAAATTTAAAGGATTTTGTCAGTACCTGGTAAAGGCTGGAGGTTAAGATAAGAAAATGGATAAGCAAGGAGAATTAGATAAAGTTGCTCAGGAAATTGCTGCTTGTAAAGACTGCCCCCTGGCAAAAACTGCCACTAATCAGGTCCCGGGGAATGGTAATCCTAATGCTGAGATTATACTGATTGGAGAGGCGCCCGGATATTGGGAAGACCAAAAAGGAATTCCTTTTGTCGGTCCGGCTGGCAAACTTTTGGACCAGCTTTTGGCCTCGATTGAGCTTAACCGAGAAAAAGTTTTTACCACCAACATTTTAAAGCATCGGCCGCCGGGAAATCGCGATCCCCTGCCAGAAGAAATTAAAGCTTGTCAACCGTTTTTAGAGCAACAAATTGAAATTATCAAGCCTAAAGTTTTTCTTAGTTTGGGCCGATTTGCGATGTCTAAATTTCTCCCTTATGGTAAGATTAGTCGTGACCACGGCCAGGGAAGAATTATTGACTATCAAGGGAAAAGATATATCTTAATTCCCATGTATCATCCAGCTGCTGCTTTGAGGAGCAAGCAAGTTGATCAGCAGTTGCGAGAAGATTTTTGTCAAATCCCGGCAGAAATTAAAAGGTTGGAAAAGAATTTAACCCTTGACGATAAAAAGCCAAGGAAGTCAGAGCCGGAAAACCAGCAGCTTTCTTTGGTTTAATTAATTAAAAAATAGAAAGGAAGATAAAGAAGATGAAAAAAAACTTAAAAATTATTTCTTTGGGTGGTTTTGGGAAAGTGACCAAAAACATGTTTGTTTATGAAACCCCCCAGGATATTATTATTGTTGATGTTGGGGTAGGGTTTCCTGAAGAAGAGATGTTGGGAGTGGATTTGGTTATTCCTGACATTTCTTATCTCCAAGATAAAAAGCATAAGATCAGAGCCATTTTCCTCTCTCACGGTCATGATGACCATATTGGCGGGCTTCCCTATCTTTTGCCCCAATTAGGAAAGGCTATCCCAATTTATGCTCCCCGTTGGGCCAAAGCCTTGGTTTTAGACAAGCTTTCCGAGTTTGGCATTGTCCCCAATATTGAAGAGGTAAAACAGGGTAGCAAAATAAAGGTAGGTGGCTTTACAGTCGAGTTTGTCCATGTAACTCACTCAATTCCCGATACGATGCATTTGGTTATCCAAACACCGGTAGGCCTTATCTACCATGCGGCAGACTTTAAGTTGGATTTGCGACCGGTAATGGGAGAGCCGACCAATCAAGGGCTAATTCGCTCAATCGGCAAAAAGGGAGTTTTGTGTATGCTTTCTGATTGCCTACGGGCGGAAGTTCCTGGCTTTACTCCACCAGAAGCCCGGCTGGAGGAAGTTTTTGAGGAGGAAATTGCCAAGACTAAGGGTAAGTTTATTGTCACTACCATGTCTTCCAATCTTTCCCGGCTTAAACAAGCCATTGATGTGGCCAGAAGAAATAATCGAAAAGTAGTTGTGGTTGGTCGCTCAGTTGAAAAAAGCATTAAAATTGCCCAAAAGTTAAAGTATATTTCTTATCCCAGGGAGGCTTTTGTCCCCAAAAAGGCAATTAAAAGATATCCTTCTTCATCTTTGGCTCTGTTGGTAGCTGGCAGCCAAGGTCAGCTAGGCTCAGCTTTAGACCGGATGGTGGCCGGAGAAATAAAAGAAATAAAAATTGAACCCAATGATAGGGTAGTTTTTTCCACTGACTATATTCCTGGCAATGAAACAGCCATTTACCGATTAATTGATGATATTTATCGACAAAAAGCCAGCGTTGCTTATGTTGATATTAGAAGTGATATTCATGTTTCTGGCCATGGAGCTCAAGGCGATTTAAGCAAATTAATGGAGATGGTCAGACCCCAGTATTTGGTTCCCATTGGTGGCAACTACCGCCATATGGTCGCCTACAAAAGACTGGCTGAGAAAAGCGGTTTTGGCCCAAACCAAACTCTTATCAAAGATAATGGTGAAATAGTCGAGTTTGATGAGAAAGGCTTAGTCCCCAGCAAAGCTAACATTGAGATTGGTCAAGTAATGGTGGATGCTTTGGGGGTTGGCGATGTCGGTAATGTGGTTTTGCGGGACCGCAAGATTTTATCCGAGGAAGGAATTGTGGTCGCTATTTTACCTTTAAACCAGACGACTTATCAGCTTGATGGTGAGCCGGAGATTGTTTCTCGCGGTTTTGTCTATATTAGAGAAAATATTGAGCTTTTAAAAGAAACCAAAAAAGGAATTCGTGAAGCTTTAAAACCAGCTCGTCGCAGTAAGGGCGATCCTCGGCTGGTCCGCCAAAACGTTCAGGATTTTTTGGAAAAGTTCCTTTTTGCCAAGACTGGCCGAAGGCCAATGGTTTTGGTAGTGATTATTGAAGTCTAATTGCTTTCTTGAGCTTAAGCAGTGTGTTAGAATTCTCCCCATATGGAAATTGTTTTAGCCTCGGGTTCAGCCAGAAAAAGGGAAATTATGGAAAAATCAGGCATTCCCTTTCGAGTGGAAGTGCCTGAAGTGGACGAGTCTTTCTTTGATAACTTGCCTGCTCAGAAAAAAGTTGAAGAAATCGCCCGCGCCAAAGCCATCAAAGCGGCGGAAAAGTTTCCCCAAGATTTAATTATTGCCAGTGCCTCTTTAAGCAAGTTATCGGACAAAATTGTTTTGGGCAAGCCAAAAGACTTAAAAAGAGCTCTAAAAATGGCCATGAAACACTCCGCTAAACAAACTACTTGTTATACAGCCGTTTGTTTGATTCATCCTCAGCAGGGGGAGTTTATGGAAATGGTGGAAACTAAGTTTAAGTTTCAGCCCTTTACTCGAGTGGAGTTAAAGCCTTTAGTTGATGAGCAGTTTTTACAAAGAGCCGGTGCTTTAGGAATAACTGAGGAAACCAGCGGCTATACCTTGGTAGAGTCAATTTCCGGCTCTTATAGTGGTGCTTTCGGTCTACCAATGGAAATTGTGAGAAAGTATTTGAAAAAATGGGAGCTGATTTAACTTTCGACAAAGCTTCTGGTTTTAAGTAAAATTACAGCTAAAGATGTTAGTTGATGAAGTTGAGATTGAAATTAAGGCTGGGCAGGGCGGAAATGGTGTTGTTTCTTTCCGACGGGAAAAGTTTGTCCCTAAAGGTGGGCCGGATGGAGGCGATGGTGGAAATGGTGGAGATGTCTATTTTCGTGGAGTTGAAAACATTACTGCTCTTAATAAATTTCGTTTTAAGAAGAATTTTTCCGCTCAAGATGGAGAGCCTGGTGCTAAGGCAAAGAAAAAAGGGGCTAAAGGTGAAGATTTAGTTTTGACTGTTCCGGCCGGAACAGTGATTAAAGATTTGGGCACTCAAGAAACTTGGGAGATTAGTGAACCTAATAAAGAACTGTTAATCGCCGAAGGTGGTAAGGGTGGTCGGGGCAACTGGCATTTTCGCTCAGCTACTAACCAGACCCCTCGGGAATTTGAATATGGCCTTTATGGTCAAAAAAGAGATTTGCTTTTGGAGTTGCGATTGATTGCTGATATTGGCTTTATTGGTTTCCCCTCGGTGGGCAAATCCAGTCTTCTTAATGAACTAACTGCCGCTTCAGTTAAAACCGCCGAATATCATTTCACCACTCTTGAGCCGAATTTAGGAACCATGGATGGTCTTATTTTAGCTGATATTCCCGGGCTAATTGAAGGCGCCTCAACTGGCAAAGGTCTTGGTTTTAAATTTTTGCGCCATATCAAAAGAACTAAAGCCTTGGTTCATGTGATTGCCGCCGACACCAAAGACTTTTTTTCTGACTATAAAGTTATTCGCCAAGAGCTGGAGAAATATGATCCCGAACTTCTAGAAAAACCAGAAATTATTCTTGTCAATAAATCAGATTTGGTCTCCCTTAAAGAAATTGAAAAAATAAAAAAAAGCCTTAGCTCCACTAAAAGGGAAATTATGGCTAGTTCAATTTATGACTACGATAGCATTCAGAAGCTTCGCAAAAAACTAAAGTCTTTGGTTTAATACGCCTGAGCAAAGAGCCAGAGGAATTTGGCTGGACCCTTAGCTTCTGATATAATCTACTCATGCGTTATTCGAGATTATTTGGCAAAACAGTTAGGAGGGCTCCTAAAGATGCAGTTTTGGCGAGCCATAAACTTCTTTATCGGGCAGGCTATATTCGCGACTTGGTAGCTGGTCGGTATCTATTTACTCCTTTGGGTTTTCAGGTTTTGGAAAAGATTATCAAGATTATTGATGAGGAAATGAAAGCGATTGGCGGTGAGAGAGTGACTACGCCCACTCTTCACCCTCTGGAGCTTTGGCAGGCGACTCATCGGGATGAAGCCTTTGGCGCCGGGCTAATGCGGGTTAAAGACCGGCGGGGAGCGGTTTTTGCTCTGGGGGCGACAGCAGAAGCGGTGATGACAGAATTTGTTAAAAAATTTAAACCTTCTTGGAAAGACTTACCCATTGTCATTTACCAGTTTTCCCAAAAGTTTCGTGATGAACTGCGAGCGCGTGGTGGTTTGGTTCGAGTTAGAGAATTTATTATGAAAGATTCTTACTCTTTTGCCGCTGATGAAGAGAGTTTTATGAAGACTTATTGGGATCACTGTCATGCTTACGAGCGGATTGCCGAAAAGCTGGGGATTAAAAAAGTAGTTTCCGTGGAGGCTGATCCCGGTGCCTTGGGCGGGGACTTTTGCCATGAGTTTATTTTCCCCAGCCCATATGGAGAAGATACGATTTTTACTTGTCAGTGTGGATACCGGGCTAATCGTGAGCGGGCGACTTTCTTTAAGGAAGATTTAAATCCAGGGGAAAAGGAAGAACCACTTAGGCAAGTGGCTGCCAAGCGGGGCAACACTATGGAAGATGGGGTAAAGCTACACGAAAAACCGCTCTGGCAGCAAATTAAAGATGTGGTGTTTGTAGATGAGAAAGGCCGCTTTATTTTGGCGGTTATTAGAGGGGATCTGAATGTTAATGAAATAAAGCTAATGAATTTGACCGATTCCCACCAGTTGCGAGTTGCCGAGGATGAGGAAATTCGGGAAAAACTTGGTTCTGAGCCGGGATTTATTTCTCCAGTCGGCATTAAAGATAACTTGGCAGCGGGAGTGGAATTTGTCTTGGTAGCGGATGAATCGCTGAAATCAATTAAAAACGCTTATGGCGGCGCCAACAAGAAAGATCGCGATTTAGTGAACATTAACTTTGCTCGGGATTATCAGCCAGATTTAGTCGGCGATATTGCCGAAGCCAAAAAAGGCTTTTTGTGCAGCACTTGTAAAAAGGACCAGCTTAAAGAAGTTCGGGGCATTGAATTTGGCCATGTCTTTAAGTACGACGACTTTTATTCAAAGGCGATGAAGGCGACTTTTGTCGATAAAGACGGCCAGGAAAAGTTTTTGTTGATGGGCGCTTATGGCATTGGCATTGAGCGGGCGATGGCCATTATTGTTGAAGGCCACCACGACGAGAAGGGAATTATTTGGCCAAAGTCAGTGGCTCCCTTTGATGTTCATTTGATTGAGCTTAACGGCCAGCGGGCAGAGAAAGTTTACGAAAGGCTTAAGGGGAACGGGATTGAAGTTTTATATGACGATCGGGAAGATGTTTCCGCCGGCGTAAAGTTTGCCGATGCCGATTTGATTGGAATTCCTATCCGGTTGGTTGTTTCTATTAAAACCAAGAACAAGATAGAATTTAAAAAAAGAGAAGAGGCAAAAAGCGAACTATTGACCTTTAAAGAGGCTATTGCTAAAATTGCTACTGAGTTATAAATTTAAATGGAGAATTTGGAAAGCCCGCCTGTAACCGTAAAAGAGGGAGTTAAGGTCCCTTTGTTTGGAACTGTTGTTTTAGTCCTTGTTTTCTCCGCTTTAAGCACATTTTTGGCTTTTAAGCTGCTAGGAAATAAAACTGCCACTACCAGTTCGCCTGTGGCGGGACTGCCTGATATTTCCAGCTCGCCTGAGCGATGTCAAACATTAAAGTTTAGCCCCCTGCCTGAGAGTAAATTTAAAAGTTATCCTCAAGTTCAGACTGAGACGGACAAAGCCTTGGTGCTATTGCCTCTTGAGAAAGGCCCGGGTAGAGAGGCAGTAGAGGTAGACACTGGAGTGAGGTTTGGGTGGGGAGAGCTTTTTTATGGCTCTTCCGATCCTCTTCCTTCTCCCGATCTAAATCTTATTGCCTATATTAAAGATAGCCGTCTTTGGCTGGTTTCGGCTGACGGAAGCCAAAAGACCAGGGTCTCAGATCAACTATCAGTTACCTATCTTTCTGGCTGGTCACCGGATTCAAGATATTTAATTGTCCAGTCAGTGCGAAACGACATCAACGAGATGTTTGCGGGAATGATAACCGAAGATACCCGTCAATTTTCTAAAGACGAGCTGGGTGGAGGAACCTATTTGATTGATACCCAAAAAGGCGAGGTTAGCCTACTTAGTCCAGTGAAAAATTTTGTTAGTTGGCTAGATTCACAGCGAATATTGGCGGTCTATGATGGGTTTAGTCAAAATCCTTCTTATGTGGTTTTTGATATTGAGAAGTATTTGGCAAATAGCTTAATTTTGCGGGAAGTCTTTGTCGATTACTTTGCCGTCCAATTTTCGGTTAGCCAGGCTGCCGGTAAGTGGGCTTTAGCCCTAGGTAGAACAGGGGGCCAGGGAGGTGGTTTTTCAAAAATAGTCCTGGCGGATTTTCCAAAGACTGAAGGAATAGTCGTTGACGAAGGACGATGGGCGCAAGTGCAAGTCCCAGTTTTGGCCCCGGACGGAGAACGGCTGCTTTATGAGAAACGGGATGATCCCAACCAGCCGGTAGTCTACTATTGGGATGGGGCCCGAGCCAAAAAACTTGTCGAAGGATTTGGGGCAATGTGGGTTGATGAAAAAAGACTTGTTTTCCGTCGCGAAAAGGATAAAGTCTTTCTTTATGATTTAGAGGCTTCTGATTTCACCCCCCTTAACTAAGAGAGTTTAGTTTTGTTCTTTGGCTAAATTGTGTATAATTTGCTTATGGCCAGAAGAAGGAAGGGTTGGTTAAAGCGTCGTTTTAAACTCAAGCTGAAAACAGATGCTGTTTATTCTATTGCTTACATTTTTCTTTTTTCTTTGGCTTTTTTGATTACCCTTTCTTTCACTCGTCAAGGAGTTATTCTTTCCCGGTTTAACCTGTTTTTGCTTGAGATATTCGGTTGGGGAGTGGTTTTTTTGGTTTTCTTCTTTTTGCTGGGAGGAATCATGCTAACCCGATTGGAAGTTCCTTGGAATCAGGCCAGTGTTTTAATCGGCGGTGGAGTGATGGCCGTTTGTCTAATTAGTCTGACCCAGACCGGCTTGGTAGGCAGGGGAATTTTTGAGCAAGTTTCCTATCTTATTACTTCCTTGGGAGCAGCAATTGTCTTTTTTGCCGGTGCCCTAATTGGTTTTGTTATCTTTTTTAACACTTCATTTGATCAAATTGTTTTGAATATTATGGATTTTCTGCGGACAATTAAAAACCCCTTAGCTAAAGATGGCAAAGGGACCCCTCAGTTTATTCAAGGGAAGGATAAAGGACTTTCTAAGACTGACTGGCAAGTTAAAGAACCAGCCAAGGCCGGTGCGGTTGAGCCAGAAGAGTTGACGATGGCGGCTACTAATGTTCCCGGTGCCCAAAATGAAGTTTGGAATTATCCGCCTTTGTCTTTGCTTTCTGATAGCGGGAGTGGTAAAGCGGATCGAGGAGATGTCAAAACCAACGCGGCCATCATTGAAAGAACCTTTGATTCCTTTGGGATTTCCGCCCGAGTAGTAGAAGTTAATGGTGGACCAGCAGTAACCCAGTATGCGATTGAAGTCGCCTTGGGAACCAAGCTTTCCAAAATTACTGCCCTTTCTAATGATTTAGCTTTGGCTTTAGCGGCCCCCACTGGTCAAATTAGAGTTGAGGCGCCAATTCCTGGTCGTTCTTTGGTGGGCATTGAGCTGCCAAATCGCTCTTTGGAAATTGTCACTCTAAAGCAGATTTTAGCCAGCGAGCTCATAAAAAGCCGTAAAGATAAATTGCTAGTTCCCTTAGGTTTGGATGTTTCGGGCAAGCCGAAAGTGTCTGATATTACCAAAATGCCTCATGTTTTGATTGCCGGTCAGACTGGCAGTGGCAAATCAGTTCTTTTAAATTCTTGGATTTCTACTTTTCTTTTCCGGACTACTCCTTCAGAAGTAAGACTGATTTTGATTGATCCTAAGCGAGTTGAGTTTACTCAATACAATGGTGTTCCTCATTTATTAACTCCAGTGATTGTTGAGCCAGAGAAAGTGGTGGCCGCTTTAAAATGGGCGACCAGAGAAATGGATGCCCGCTATAAAAAATTTGCCGAAGTGGGGGCCAGAAACATTGAAATGTACAATGAGATGTCTGGTTTTCAGGCCTTGCCCTATATCGTCATTTTAATTGATGAATTGGCGGATATTATTTTATTTGCTCCGGCTGAGGTTGAAGACAACATTTGCCGTTTGGCTCAAATGGCTCGAGCTACCGGAATTCACCTGGTGATTACTACTCAAAGGCCTTCAGTCGATGTTTTGACTGGTTTAATTAAGGCCAATATTCCTGCCCGGCTTTCTTTTGCCGTTTCTTCAATGGTTGATTCAAGAGTAATTTTAGATTCACCAGGCGCAGAAAAACTGCTTGGTCGGGGAGACATGCTCTATATCCCGCCTGATCAGGCCAAACCCAGCCGAATTCAAGGGGCTTTTGTTTCTGACAGTGAAGTGCAAAAACTGATTGGCTTTTTGAATAAAACCGGGGTCAGACCGGTTTATACCGAAGAGGTGACCGAAGCCACTGAACCTATTTCCGGAAGAGCCGGTGGAAGCACTGATGAGA
>DATKVU010000145.1:0-1211 GCA_035529915.1 Clostridia bacterium
CGAGAACGAGAAGGCATTACTTATTGATAATTAAAAATGAGATACACTTATCCCAGAAAAGCGTGGCACGAAGCCACGCCAATGAGATTGTTTTTCCTAACCAAGTAAATAACCTTCCCATTATCCTGAGTTTTTACAAATATACTTAATATTTCCCACGTCTATTGGATGGGGAACTCTTAGTAGAACCGCCCTTACCTGCCCATAGTTTTTTACACGACCAGTACCTCGGAGTGAGCTTGTCAGTAGCGCTAGAACACTTATGGCGAGCTTTAAAGCTCTTACGCGCAGCAGCAGAGTAGTTATGACCGTAGCCCTTAGCACCAAAATGAATGAGCTTCTCTTTGCCTCCACTGCAAGCTTTCACCATCTTCTTCTTACCCGCTCGGTCAGAGCGGGTCGGCGAGTTGCATTTCATTTTAGACTTCGTAGCCATTACTTACGACCCATTTTTTTGATTTTGGTCTTGACGAGCGTTTTAGCAGCAGGAGTTGTTTCTGTGCTAGTGCGACTTTTTATAACAGTTGATGGTCCACTAGACTTATTTTGCTCCTGCATATATTGACGGCCTTGGGATGTAATTTTTCTATCACTACCCACCATTTTTGTTGGACGACGAGTTGGGATAGTACTCATATCCGTATTTCTAGTCGTCATAGTTCGCGTTCCGTCAATCTTAGACTTCGTCTTTCGAACTTCACCCTTCTTGGCGTTAAGATTCTTGACTGTCTCTTTCCCTTTTACGGACCGAGTTGATTTGCTCTCAACGTAAGAAACATTCCTGTTCCCTATTTTTTGACTCCCCACCTTAGTGATTCCCTTGTCAGACTTCTTTCCAACTGTCACCTTACGCTTAGTTACGACTCCTCCCGATTTAGTCTTGGACTTTACCTTAGTAGTGCCGTCCTTCATATTACGAGTAACAACTCTACTCGTACTGCCGTCAGCAGCTTTAGTCTTAGTGACTGTTCTTTTTTTTTCCATAGCTTTTTAAATTAATAAGACGATTTCATCTTTTTTTCCATTCCGTATCCAGGATTGTTCTTTACGGAACCACCCATAGTACTCGAAAAGGTAGAAGCCTGAGCTTTACCGAAGGGCAAATCTTATTGCCCGTTTTTTTAGTGCGTCCAGCCATAACTTCTAACTTTGTTCAAAGTTACAAATTAAATTCAATGGAGAATCAAAGCAAAGCCCCCGTCAAAGTCATC
>DATKVU010000146.1:0-1141 GCA_035529915.1 Clostridia bacterium
TAGCGCGTCCTGCTCTGCGTAGTCAACAAAGTGTTTAAACTCTTTTTTTGTCCTGGGGGCGCGCTTTCCAAGGTAGTCTGGCCTTTCAAGTTTTTGCATGTCAATGGAAAGGTATTTTTCAGCAATCTTTTTTAGGCTGGCTTTGTACCAGGCCATGCTGTCGGCAATGGTAATGCTTTTGCCAATGGATTTGTTGTGCAGTAGTGCAAAGCAGCATGTTCCTTCAATGACTTTGCCTGTCCAGCCCCTTACTTCTTCCCCTCTCATAAGCGGGAAAACGTCTTTTCCAAGCAGCGCGCCAATGTCAAAGCCTGCATTGTGGGCCGTTGCAAACACCCTTTTAGAGTGCGGGTCAATAAGCTCTGTAAACATTTCAAGGTTTTCCACACCCTGCTTTTCAGGAAAGAAAACATGGCTGTCCTTTTCGCTGTCCATTACTATTTGTACGCTGTAAAGGTCATTGCTCTTAAACAGGGTTGTGCCAATGGTTTCAACGTCAAAGCCTGCCAGGTGAAGCCCTGCCCTTTTCTCTTTGTCAAAAAGCCTTTCCGTTCTTGCTGACGCTGGTTTTATCCCATGCTTCAAAATTCTTCTTGGAATATAAGGGATTTTCATTTATTCCCAACTTCCTCATGACCTGCTTACCTCTACATGCCTCTCGTTAAGCCCATAGTTGATAAACCACTGGCCCATAAGCCCTGCCCTCTGCCTTGCAGCGTTAAGATTGTATAAAAGCTCGTGAACCTGCTTTTCTATTCCAAATTCGTACTTGGCATATTGGCTGTTAAACTCGTCATAGGAAAGCCCTCTTAAGGCATGGTAATTGTAAATGTTCACGATTGCCTGGTTGGTTGAAATAAAGGTAATGTTTGGCGCAACTTGCTTTTCAAAAGTTGAAACGTTGGTGGTGTCAATCTGCAAGATTATTGTGGTTCTAATAGAGTAGTCTGCTTTCTTCTGCCAGTCTTTGAATTTGTTGCCTTTAATCTCGCTTACTTCAATGTTAAACAAATTCCTTTTGTAAGGATATTCCTTAAAATGCAGTTCTGCCATTTTCACGCCCCCAAAATAATAATTTTGCATGGTGGGCGTTACCATGCAAAAATGCTGTACTGCTTTCTTAATTAAAAGAAAGATAGTC
>DATKVU010000147.1:0-4429 GCA_035529915.1 Clostridia bacterium
GTAAACTTTTCCGGGGTTTCCTTTACGTCAAAGACGTCCTCGGGAAAGCTTGTTTTCAGCAGTTTTTCCATTGGCGGTATCATTTTAGAATGGTTTATGGGCATTGAAATCTTCCTCCTTTAGTTCTGTCGCAATGCAGTAAGTGTTTATTCCGTCTATTGTCAGGGTTAGGGCTTTTGGGTTGTATTCCGGGCCGCAGGCTATTTGCAAGGATTCGGCTCTTGAGAGCAGGCTGTTTGCCATTCCGTCGAATAGCATGGCTGCGGAAATGGCTCCCGCCGTTGCGGCTATTGCCCCGCCCAATAGCATGCCGACAACCAAAAAGGCGGCAAGTTTTGCTTCACTCATCTTTTTTGCCCAGCCTCTCGTCTAGCCTCTCGTTTATTTTCTCCACTATTTTTTTCTGCATTTGGAAAACCATGCAGTCAGAGGCAAGCCTGCTATTTGGCCTGATCTCGCAGCTGCCGCATTTTGCTTTCAGGCAAAAGGCAGTGAAAAAGTCCCCGCATTTGTCGAGGAAGTCCAGTTCTGGGGGGCTTCTTTTTTTCTCGAACTCGTGCCTGCACAGTTCACAATCCATAGTAACAATATACGCCTTTGATGTTTAAAAACCTATCGTTTAACGAAAGTTATGTAGCCAATTCAGGCGAAAGCCTTTTAAATATCAAAAGCGTAATATAACAGGCACAAGAAGCCGTATGGCAAAAAAAGTGCGGGAGAATACCAAAATGGAAAAAGACGAAAACGAAATCGAATTAGAGGACACCGGCGAAATAGAGCTGCCGGAAATAGACGTAAGCAAATACATCGGGACAGAAACCGAAATCGAAACAGTCAAAGAATACCGGGGCAAAAACTTCGAGGGAAAAGCAAGCTTTTACATAATCGTAAAAACCAAATCCCTTGAAACCCTTGCAAACGGAAAAGAGCTATGCGCCTCAAGGCTTTTCGGCCTGCAGGAGGACGACGAGGGAAAAATAGGCTGGGGAAAGAAAACCAATCTCGGGGCATTCCTCGCCAAATACAGCAAAAGCCACTACAAGGACCTGGTGGGAATGAAAGTAAAGGTCCAAACAACAACCAACAAGAAAGACGGAAAGGACTACCTGTCCTTTAATTAACCAACTCCAAATACCCCAGGCCCGGGGCAAGCCTTAGAATTGCCCCTCCCTTTTTGGGGATGCAAAGGAAATGGCAACAATGCACTTTACGGACTATCCGCTTGACAGGACGATTTACTCTCTGACAGAGGACGACGTTAAGGGAAGAAAATTCAAGAACTGGCAAAAGAACGCAAACTATACGATTCGCGCAACCGTTATATTGCAGGTAAACGCGACAAGAATATCGGCAGAAGAATACGCGATCTCCCCAAGCATCTCAATGGTTGCCGCCAACCTATACAGGGCTTCGCTATACAAGTTTTGGGCAAGGAACAACGTAAGCTTTCCGGGGCTAAGGCGCTACTACGAGACCAGGGAAACCTACTTTGAAAGGTATGTCCTGCAGCTAATGGGAAAGCTAAACGCGGCAAGGGCCTCCTACGGCTACTCATCAAGGTGGTTCGTTAACACAAGCCTTAACAGCAGGGAAATAAGGGTAAGCCAAAGGCTGCCGGCTCAAATCAAGTGGTCCAGGGCAAGGCGCGAAAGGGAAATCAGGGAAACCGACGCGCAAACAAAGTGGAAAAAGAAAAGCGCGGAGCCAAAAGAAAAGCCCGCGTTCACGAAATGGCAGAAGGGAAGGCAGAAAAAGGAATACAAGAAAGGGGACGCGCACACCAAATGGAAAGGATAGCTATAAGGATTTGCCCAACCTGCAAGGCATACGTTTTCCCGTTTAACGCAAGCCCGCCGCTATACTGCGGGAACTGCAGGATGCTGACAAGAGAGCCAATAACGGCAACAATAAAGCAAGAAAAATACAAATATCCGGTGGAGGTGTGAAAAATGGGTTTTGTTGAAAAATGCGCCCTGGCGGCGTCCAGGGACTTGAGGACAAGAAAGCAACTGGAAAAACAAGAGGGGGAATGAATGAAAGTTCCAACCATTCCGGAGTATTTGGAAAAATACGGGATAAAGCCGCTGACAGCCGGAACAGAGCAATTATTTCAGCCAAGCAAGGGCGGCCTGCATTTGGCGGGATTTGACTGCGAAACCGTTGGCAGCAATTTATTCGTCAAAAACGATTTGTTTACCGCCCAAATCGTTGCCGACAAAAAGGAAAACTCCCACATCTTTTTCCCTGAAAAGCAAGGGGTAGAAAACCTGGAGTTTTTCTTTGAGGCCTGCAAGAAGCCCTGCAAGCGCGTTTTTGCTTCAGCCCACAACGCCGGCTTTGACATAGGGGCATTGCTCGGAAAGGATGTATTCCAGTTAATGCAGGGAAAGCCGGTAAACGGCTGGGAGGGCAAGGTAATAGAGTCAGTTTCCTCTTTCGCCATTCTAAGGCATCCGGCAACAGGCAGGCAAATAACAATAGCCGACTCAATGGCCTGGTTCAAGTGCAGCCTTGCAACATTCGCCAAAACCTATTTGAAGGACGAGAAAAAGCTTGATAGGCCGCCCTATTTGGGCAAAAGAACCCCCAAAACGCAAAAGGAACTCGAGTATTTTTGCGACTACGCCGAGCAGGACGCCGTAATACAATTAGAGGCAACCAAAATGCTTTACGCCTTCTGCAAAGAGGGAAACGTAAAGGTTTGCCTGACCCCTGCACAGCTCGCCGGCAGGGTATTCCAAAAGCAGTATTTGAAGAACAGGGTTTTCGTCCCATACCCCAGGCACCTAAGATTCATTGTCAAAACTTACCACGGGGCAAGCTTTACGGCTTTCGGCAGGGGCTATTTTGAGGACGTGTATTACTACGACATAAATTCCTTGTATCCCGCAGCCGCGCTTTCAACGCCGCTCAACTTCAGCAACTCAAAGCTCGTTTCCCTTACCCCTGACGACGTGGAAAGGGGCCACGTCGGCTTTGTAAAAGTGAAATTCAGGTTCCCCGAAGCCGACAACTACCCCAATTTGCCCGAGGTCAGGTTTATCCGTGGTTTCCCAAAGCTCGTTTTCCCAAGAAAGGGATGGTCTTATACGACAACGGCAGAGCTTTCCGCTGCCTTAAAGAAGGGCGTTGAAATACTGGAGTTTTACGGCCTGGGATGGTATCCCACAGAGGGAGATATAAGGCATCCTCTTGCCGGCTATGTAAGCGACATCTACGAGAAAAAGGCAGAGCTTGACAAAATAAAGGCAAAAGAGGGTTTGACAGAGGATCTGCACGCCAAAAGGGATTACTACAAGTTTCTTTTAAATAGCCTTATCGGGAAATTCTGCCAGAGAAACAGGACATGGCTAACCAACAAGGAAGTCGCCGGCTCCCTTTTCAAGCCGGACTTTGGCGCACTGGTGCTTAGCAAGAGCAGGGAAATAATCAACGGCCTGGTTTCAGAAAACAGGGCGATTTACTCGGATACTGACAGCCTGCTGACCAAAAGAAAGCTTGAAACCGGGGTTAAGCTCGGGCAGCTGAAGAACGAGCTGGGAAAAAACAAGAAAGGCGACTTATTAAGCATTAGGAGCAAGCTATACTTTGTTTTGAATGAGGGCAGCGTGGTCAAGGCCGCAAAGCACGGGTTCAGGCAGCCGACAAAAGAGGTATTTAAGAAGATTTTGGAGAAAAGAAACAGGAGTTATGTAGAATATTCGGTTAACAGGCTAACCAAGCTCAAGGAGTCCTACAGGCGCGAGCTGCTGCCCAGGCGCGAGATCAGCCAAAGCTTCAAAATCATGCTGTCCGATGACGGCAAGCTGGAATACGAAACGCCTCTTGTAACAATCAACGATTTGTTGGAAAACAGGTCGGAGAGCAGGCCGCTACAGGATTAAATTTCCTCTTTTACTTCCCAAATTATAGGGGTTCTCTTTATTGCCCTCTCAAGTTCTTCCTTAAACCATTTTTCAAATTCCTTTTTGTCAAAATTCATGCCAAAACCTCAAAACTTGCTGTAATCCAAATCAACCTTTTCGGAAAGCAGTTCAATGCTTACCATTATCTCCTTAACTTCTTCGTCAACATAGCGCGGGAAGTATCTTGCAACAAGGCTTTTCTGCGTCCTTTTCTTCAAGGTGTTTATCTTAAGCTTGTCAATCAGTATTTGGGCAACCTTGTCGTATTCAATAAACCTGTCGCGCAAGGTCCTGTTTTGGACGTTTTCCCTGAACGACGCCTTTTTTTCCTCATATCCCTCGACTTCGTGCCTAGGCAACACAACGTGGCCGTAGGGCAAGAGCAGCCCCTGCTCGTCTTTCTTGTAAACCACAGCCCGGTTTAATTCCTGGCTGAACTCTATGTCCAAGGCCCTCAAAATGTAGTGTTCAACGTGTTCCTCAATAATCGGAGAGCAGAAAATGAAGTTAAACTGCGATTGCCT
>DATKVU010000148.1:0-1085 GCA_035529915.1 Clostridia bacterium
ACCTTCCGAGGATAAGCATTCCAGAACTCTAAAAACTCGTCGCTGTATATATTCTTATCTTCTTTTCTTTCTTCTCTTTCTTGTTTGTGGTCACTTTGCTGGTCACTTTGGGTGTCACTTTGGGTGTCACTTTGCTGGTCACCTGTCTGCCACTTTTCCCAATTTACAACGGAAATAATGCTATATTTGCTGGTCGTTTTGATGGTCACTTCGTTGGTCACTTGGAGGTGCTTTAGCGAGGTCCTTATATTGCGCTCGCTCATCCCTGTTTCTTTAGCGAGTTTTTTGCGTCCCGTAATACAAGACCCAGCGGGTACAGTTACCTTGCGCCACTTGTTGGGAGCGTGTGCTGCTTTGAGAAGGATATGGATAAACAGGCGTGTTGTGTGGTGGTTGTCGTACCATTCCCACTTAAGAAGCGACCTGTTAAGTTTTATCCAATTACCTGTTACCGAAGGTTTCTTGCCCATTCCTATCCCCCAAAAGCGGCTTGATTTTCTTGTCGCATAGATCCCATAACTCGGATTTAACCGCCTTCTTGCAGGTGAAACCGACCTCGGCCTCGTCAAGATAGGTTAGGATAGCTCCGACAGAATCGTTGAATGCTTTTTGAATTGCCTCGTCCATATTTCCGTGTCCTTTTTTACTTTCGAGTCACTTATACGCCAGTCCTATGGACGTGTCAAGCATTATTTTCTACTTTCCGAGGTTTATCAGCAACGAGCGAAACTCTTCGTCATTGATTAGTTCGTCATATAGAGATGACACTTCTATTTCTTTTTCAGATTGGTCTTTTGCGGTTGTCCAGTGTACGATTTGTTTTTCTTCGTTTCTTGGCAACTCATCATATATATCAACTTGTGTTGAAAATTTGTCAAGCATAGGATCTCGTATTTTGCGGGTTTTGTTGCGTTCGTTTTGGTATTCTTTATTACATTTTTTGCAGTAAATACTCAACCCGTCGATTGTACCTTTGTTTCCCGCAAACCCTGTTTCCCGTTTTTCCTTTCCACACCTCGGACACTTTTTCAGCCCTGTTTTTTCATCCAATCTCATTTTTTCTCCTTGCCCTTTCTTTTGAATCC
>DATKVU010000149.1:0-1251 GCA_035529915.1 Clostridia bacterium
AAATTACAATCCACAACAGTAATTAAATATGACTAGTAGCTTTGGCATCACTCCGCAGCGTCAGATCCGTGATCTAGTTGCTGGTCCTGAAAAACCTCAAGATCTTGCACGTCCTGCAGAGCCAGCTGGTCTTCCTCAACAAATTGGTGGACAGCTACAGTACGCTGCTAGCTACCAACAGGACAATAGGCTTGCTACGGCTGTTAAGGGCATTGAAAACTTCCTGAGTAAGGAGGGAGCTTTTACTACAGCTAGTGAGACCCTTTTTAAAAATTACAAACTGCAAAAATACAACGAAGCAAAAGCTTTTGCTCAGCAAGAAGCCAATGCTTATAAGGATTCAATTGCTATTGGTAACGAAGCTGAAGCTCTTAAAAAAGCTGGTGATAGTGAATTAGCTAGGGAAACAGCATTAAGCAATCCTTGGGTTAACTTTTTCTATTACGACACTAAAGCTACTAACGCTGGTAAAGATATAGCTGTTCAATTGGGCGCTTGGGGAAATCAAAATGCTGAAAAATTAGCTGAAATTGATGATCCCGGTCAACGTTCTGCAGCTATTGCAGCTAAAGCTCAAGAACTGATGAAACCTTATGCAGACATTCCTGCAGCGTTTCAAACAGCTAAAATTGATCCTCTTGTTAGTGCAGTAAATTTAGATCTTAAAAAAGTTATTTTTAAAAAGAATCTAGAACGTAAAGATTTAGTAAGAGAAAACACAGCTGCTGAGAAATTTTTAGGTCCTATTCGTCTTGGCGCTTCCGTTGTTAAAGGAACTTTTGGTTCTGAACAAGGAACTGTTTTTGCATCAGATTCCATTCAAAATGGATACAACGAAGCTTATGCTTATTTTGTCAATATAGAGAAAAAGAGTGAAAAAGAATTTAACGCTATTTTGTTTAGAGAACTTCCTCGATTGTTTATCGATAAAAATGGAGACGGGTATAACGATATCGGTGAAACGTATAGCTATTTAAATTTTGCTAAATCTCTTAGTGAAATTAAAACAGCTGATGGTCAATCGTTGCTTAGCCTTCGCAACGCTAAGGGTCAAACAATGCGTGAAGCTCTTGAAGAAAGAGCTGTAAAAGCTGTTAAAGCTCAAGAGACCTTTGAAGGTAGCGTTGAGCGAGGCATTCAACGTGTTCAACGGGAATTTAAACGTAATCAAGCAAACGCTTCAACTCAGTTTTATTCACAAAATCCAAATCCAAACGACGATCAAATTGTTTCACAACGTGAAGCAGCTAA
>DATKVU010000150.1:0-3558 GCA_035529915.1 Clostridia bacterium
ATAAGTCCAGAGCAATTTCCACATCATTTAAAATTCTTTCTTGAAATTCTTTTTTAGAATATTTTCTGAAAATATTGATTTTATCAACCACCACTTCAATATTATGACGATTGGTTTTGATAAGTAAGGGAACTTCTCGCAGATAATAAATATGGCCGTCCACCCGAACTTGTTCAAAGCCTTTTTTTTGCAAATTGGTAAAAAGTTGGGAAAACTCACCTCTTTTGTCTCGGACTACCGGAGATAAAACGAAGTAGCGGGCAGTTTGCCCTTGGCCAACTTTTTGGTTAATAATTTTGCTTATTTGTTCAGTAATACTAAGAGCAGTTTGGTGGCTGATTTCCTGGCCGCATTTGGGACAATGAGGATGACCAACTCGGGCATAAAGGACGCGCAAATAATCATAAATTTCTGTTACCGTGCCCACAATTGAGCGCGGATTGTGGGAAAGACCATGCTGGTCAATGGCAATTGCCGGAGAAAGCCCTTCAATGCTGTCCATATCTGGTCGCTTCATCATTCCCAAAAACTGGCGGGCATAAGAGGATAGGCTTTCCACATAGCGGCGCTGGCCTTCGGCATACAAAGTATCCATGGCCAGACTTGACTTTCCAGAGCCCGAGACACCCGAAAGCACTACTAGTTTGTTTTTGGGAATTTTAACGGTAATGTTTTGCAGGTTGTGCTCCCGGGCACCTTTGATAACAATATAGTCCTTGCTTTCCATTTATTTGGGTTTTATTTGGTTTTTTAACAACCCTTTATTATATCATTTTGGAGCTTGGTTTAGTAAGGGAGTCCAGTGGCGGGTCGATTAACTGCAGTTGGATTTTTTTCGGGAAATATTTGGTTTTGGAAGCCTGAAAGTGATAAAATATAGCCATGGATTTTAAGCTTCAAGCCGATTATCAACCAACCGGAGATCAGCCTCAGGCAATTGAAAAACTAATGGCCGGAGTTAAGGCTGGTTTTCCTTACCAGGTTTTACTGGGAGTGACTGGCTCGGGAAAAACTTTTTCAGTCGCTAAGGTGATTGAGGCAGCTCAAAAACCGACCTTAGTCATTTCTCATAACAAAACTTTGGCGGCCCAGCTTTACCAGGAGTTTTCTCAGTATTTTCCTAATAACGCTGTTTCTTACTTTGTCTCTTACTATGATTATTATCAACCGGAAGCTTATATCCCCCAAACCGATACTTATATTGCCAAAGATGCCGATATTAACCAGGAAATTGATAAACTTCGGCTTTTGGCTACCAGCCAGATTTTTTCCCGGAGAGATGTAATTATTGTTGCTTCGGTTTCCTGTATTTACAATATTGGTGCGCCCCAGCAATACCAAAACCGAATTTTCCATATTCATCAAGGCCAAAAAATCTCCCGGGCTGATTTTGCTTCTAGTTTGGTTAGTCTTTATTACCAAAGGTCAAGAATGGATTTTAGCCGCGGTTTTTTTAGGCTTCGGGGAGAAGTGATTGAGATTTATCCTTCTTATAGTGACGAAATTATTAAAGTTACCTGGGAGGGAGAGAAAATTGTTTCCCTAAGCTCTCGAGCGGTGTTTGAACCCTCCTTCGCCAAGGCTTCGGTAGGGCAAGGGCAAAGAGAGATAGATAATTACTTTCTTTATCCGGCCAAACACTTTTTGGCGGATGAAGACTTGATTGAAGATGCTTTTGCTCAGATAAGAGAGGATTTAAAACTGAGAATAGAGCAGCTTAAAAAAGAGGGTAAAGACTTGGAGGCCAATCGCTTGACCCAAAGAGTCAATTATGACTTAGAGATGATTAAAGAAGTCGGTTATGTTAATGGGATTGAGAATTATTCCCGCTATTTTGACGGTCGGCTACCGGGAGATCCGCCTTTTTCTCTGCTTGATTATTTTCGTTATCAATATCAAGATGATTTCTTGGTAGTGCTGGATGAGTCTCATATGACCATTCCCCAAATTCGGGGGATGCAACATGGAGACGCTTCCCGCAAGCAAACTTTAATTGATTTTGGGTTTCGCTTGCCTTCGGCTTTGGATAATCGGCCCCTTAATTTCCAAGAGTTTTTAAGACGAGTCCCGCAGGCAATTTTTGTTTCTGCCACTCCGGATGACTGGGAAATTAGTCGAGCTGAAGGCCGAGTAGTCGAGCAGTTGGTTCGACCCACCGGCCTGGTTGATCCGGAGGTAGAAATCAGACCAATTGAAGGCCAAGTTAAAGATTTGGTCAAAGAGATTCTGGAAAGAAAGAAAAAAGGCGAGCGGGTTTTGGTAACCACCTTAACCAAGAGAATGGCAGAGGAGCTTAGCAGTTATTTGGCTGAACCGGTTAATACCGGGGAAGAGATTTTGGTTCATTATCTCCATGCCGATATTGATACTCTAAAAAGGACTGATATTTTAGCAGATTTAAGAAGGGGAGCTTATGACGTTGTTGTTGGTATTAATTTATTGCGGGAAGGCCTGGATTTGCCTGAGGTTTCTTTAGTAGCGATTTTAGATGCCGACAAGCAAGGATTTTTGCGCTCCCGGGTCTCTTTGATTCAAACCATGGGAAGAGCGGCCAGAAATCTGGCCGGGAAAGTAATCCTTTATGCGGATGAAGAAACTGAGGCGATGAAGCAAGCAATTGAAGAAGTGAGCCGCCGGCGACAAGTCCAGATTGACTATAATAAAGAGCATAAAATTGTTCCTCAAACAATTAAAAAACCGATCAGGGAAGCCCTGGTGGTTAAAGCAGAAGAGGAAGAGCTTGATGATGAGGGTTTGACCCCGGCCGATGCCAAAAAAAGGATAAAAAAACTGCAAAGACAGATGCGTGAGTATGCTAAAATTCTGGAGTTTGAAAGAGCCGCTCAAGTCAGAAACCGAATTGAGGCGCTACAAAAAAGGTATGATTTGAGCTAGTTGTGCTATTATTTTCTTAAATGGCTGAGATTTTCCATCTTAAGAAGCTGAGCAGATTTGGTAAACTAAGCGCTTGGGTTGTAAACGGCCAAAAGATTAGAGAAACAATTGAACCAGAGTTTACTAATTTTGGTCAACACTATAGTTTTTCTTTTATTCCTGAAAACGAACTTTGGATTGATAAAGAAGCTTCTCCTGATGAAAGAAGATTTTTTCTGGATCATCTTTTGATGGAATACAAATTAATGGAAGCCGGTCTTCCTTATGAAAGGGCAATTGAAATTGCTGGTGCTAAAGAGAAGCTTGAGCGCCAAAGGGCTAAGGAAGTTAAAAAAATTTTAAAAAAGACCAGTTTCCCTCCGCCTAATAGCGTTCACGAAAAACTTTGGGGTGAAACTGCCAACAAAATTTCGGTTTGGATAGTAGATGGGAAAATTGTCAGAAGCGTCTATTTTGTTGATTTTACTGAAGGAGGACATGATTTGGTATATTCTTTTGTCCCTGATGGCCAGGTTTGGCTTGATAATGATCTGAAAGCAATCGAAAGACCATATGTTTTGCTTCATGAACTTTATGAGAGATCTTTGATGAAAAAAGGCTTAACTTATTCCCAAGCCCATTGGCGAGCCAGTAAGTTAGAATGGTCTTCTCGTCATAACGAGG
>DATKVU010000151.1:0-2313 GCA_035529915.1 Clostridia bacterium
TAAAATTGCTAACCAGAAAAAAAGTTCGCCAAAAAGCCAAGAGGTTTTCTTCTTGCTTGGTTTATGCAATTTTTTCATTCTTGTTTTTCGCTCTCTTACTAAAGAAAGATTATAAAGCAAATAAATCAAAACTAAAGCCAAACCATCGCGACTAGAAAGACTACCGTCCATAAGCAAAACAAAAGGCAGTAGCGCCATCCCCTCGGAAACAAAAAGTTCTTTCATAATAATTCTCTCGCCTGTACTTACCCAACCGGTCAAGACAGTGGTTACTCCCAGTACCAAAGTAATATTGGTAATATTGGCCCCCAAAACATTGCCCAAAGAAAGAATCGGATTGTGGTTCAAAGCAGAAATTACTCCGATTGACAGCTCAGGAAGCGAAGTTGCCATTGCCAGAAAGACGGACGATAAAACAAAAGTCGGAATTCTTAACTTAATCCCCAAGGTGCCAATTACCTCAATTAAATAGTCTGTTGATTTGATTAAAGCAAAAAGGCCAATTCCCAGGGCAGAAAGGTAAAACCAAGTCATTTTAAAATCTCTAACTCGGAAACTTTTGTGACCAATTTCCTTTTAAAACCTTTAATAAAAACGAGCTTAGTAGTTTCAATTGCCATTAAATTAAAGATACCCAAAACTAGCAAAAAAATCCACTCAGCTGTTCCCAGGGCGTGAGTCTTTAGCAAAACTTGCAAAGGCGGCAAATAGACAGCCCCTACCAAAAACAAAAGGCTGACCAGTAAGGAAAAAAGCAAAACCCGATTTTCAAAGGGGTTTTTGTGAAAGACGGTTTTTTTGAGTGAACGACAAGAAAAAGCAATAAACAAAGAGTCAATCCCTAAAGCCACAAACATCACTGTTTGAATGTAATGAAGGTGGAAAACTCCTTTGGAAAGCCAGTAAAAAAGCCCTAACAAAACCAAATCAGTTAAAATGCCAATAGCGAAAATCAAAGTCTTTAGCTCTAAGTCTAAAATCGGTGTCTCTTTAGTCCGTGGAGGCTCGCTCATAATCTCTTTTTCTTCTTTTTCAAAAGCCAGAGCAATCCCAGGAAGCGAGTCTTCTACCAAATTTACCCAAAGAATCTGGGCGGCAGTCACTGGCAGAGGTAAACCTAAAGCGATTGAGCCGCCAATTAAAATTATTTCGGTAAAACTGTCTGAAAGGAGGAAAAGAACCACTTTTTTAATATTTTCAAAAATCGTTCTTCCTTCTTCCACAGCATGGACAATGGTGGCAAAATTGGAATCCAGCAAGACCATGTCGGCCGTCTGCTTGGCTACGTCAGTCGCCTCACCGACGACAATACCAATATCGGCCATTTTCAAAGCCAAAGCATCATTAACCCCATCTCCGGTCATTGCCACTACCTCGCCTTTTTCTTTCAAAGCTTGGACAATTTTCAGCTTTTGCTCAGGGGTAGTGCGGGCAAAAACAATAATTTTATCAATTATTTCCTTAAGCTCCTCAGCCCTCATTTTTTCCAATTCCTCTCCGAGTAAAGCATGGTCTGTGCCGTCAAAACCTAGTCTTTGTAGAACTGAAAGCGCCGTCGGTAAAAAGTCACCAGTAATCACCTTAACTTTTATGCCCGCTTTTTGGCACTCGGCTAAAGCCTCTTTTACCCCTTCTCTAATCGGATCTTCATAAATCAAAACTCCCAACCAATTAAGATTCTTCAGGTCTTGGGTTTTAATCCTGTTCTTTTCGCCTCGATTCTCTTTATAGGCAAAACCAACCAGGCGCAAACCCTCTCGGGCATAAGCCTCAAACTTTTTCTCCCAGTCCTTAGCCAAACTTTTGGAAATTCGGCATTTGTCCAAAACTATTTCCGGAGCGCCGGCCACCAAAAGATACTGAGGATACAAAGTGGCCATCATTCTTTTTTGGGGCGAAAAAGGCATTTCATCCAGCCGGGGATTTTCCCGCAGAATTTGACCAATATTGATTTTTTCTTTTCTGGCTTTTTTGTGAACCCAATCCCAGGTTGCTACTCCAATCGGATCTCGAATCTCGCTACATAAAGCGGGAACCAAAAAACCCATCTCTTTATTTACAAAATCAGCCTTTACCACTTGCATTTTACCTTCAGTTAAAGTACCGGTCTTATCAGCACAGATCGTGGAAACCGAACCTAAAGTCTCGGCAGAAAGCAATCGCCGAACAATTGCTTTACGCCGCAAAATATTTTGCATTCCCAAAGCCAAAATTACTGTCAGAGTAACCACTAGACCTTCGGGAATAGCGGCCACCGCCACCGCCACACTAGTGACAAAAATTTCCAAAGTCTCATAGCCCAAAAACTTGCCC
>DATKVU010000152.1:0-1684 GCA_035529915.1 Clostridia bacterium
GAGAATGGCTCTTCTTGAAAGAAGACTTACTAATGCTCCTCAAACAAAAGGTTTATCACGAGAAAGTCGTAAAGAACTTTTAAATAAAAAGCCTAAAGGAATGAAAACTAAATCTTATAAAAAAGGTGGTAAAATAGGACGTGGCTGTGGTGCTGCTCTTCGTGGTGGCGGAAAGGTAATGAGGTAATTTAATGGGTTTAAAAATTACAGATTTTATGGGGGCTATTCCTGCTATTGGTGGGAGAATGGATAAAGAAGATCGTGGTTTTCTTTTTGGTATGTTGCCCGGTCTTATGTATAAAGAATCTCAAAAAAATAAAAATAAAAATGAAGATAGTCCAAGTAAACAAGTTGCACAAGCTTCTAATGTAGGACAGGCTCAAGCTTCTAATGTAGGAAAGCGTATGAAGAAGGGTGGTAAAGTTTCTTCTTCTAAAAGCAAAAAGAAGGGCTATAAATGTTCACACAATAGGCTTTATTAATGCCTTTAAAAAAAGGTAAAAGTCAAAAAATTATCAGCGAAAACATTCGTAGAGAAATAAAAGCTGGTAAACCACAGAAGCAAGCAATAGCTATAGCACTTCAAAAAGCTGGTAGGAGAAAGGCAAATGGTCGTAAAACGTCCAACAACAAAGTCAAGAAAAACTACCGTAAAGGCTAAGTCAAAAGTCAATCAAGCTGGCAACTATACTAAGCCTACAATGCGTAAAAGACTTTTTGAAAGTATTAAGGCTGGTGGTAAAGGTGGTAGTCCCGGTCAATGGTCTGCTCGTAAAGCACAAATGCTTGCTAAACAATATAAAGCCAAAGGCGGAGGTTATAAGTAAAATGGAATGTAATTGTAAAATGTGTGTTGTACATTTTGTAGAACGTATTATTAAAAAAATTAAGGCTCTTGTAGGAAAGTAAAGTGGCTCTGAAAAAATCACAACGTAGTCTTAAATCTTGGACTAAACAGAAGTGGCGTACTAAATCAGGTAAGCCATCTACGCAAGGTCCAAAGGCTACTGGTGAAAGATACTTACCAGAGAAAGCTATTAAAAGTCTTAGTTCTAAAGAATATGCTGCTACAACAAAAGCTAAACGTCAAGCAACTCAAAAAGGAAAACAAGTAGCTAAACAACCAAAGAAGATTGCTAAGAAAGTAAGACGTTATAGGAAGGTTACATAATGGCTATACGTAAACAAACTGGCAAAGGCATGAAGGGTATGAGCATCAAGAGTGGTGACAAACGTCCCACTAAAGCTGGTGCAGGGATGACCAAGAAAGGTGTTGCTAAGTACCGTAGACAAAATCCCGGTTCTAAACTTCAAACAGCAGTAACTGAAAGTAAGCCTACAGGTAAAAGAGCAGCAAGGCGTAAATCATATTGTGCACGATCAGCAGGACAAATGAAACAATTTCCTAAAGCAGCTAAAGACCCTAATAGCCGTTTAAGGCAAGCACGTAAGCGGTGGAAATGCTAATGGCTATAGGTCGTTCTAATATTAAACAACAGATTACTAAAGCACCAGCTAAAAAGATAATGAAGAAAAAGAAAACAAAGAATAATAAACTATCAATGCTAAATCTTTCTACTGCTGCACAAAAAAGAAAAGCACGTCGTCCGTAAATAAGGGAATTTTAAATGACTACTAGCGGTACATATAACTTCTCAATGGATATTGACGAAGTTATTCAAGA
>DATKVU010000153.1:0-1398 GCA_035529915.1 Clostridia bacterium
GAGGACTTGCTTAAAATGTTATTACCCTCAGGATGGTTTCCTGAAAAATCTACTCAACAAGCTTTAATGGAAAGCGCCACCCAAGGTTTAACGGAAGAAGAATTGAGCTTGCTTAATCTCGATAAAGATCAAATTCTAGGGTCAATTATAGCTCCCTCTCCACTAGCCAGCCAAGGTTTAAAACTAGGGGGAAAAGGCATACAACAAGGAAAGAAGGCCTACCAAGCCATTAAACAAGCCATTAAGCCCACGCAAGCAGCAGAGAAAGCCCCAAAAGCAGTTGAGATGCTAAGTCCTCAAGCCTTAGAGCAGATGTCGCCGGCTCAAAGAAAAGAATCGGTTGCAGCTATAGAAAAGATATTAGGAAAAAAAGGATCTCAAACTGCACAAGTAGTAAAAGTAGTTTACGAACCACCTAAAATTCAAGAGCCTACCCCTTTAAAAGGGAGAGCAACTAAAGGCGCAACCTCCGAGGCAGAAAAAGCCAGAGTTGAAAAAGCCACAGCTGGTAAAGCGCATAAAACTCAAGGCGAAATTGAACTAAGAGAAGCGCAACTTAAAGCCGAACCTCGATTTTCCATACAAATCGCCGCCGATATCGAAAAGCAAGGGGAAAACGCCGCTAAAAAAGTACCTAAGACGGAACAAGGAAGAGCTTCACAAGCAGCTAGGAAGAAAGCTGCTCAAGATACTCTAACAGAAGTTGAAGGCGCTTATAAAGATGCTATATCCCGAGTTCGGTCATTGGAAAACGAGGCTGCTAAAGCTACGGGAAAAGAGAAAGAAAGAATTAATGCTCTTCTTGGAAAGGCAGAGCGAGACCTAAAAGAAGCAAGTGACGCTTTAACTCAAACGATGATTACAGCCGAAACAGGTGTTACACGACAAAATCTTTCAGGGCTAAAAACGGCTGCAAGAAACAAAATTGATAAAATTAGAGATGCATCCCATTCAAACGAACCTTTCAAATTCACGGGGCATGACTATTCTAAGGATACCATCGACAAAGCAAAAGCATTGCGCAAGAAAAAGATAAAGCCTCCTGCAAGGGAAGCGGAAGACATGCACAACAAAGCTAATCGGATCTACCTACAAGAGTACGATAAAGAACTTAAAAATATCGCAAAGCAACTTAAGACCGAAAAGAATCCCGGAAATATCCAAGCTTTGAGAAAACAGCAAGCTACTATAAAAAAGCTAAGAGATCATACCCAAGCTAAGATAGACATACACAACCACGAACTTGCTTTAAGAGACATAAAAGCTAGAAAAGATATAGCTGATAAGCTTAAGAAGACCACTAAGGCAGCACCCAGCAAGACCTCGGAAAAAGTAGATTCTATTTCTAGAAAGTATGGGTTGAACCCTTCTAAAGAGAACTTAACAGAGGTTTCAAAA
>DATKVU010000154.1:0-1790 GCA_035529915.1 Clostridia bacterium
GACGTTATGACATATTGACTAGTCTATGCAATCCTTACAATAACCTTGTTTCCAAGACCACCAACCAGGTCGCACGACTTGACTACACCCACGACAAGTGTTCGTTGTAGCGCACCACTCTTGCGCCTTGGTTCGGGCTTCTTTTTTAGAGAAGCCCTGGCCAATAAACTCTTCTTTTTTTATATTAACTAAAACGCCCATGATAATTGCTTATCTTGATTATAATCAAAGTTATTATCAGACTTAACTACTTCAATATTGCTACCTTGTTTGCCAAGATTAGCATAAGCCACATTTAATAAGTGGTAAGTAGTGTCTTTGTTTGTGTTTTTTAATTCACACACCTTTTTAACAGCTTGGGCTATTTCAAGGTCATAGACCTCATTATCCTCAATGCTAACGCTTGGTGTAATGCCTTCGTAGTTTGTATGTTTTATTACAATGTATGTCATTTATACCTTTCTGTTATGGGACATTATTAACATAATATCCCATAACCTGTCAAGTGTTTAGTTTTCGTTTTTTATATTAGGTAAAGCTGTTAAATCTTGGTTCCAACTTAACCCTATTTTTTTACTTACTTCATTTAAAGCAATAGCCAAACTGTCTGGTGTTCCTGCTTCCATGACAGTATCCAAGGCCTTTTGCTCTAACTCTTTTAGCTGTCTTAACTTCGCGCCTTCTGGTCTTCGCTCTAACTCTTTTTCAGCTTGATTTGAAGCCCAAGTTCTTAACTGATCTTCACAATCAGATAAAGACAACTTACTATCACTATAACTGTCTTTTTTTCTTCTGAAGCTATAATCAAGTTCAGCGTCTTGTGGCTTTTTCTTTTCAAAGAAAGTTATAGCTGTTGCTCTAGCTTCCTCTAGTTTTCTTTCAGCTTCAGCGAATTCTTTTATTATTTTATCTGCGCCAATCTTTTTTGAAAGTTTGGCAACAGCAACATCAGTCGCTTTTGCTTTAAACTGTTTTACTAACAGTTCCTGGTCTTCTATCAGTGGTTCAAATTGTCTTCGCACTTTTGACTTAAAGTGTTCCAACTGATATTTAGTCATTGCTCTTGTCATATGTATTTTCCTCCATTTGTTAAATACACATGTGTTTTAAAACACATGTGTTCACATTACCATTTGACAAATTGTCGCAGTTTTTGTTTTTTATTGGGGTGGGCCCCGCCCACATGCACTTACCATGGTGCGACAATCTGCGCATTGATCTGTATATTGGTTATGATATTGTGATCATGAGTGGCGGTTGACTGCTTTAAGGTGTGCACACCATCAACCACTTGATCCCTGGTCTTATTAACTTGGCCTAAATCTCCAATTGATCACTGGAGATTATGATCTGAAAGGATGGTCGGTCAATCTCTAGTAGGACCTGGGATCAAGAACCAGTCCAGTAAGGCAAAAAGTACGAGATGCCTGTCATGGTGGTACTCTGAGTTTTTGGTCCTAGATCATAGAACTCTAGCCGATAAGATATAATGGCGGACAGTGGCTAACGGCTTATCCGCCATTTTTTTTGATTTATTTTTTTAGGGTGGGCCCCGCCCACAGGCTCTTCTCTGCCTGCGTCAATTTGGCCAATATTCACGGCTCGCGGCTCATGCTATTTCTTAAGCATGAATAAAAAAGAATTAAAAGAAATTACTGGATCCTTTAGTAAACCTTCAAAGATGCCAGGTTATAGCTACGGCCTGCCCGCGTGGGAGTGTAAAACAGGCGGCAAGCTTGCTAAAATTCCTGGGACGGTGTGCTTTGGTTGTTATGCAAAACGAGGTTTTT
>DATKVU010000155.1:0-3229 GCA_035529915.1 Clostridia bacterium
AGGGAGAGGTTAGTTTGGAAATGAGTGGTTCTTTAAATCCAGGTATTTTTCGTTCCCAAAAAGAAAAAGAATTTATCCATATTATTATGCCGGTTAGGCTACAGACAGAAGAGGAGTCTTAAGGTTCTTCCACTTTCCAAACAATCTCATGAGTACTTGGATCAACTCCTTTAGATTCAATCCAATCTAGAACTTTTTGGCGAATTTGGGGAGTATCTTCTTTAAAAAGTACAATAAGTTTTCTGGGATCGATATAATCAAGATAATACTCTTCATCTCGATGTGGCATGTAGTTAAGCAAGGGGTAATTTTGTTGGATTAATACTTTTTGTCTTTGGTGAAAAGTAGGGTCTCCCAAACCAGTTATAGGCTGGGGAATAGTAGTAAAAGAAAAAGAATAGTAAAAATCTTCAAAACTTTTATTTTTAATTTCTAAATTATATTTGGTCTGGAATTTCAGTACCTCAGTGGGGACAATCTTTAATTGGTTTTTATCTATCTCCAAGTTAAATTTAAACTCGGGAAAAGGATTTATTATCCATTCTTCAGCCACTAAATCCTGATTAAAACTAACTATTATTTCTGGAGTTATAAGAACTTGGTCTTCCCCGTTTGGGGGAAAGGTTTCTAAGATTTTAGGCGCTTTTCTTCTAGATAAAATTTTAAGCCCAAGTAACAAACCAAGAATTAGGATTAAAAAAGCCAAAAGTCTGAATTTTTTGTTAGTTAAAATTTTCATTGTCATTCTTTGCGCAAAAAGACTGTCGGTCCTCCTTCTCGGCCACAAGGATATTTAATTACATCAACAATTCCGGTTAAACCGTCTGCTTCTGCAACCGAGATAACACTTCCATCTTCTCGCACCACAATCGCCACATGACCGTAATGATTGGGAGGTTGACCACAAGCAGGATCACCCCAAACAGCAATGTCTCCTTCTTTAGCTGGACACTTAAGAACACCATCTTTGTAGTAGGGTTTTATTGCTTCAAATCCTTGGTGGTTAGTAACATATTCACAAGCATTCCTAGAGACCATGGAGTGATTTCGTGTTTCCTCATAGGCAAGAACAAAACCTACGCATTGGAGCAAATTATTACACCCCTTACAAATTATATGATTGTACAAGATATTTCTAACTGTTTCTTTGTTTTGCCAGAGGTTTTCAATACAGCTAAGATGGTTTAACCAATTGTCGAGACTTACTTTTCCAGATTTTATACAACTTCTAATATCACAAACAAGTTCTTCAGCTGAGTTTTTTTCTACTTTGTCGCAATCCAAAGAAGATCCCAAAGGTTCGGTTATACCAGGAATAGAAGCTCCTTTACCTGTTCCTACTAGGGCGCCGCCGATGTTTTCAACAATAGTATAGTAAGAAAAGGAAGAGAGGAAGATAAGTGTGCCAATAACAGCTATAGGAATAAATTTTAAATCTTCTTTTTTAAGGGCTCCAAGAGTAAATGTTTCCATAAATTTTCCTGCAAGAGAAAGGCTTTCCTTAAAGGTTTTTTTGGCGAGAGTGATGGCGGCAGTAATTGCCAGAGAGGTACCCAAACTAACAGTGGCGGCAGCGGCATGGAAGCTGGTAAGAGTAAGGCTTCCAACAATTTTTTTAAGTCCTTGAATTGAGAATAGTTTAATTCCTTTACCTATTGCCGAATTCAAGAGAGTTTGTAATCCTCTTTGAGCCAGTCTAGCAGAAAAACTCTTAAAACCTTTTCCTAAACCAGTTTTATAAAACCAGCTCAGTGCTTTTTGAAAGAAAACTTGCATTGGAGACGGAATTCGCCTGAGAGTTTGGAAAAAACGGACTCGATTTAAAGCCCAATATTTGAGCTTTTTAGCTATAAAAGCAAACTTTTGCTCAAATTGTTGGTAGTTAATTTGTAGACCTTTAAATTGGCTTTCTTTTCTTTGGCTTTGAGGGTTTTTAATTTGTTCTCTTTGGGAGATTTGGTATATGGCTGAGATATTTAGGCCTTGACGAGCAAAGTGATAACTTTGGGCAACTCCTATTTCTTCACTAATAAGATCAAGGCTCTTTTGGCCAAAACTACCGCTTTTAATTGTCTCAAAGGTTTTTTGGGCTGGAGTTAGTTCTCCTTCGATTAGTATTTGAGGAATACTACCAGCCTGGGTTCCTGGTAAAGCCGGGGTGGTAACACTAACAAAAAGTCTTTGTTTACTAGTAACAATTTCTGGAGTTAACCCAGGTAGAGGGGGAGAGTTGCCATCGATTAGCCGAGAAGATTCTTTTTGAAGGATTTGAGCCAAGGCAGAAACTTTTTCAGGCGAAAGTTGTTGGGAAGCAAGTTGAGAGAGTTCTTGTCCTAGGCTAAAGCCGATTATGTCTCTGATTTCCCTAGTTGAAGCTTTTGGGTCAAGGCTAACAAGATTAACTGCCGTAGCCATGGCTAAATCTTCAACTGCTTGTTTTTGAGCTTCTGTTAAAGGCGAAATCGCTTTTTTTAAGATTGCTTGTTTTTCTTGGGTTTGAGAGCTGGTAGCCAACTCTTGGGCGGTTTTCAGTGAAAGTGGGTGATTAAGTAAATATTCTTTAACTTGCGGGGAGAGGTTAGGAATTTGCTCAATTGCCTCTTGGTACTCTTGATTAATTTCTTGCCAGGCACTTTCTTTTAAAGGAGAGCCAGTTTCTGCGGTGGCTGCTCTTTTGAGAGTTTCTTTTAAAGGCTCTAGCTCTAAGTTTTCATTGATTTCCGAAGCCAAAGTTTCTGCTTGTGGCTCAGCAATTGCCTGGTTTTGCTTTTCTAAGGCGGCAACCAGCTCTTTTTTTATTTCTGCAATTCTTCTTAAGTGAGCGAATTGTTTCTCGTTTTCTTCTTGAACTTTGGCTAAGTATTCTTTGTTTTCAAGGTTTTGTTGCTCAAGATCTTTTTTTAGTTTTTCTAGCTTTTCCGTGGGCACGGTTGAGGCAAGTGTTTCATTGGTGCTTTGGCTCAAGAAATTATCCAAAACCTCGCAAAAAAACCTCAACTCGCTCTCTTCTGGGGGGAGTTGGTCTATATTTAGTAATCCTAAACTTAAGAGAGTGTTTTTAAGAGCAATTAAAAGGGTTTTTCGGCTCCAGTCACCCCATTGTTGCTCTTGAGGGTCTTTTAAAAAAGCGTGGGCAGCTTCAGAAAAAGATTGAAGTTGGAAAAAAAAATCGTTAGTTTTTCTTGCTTGATTGGTTGGGCTGACCATGGCTATCCATTATTATCTCAGT
>DATKVU010000156.1:0-1088 GCA_035529915.1 Clostridia bacterium
GTAAGGGGTGGTCGGCAAAAGAATTTAATAACATCATAGATAAAGCCGAGAGTGGTAAAGTATTAACTCCAATTCAGGATGCAAAACTCAAAGAGTTTTTAGAAATTGCGGAAGATTTAAAGGGGAAACATCCAGACCTTACTGAAGGACCGCCAGAAGGCGACTATGAATCCGTAAGTGTAGATAGTCTCAAAGAAGGTGAGACGTACACCATTATAGAAAACAAAACAAAGGACGGATGGGACGAATACAAGATTCACAAAACAAAAGGAGGGGTTACTCTTGAAGATGGGAATATTCTCAAATTTGAACCGTGGGATAAAGTTCAAGTACTAAAAGGAAAACCAAAAAAAATAGCCACCAAACAACCCGAACTTGTAAAAGAAAAACCATCTCTATTTGGCAAACCAGAAAAAGTAGGGCCAAAAACAAAACCCCAACAACCAGAAAAATTATCGGCATTAGACAAAGTTGAGAGACAGGCATCATCAGAATTTAAACAAGAGGGGATTTGGGAACCCAAGCAAGAAGGATTATTTGGGAAAACAAAACCCACAGACAAAACCCTACCCACCGAATCCATAGGCAAGGCATGGATTAACAACCAGAAGAAACCAATTATATCAGCGAGGGAAATCACAAAGGGTAAGTTCAAGGGCAAGGTCGAGATTACCCTAACCGCTGGGCGTGACGCTTTAGGCAGGGTCAAACCGGGGCGCAAGATTAAGGTTGATAAGAAGTCCGTGATTGAGTGGCCGGGAGAGAAAGAAGAAATCAAGGTAACAGGAAAAAAAGGTGCATTAGACATTCTCAGGTCAGAAAAGGGCGAGGTTGACGTTTCGGGTGCGATACAAAAAATTAGTGACCGGAAGACAAGAAAAGAAGAAATAAACAAAGACCTTGAAAAAGACAGGACGTATGCGAATCGAATACATGAAAACAGAGACGTTGCTGTAAACCACATTGAAGTAAAAACCAAGGAAATCCAGAGAAAAATTCAATCCCTATCCGGTAAAAAAAGCCGTAAGAGTAAAATCAGTCCTAAGTTCTTTACTGCCGAAAAGGAATTTAAAGATACTTCAAGATCA
>DATKVU010000157.1:0-9523 GCA_035529915.1 Clostridia bacterium
CTTTCTTTTTCCTGCCATTCTAAGGGGGTTCCTAGCTCAGCAGTTAAGGTTTGCATCTTTAAAGCAATATCTTCAGCTTCATCGCCAACTGCTAGTTTGGCTTGAAAGTTTTCAATAATTGTTGGGTAAAGCTCAATTTTGGCAATTTGCTTGTTTTTTGTTTCAATAATAAAAATGAAGGACTGGTCGTTTCTTTCAATTTCATCAACGGCATAGTCGTCAATAAAATTACCGGTAGAGTAAAGAATGACTTTGTTGCGGTAAATTTCAATTCCCCGAAAGACATGGGCCGAGTGACCAAAAATAATATCTGCCCCTCGATCAATCAGAAAATGGGCAAAGCTAGAATGTTCGGCCGGCGGAGCATAGCCCCAGTTTGGCCCCCAATGAGCAGAGATAATTAGAATTTCAGATTCTTTTTTAGCCAGCCGGATAATTTCTGCCAGTTGTTGGGCTCGTCGGTCTTTGCGTTGAGGAGGAAGATAAAATATTCCGGGAATCAAGTCAGCTGCCTCCCATTGGGGTTCATTATCAGTAAAAGCAACCAGGCCGACTTTTTGCTGGTTTGCTTTAAGAAAGGTCGGCTTAGAAGCAGCCGTAAAAGTGGCGCCAGCCCCGGCAAAAGCAATTTTTACGTCAGAAAGAAGCTTTAGCATTTCAAACATCGCTTCATATTCAAAGTCTAAAACATGGTTGTTAGCTAAGGAAACAGCATTGATTTGGGCGGCTTTCAAGACTTCAATGTTTTTTGCATCCGAGCGAAAATGAAAGACTTTGGGAGTGGCGGACCAAGGTTGGCCCCGATCAGAGATAACCGATTCCAGATTGCAAAAGCGCAAATCAGCTTTTTTAAAAAGAGGGAGCGTATCTCCCCAAGGGTAATTGGAAGGCTCTTTTTTTAAAGCCTGGTTAACTAATCGTCCAAGCATGACATCGCCGACAAAAAGCAGTTTCATAAGTATTTTTTAAACCAATCACTGGCCAGGCGGGCGACTTCTTCTAAAGCGCCTGGTTCTTCAAAAAGATGAGTCGCTCCGGGAATAATTTCCAAGGTTTTGGTGGTTTGCAGCTTTTCGTAAGCTTGTCTATTGAGCTCAATAACCACTTCATCTTCTCCGCCAACAATCAAAAGAGTCGGTGAGACAACTTTTCCCAAAATGTCCATTACTAAATCCGGTCGTCCTCCTCGAGAGACTACGGCTTTAACTTTTGGTCCCAAAAAAGCCGCCGCGCTAAGCGCGGAAGCCGCGCCGGTACTGGCGCCAAAAAGCCCGAGACTCAGCATTTCCCCTGGACTTTCTTTTTCCAACCAATTAATAGTATGAACCAAGCGATCAGTTAAAAGATTAATGTCAAAACGGTTTTCATAAACTTGGTCTTCTTCTCTAGTAAGCAAATCCAAAAGCAGTGTTTCCAAACCAGCTTTTTGGAGAACTTTGGCCACTGCCTTGTTGCGTGGACTAAAGCGACTGCTGCCGCTGCCATGAGAGAAAATTACCAAGCCTTTGGCTTCCTGGGGGATTTCCAGATTGCCTTCAATGCTGACTTTGTTTACGGGAATATGAACAATATTTTCTTTCATAATTTTTGGTTAATTTTGTTTAAAAGCTCAATTACTTCTTTGTCAGTCACTGGCGGGAAAGAGCCGAAATAAGCGCCGACAGCCCCAGCAAAACGGGCCGGGATTTCCAAGGCCACTAGTTCATCTACCATTGCTCTTAACTTTAAAGCGATTTCTTGAGGGACAACGGGAACCGCCAAAATGGTTTTTTGTGGTTGACGATTTTTTAAGTCTTTGATTGCCGCCATTACGGTTAGGCCCGTGGCAATGCCATTATCAACTAAAATTGCCACTTTGTTTTGGGCAGGAACAACTTGCAGACCAGCCAGATATTTTTCTCGCTGGTTTTGGGCAGCTTTTTGTTCTTCCCTTACTTGATTATTAAACCAGTCTTTATCAATGGTTTCAACCATTTCCTTGTTTTGAAGCAAATGGCCATTTTCAGAAACGGCGGCAATCGCAAACTCGGGTTGCAAGGGATGGCCAATTTTTCGGGCAATAATCAAGTCTAAGGGAACTCCAAAAGCAGTGGCAATCTCGGCCGCCACCACTACCCCTCCTCGGGGCAAAGCATATAGAGCAATATCTTTTCCTTGGTATTGTTTTAAGTACTCCGCCAGTTTTTGGCCCGCCTCTTTTCGATTGGCAAAAATCATAATTTAAAATATCCTTTTGATTTAATAACTTCTTTTAAAGTTGGTAAGGAGAGCGTAAATTTGAAGCCGGAGGCTTTTGGAGAATCTCTTGGGTTTGTTTTTCTATTTCTGCCTGCAACTCGACTGGTAAAGAGAAAGACGAAAAGAAAGTAAGCTTTGAGTAAGAAAAATTAATAAAATTCTTGTGGAAGGACAACTTCCACTTTATAGATAAACTCTCTTGCTGAAAGATCACCAAAATGCAAGAGTATTTTTTTGTATAGTTTTTTCCATTCTTTATTTTTAAACTTGGTGTTGACCACATCTCTGTCTTCGGAGAGGGCAATAAGTCGATAAACTTTTTCCCTTTCATGCTTTCTCCATTCCTTTAAAAAGCGGCGGAGATCCGCATGAAGACGAGCGCGGGCAAATTTAATTGATTCTGGATCTTCTCTCAGTGTTCTTTTTAAGACTTTTTGAGCAGCCTGGTAAGTGATTTCATTAAGAGGAACCTTTGTCCCTATTTTTTTCCCTTGTGCTCTTGCTAAGTATTCAATTATCCAATATATGCCGCGGCACTTGCTTTCTGGAAGTGACCTTCCGTTTTTTACTCTTCGCCTATCTCCAGGAGTTTCTGCTTCTCGCCCGGGCAGACCAGGAGTTTTTCTTCTTGGGGTATTGGCTCTTTCGGGGAGATTAATTTTTTGTTCACTTGGGGATTCTTGGGGTTTTTGGCTTTGCAGTTGATAAAGAACAACTTCTTTTTTAGTCCCATTTTCTCGTTGAGGGGGTGGAAGTTTAGCAACTATTCCTTCCCTTTTTAATAACTTAACACTTTCCGAATCCAAAACCTCTCCAAGATACTCTTCTATTCTTTGACTCTCCAGTGTCATGTAATAAATTATACATAGTTATTACTTAATAATTTAACTCTTACTTGGCTGTGACTCTTTTTTAATTTAAAGCTCAATTAAAGCCATTACTTTGAGCTTATGACAGTTTTGATTGCTTTGGTTTCCTTTCTAATTTTTCTTTTGATTTGGCCACTGGTTCAGGCACAAATTGTCCAAGGAAGGAGAATTGCCTTTATCAGAATGATTGAGCGCCAAAGAGGCACCCGTTTAATCACCTTGATTGACCGCCGCCGTCGAGCTCCAATTTTCGGCTTTTCTTTTCAAGAATTTATTGATATTGAAGATGCTGAAGAAATTTTGCGAGCGATTCGCTTAACCCCGGCTTCAATGCCAATTGATCTGGTTATCCACACTCCAGGAGGGATTGAGTTGGCCGTAGAACAAATTGTTTATGGATTGCTCTCCCATCCTGCCAAAGTCACGGTTTTTGTGCCTCATTTTGCTCTTTCTGGGGGGACAATGCTCGCCTTGGCCGCCGATGAGATTAGAATGGATCGCCAGGCTCTTTTAGGCCGGCTTGATCCGCAAATTTTGGGTTTGCCGGCAGTTTCAATTGCCAAGATAAATGAGAGAAAAGTCCCTAAAGATATTGATGACCAAACAATTGCTTTAATTGACGTTTCCCAAAAGGCAATTGTGCAAACCCGAGAACTGGTAGAAAAGATTTTGCTTGCCAATGAATATCCTAAAAAGGAAATTCCTAAAATCGTTGCTGTTCTGACCGAAGGGCGGGCTACCCATGATGAGCCAATTACTTTTGATGAAGCCAGAGACTTAGGTTTGCGGGTTAATCCGGATATTCCGGTCGCGATATCCGAGCTTTTAAGACTTTATCCGCCCAGAAAAGGAGCCAGTCCGGTTTACTATATTCCTAGTCGTTATTAATAATTTGAATATTTATATATAATAAAAACATGTATCAGGCCAAACGCTATTTGGAAGAGAACTGGCTTGATTTGCCCAAGCCGGCAACCAAAGGGGAGATTTCTCTTGAAGAAAGTCTGGCAAAAAGGAGTAGTGTCAGAAAGTTTAAAGAGCAATTGCTTAGTTTAGAAGAGGTAGCCCAGCTTTTATGGGCTGCTTATGGTTTGACTGAGGTTGGCCGAACTGCTCCCTCGGCAGGAGGAATTTATCCTTTAAGTCTCTATTTAATTGCCCGAAAAGTTAAGGATCTTGAGCCAGGAGTTTATCGCTATTGGCCCGAAGGTCATCGTTTAAGCGAAATTGAAATTGGCGATATTGGCAAAGAGCTAAGAGAGGTAACTTTTGGCCAATCATTTGTCAGTCAAGCCCCAATCTGCTTGGTAGTCGCGGCTGACTTTGGCAAAGCGACTGACAAATACGGCAAAAAGGGTGATTCTTATGTTTATATTGAAGTCGGTCATCTGGGAGAAAATGTTTATCTTCAAGCCCAAAGCCTGGGATTGGGGACAGTCGCTGTCGGTGCTTTTGACGAGAAATTGGCGAGAAATCTTTTCAATATTAGCGAAAACGAAGAAGTTTTGTATTTAATGCCTGTTGGTTGGCCTAGTTGACCTTCATTTTCTTGCTCTCTTCTTACTCAGCTTAAACCCTTTTTTAAAAGAAAAAAGATAAGTTAAAGATAAAGGAGGTAAGGAAAATGGCTCATATTCCCATGGATGATACCGATGTTCTTTGGAAAGAAACAATGCAAAAAAACTGGGGCGCTTTTCAAGAAACCCTAAAAAAACATAAAGGCAAAACTAATGGGATTTCTGATACTTTGATTGATATGATGATGCAGGTATCTCAAAAAATGGACAGCTCGGGCGCTCCTTTTCCCCAGTCAGCCCAGGAACTAAACCAGGTTTTAAACGAAAATTTACCTCAAAGCTAAGACTCAAAAATGCAAGAGATCTTTAAACGACTGGGAGAAAGAGGGCTAAAACTTTGGCAGTTGGTCTTGTTGATTACTCTTAGTCTTTTTGCTGTTGGAGTGGGGATTTTGTTGGCTAGCAGTAATCCCTTGCTTTTTCCGACAATCGCTTTGTTAGGTAGCTTTGCTGTGCCAGTCACTTATGTGACTTTTTTTTATGAAAATCGTCAACAAAGCTTATTGGGCGTCACGGATATTGTTCTTAGCTTTCTTTATGGTGGAGTTTTGGGGGTTTTTTTGGCGACCATTTTTTTGCCGGTTTTGATTCCTGAGTTGAGTCTTCTGACTCTTTTTGGAGCCGCGGGAATTGAGGAGATTGCCAAAATTTTGGCAGTTGGCCTGATTGTTCGCGGTTTAAGTCATAGTTCCGAGCTTAATGGCGTTTTGGTGGGAGCGGCTGTTGGCATGGGTTTTGCTGCCTTAGAGAGCATCGGCTACTCTTTTTTGTCTTTTTTGGAAAGTGAAGGAAATTTTTCCAGTAGTATTCTTTTGACTTTACTCCGAGCTTTAGTTTCACCAGTCGGTCATGGAACTTGGACGGCTATTTTTGCCGGCATTTTGTTTTTGGAAAGCACCCCTTTTGATTTTCAACTAACAGCCAGGGTTTTTGGTGCTTTTCTTCTGGTAACAGTTTTGCATGGGCTTTGGAATGGAATTCCTTTTTTATTACCAACTTCACTTTTTGGGATTATTCTGGCTGAACTGGCAATTGCCGGAATTGGTTTTTTTGTTTTGTATCAAGTTTGGCAAGATGCCAAAAGAAGACAAAAGCCTTTTGATCAGCTTTAAGAAAAAAGCGCCTTGTATGAAGGGATTATACAAAGCGCTTATTGCCTAAGCTTGGCGGGTAATTTTGGTGATTTCTTCTTTGACTCGTTGGTCTTGGTAGCTTTGATAGATATAGCGGGCCAGGGCCCAGTAAAGGAGAATCACCGCCACCCCGAGAACGACAAAGAACAGCTTGCTGTGGTTGCCGGCAATTGGAGGCGTTTTTCTTTTGTCCATTTTCTCCTCTGCTCTTTAAGGTGGGCTTTTGCTTTTTTCCAACGCTTTTGTTGGCCTTAAGCTTTTGGTTTCCTCATCTTAGCTAACCACCTTTTCCATGTTCACGACCTCAAAACCAAGCTTGCCGGCAATGAGGGCAATTTCGTTGGCAAGCGCAGTTCTAAAGATTTGGACCTCGTAGACCCATTTAGCTTCAGGGGCAAAGAAGCCTCCTTCCCCGTATGCTTCGGGCAAAATCGAGGCTCCTGGCATTTCCTCTTGCAAGAATGAGCGAAAGATGTCAATGTTCGCCTCTTTGGCCTTGGGGCTAATTTCCAACACTACCCAGCCTATCTTTTCCATGGCGCCCCTCCTTAAACTTTCTGGGTTTTCGTCTCAAATCCTGACAGGGGAAGGCTATGGCGAGGATGAAAATTTGGTTAGAAAAAGGTAAGCAAGTTAGTTTTCTTGGCTGAAATCGACAAAGATTTGATGAAAACAAAGTAAAAGAAAAACTACTTACTAAGTCCTTGCCTGTTTTTGCTTAATTCTTGAAAAATTTCCCAGATAATTGATGGCAGGAAAAAGGAGGTGAGGAAAATGCAGAAGATAAGGCCTTCGCCAACCAGTTCGGGTAATGTTTTTGATTATCCTTCGGGTAGGCCTGATCGCGGACAAAGAGGATTAAGAGGTGGTCGCGGTTATGCGGCTGGTGGGCCTCCGGACTTAGATTTTGGCCGAACCCAGACTCAGGGACCTTTTGGCGGTTTTGGTATGCGGCCAGGATTTTATGGCGGCCGGACTGGAGGCCTGCCAGAATTTGATTATTATGGCTATTCCAGTGTTACTTCAACTGATGAGGATATTCAGGCTGATGTTTACAACACGATTATGGCTGACCCTCATATTATTCGGCGAGATAAAGACAAAATTGAGGTTAGCGTTGATAGCGGCATGGTAAGTTTGGGGGGAGAAGTTAGTCGTCGTCATAGCAAAATTTCTGCCTATAATGATGCTTTTTGGCGGCCGGGAGTCATCGATGTTGATAACCAGATTAAACTTCAACCCAGGCTTGGCCCTTCTGCCTAAGAAAGTTGAGAAATCGTAATTAAGGGATTAAAATGCCACAACATGGCAAATCCGGAAAGATCAACACAGGTTTTAGTCCCCAATATTTTAGGTGACCCAGGGAGTGTGGTTCGGGGAATGAGGGGAATTGGCCGGCTGGTCGAAAAAACAGGTAGCGACGGAGCAGAGGTAATGCCTACTCCTTGGCTGACAATAGAAGTGGGTAGTGGGCTAGCCGTGATTGAAGAGTCAGGCATTATTGCCGGTCACTTAAGTCCTCGGGAGAAAAGAGAGCCCCAGGTAATTTGGAGAGAGATTATAGAAATGGTTAAGCCCTCTAACTTGCGTTCCTCGCTCGTTTTTGCGGAAAGCACTCGTTCTTATCAGACTTTAGTCAAGATTCAGAAAGAACTTAAAGAAAAAACCGGGCGAGAACTGCCAACGGTTTTTTATCCGACGGCTCCAGACTGTCCTTGGGAAAGGAACGAAGAAGAAGCCGGAAAGTTTTCCCAGGTCCTTTTTCAGCCTTGTCCAGAGGTAGTTGAGCTTTGGGGAGTCAGGTCAGTGGAGGATTTGTTGGCGGAAATGAGAAGGCGCCACTATACTGGAATTTGTTATGACACTCTTCATGCTCGTCTTGTGCCCGAATTAAGTGACTGGAGAAGATCGCTGCTTTATCCCGACTTTTTGGAGAAGGTTAAAGAGATCCATATTTCGGCTGGCAGGATTGATATTGCCCAAGCTGAGATTGATATTATGGAAGAGCTTGAGGGACTGTTTCATCCGGAAAAGGAGACCGAGCTTAATTGGATTTTATGGGAGCTTTACAACCACGGTTGGAGGGGAAGAGTAGTAATAGAAGTTCTTTATCGGGCTTTGGCCCGACGCCGAGGGAAACGCCTTCTGACTTCAGAGCAGTTAAGAGAAGACTACCGAGCCATAATTGCCAATGTAAGAGGGATTTCGATTGAGGGGTTTTACCCACCAGCTCGAAAAAGAAAAGCATAAAAGGGATAAAGAGCCTGGGAAGATAAAAACGAGGGTAAGGTGACCCCAGGCTCTTTTTTAGCATGACGCTGTCGAGGAGGTATGAAAGGCGCGAGTGCCTTTTCATCGGCACGCGTCAATGCCAAGCGATTTTAAGAGGATAAATTGCTATCCGTCAAGCAAATGCTTTTCTTTTCCTTTGAGTGTGATATAATTTATCCAATAAACTTAGGGTAACAACTTGTTTCTGCTAGTTTGAGTTAAAAAGATACTTCCCACAGTCCATCTTTTTATTCGTCTAGATAGAGCAGTTTCCAAAAAAAAAGACAAGGAGGTGAATAAAAAAATGGCAAAAAAACTATATGTTGGCGGCCTTCCCTACAGTGTTTCCGATTCCCAGTTGGGGGAGCTCTTCTCTCAAGCTGGCACAGTTGTTTCCGCAACCGTAATCATGGATAAATATTCCGGCAGAAGCAAAGGCTTCGGTTTTGTGGAAATGTCAAGTGATGAGGAAGCTGATAAAGCAATCAAGACCCTCAACGATCAAGAAATTGAAGGCAGAAAAATTGTGGTTAACGAAGCCCGCCCGATGACCGAGCGCCCGCCAAGAGATTTTGGCCCGCGCCGAGATGATCGGAGAGCGCCTCGAGGCGGCGGCAGGGGAGGAGATTTCAGGAGAGGAAGATAAAAGGATTAGAAATCGTTTAAGGAGAGCCTTTCGGCTCTCCTTTTTTATGTCAAGGAGGATATTTCAGTAAAAATGGGTTTGAAATGGTAAAATGTTTTTATGATTAATGTTCGAATCGCGGTGGCGGGTGAGTTAGAAGAAATTTATGAGATGATGATTAAGCTTCAAGCTGGCTATGGCCGCGAGCTTTCAAAGAATCAAACAGAAAAAGAAAGAATAAAATTAAAAGAAGCTTTAAAAAACAAGCTCCTTTTTGTGGCTCTTTCCGACTCAGGACCAATCGGCTATCTACTGGTCAGACTTTTGGATGAAAGCCACCCACATTTTCCCAACTCTATTTTCTTAAATGATTTGTTTGTGGAAGAAAACTATAGAAAGCAGGGGATAGGCAGAAGGTTGGTGAATTTTGCCCTAAGCCAAGACTATCCGCCGGAATATCAATACTTTTCCGTTACCCACAGCCCCAAAGAGCCTTGGCTAACAAGGTTTTATGAGAGCTTGGGTTTTGAGCAGGCTGGTGTAACGGAAGTCGGCAACATCAAACTTACTAAGAAAAAATAAATCTTCATAACCCATAGTTCCTTTGTCAGATAGACTAAAACTTTTTGCGCCAAAATTGGGTTTGGAATGGTAAAATTAACCAATGGCAAAGAAAATTACTAAAAAACGCCTCCTTTATTTAGCTCTGATTGCCTTACTCTTTCTTCTGATTTATCTTCTTGGCAACCGGATTGATTCAGCGGCGATTGCTAATACAGTCAAGAGAGTGGGAATTTTTGGACCGATTGT
>DATKVU010000158.1:0-1001 GCA_035529915.1 Clostridia bacterium
TTATCCACCCGCTCTAAAAAATCCTGAGTTTTAACCATAGCTTCAATCTCGGCAGTCTTTGAGTCGATCCCGACAAATTGCAAACTATTAATTGCCGTGCTTTTGCCAAGATTAACCATCAAAAGCAGTGTACCGGCATCATAACCTAATTCACCGGCCAATCCTGCAAACGCATTATTTAAGTCTTTAAAAATATCCCGATAATCATCCCAAACTGAAGCCAATACTTTATGCGTATCCAAAAAGAACTTTAATTTAATAGACTCGGAAACCATTTGAATTGCAGTTTTAACTTTATCCCGTGCTGCTTTTAAAGCAAGTACAAATCCACTATTTGCAAGAGCTTCCCCAAAAAATATTGCTCCAATTGCAAACCCGACAATAACAAGTAAGGCAACAAGGGAACCTATAGCCGTATCGAGCATACCGGAAATCCAACTACCGAAAACATGTTTAGCAGTTAAATACGCTTTTTTAGTGGTATTAATTAACCAGACAGCGCCATCAATAACAAAAGTTGCAGTACTGATAAGAAAATTACCAATACTCTTCCACATATCCCCCCACCAGCCCATAATAGTTGTTTAGACCTTTGGAAATAACTTGGAAGTTTTTAAAACACTATCAACAAGCGCCTCTACTGCATCCATTTGTTTTTCCATCTCTTCAGTAGACTCGCCGGTAGCTTTAATCGCTGCAATTAAATTGCGAATCGCTGGCATTTCAGTTGATCTTTTCTTTAGTATATCAAAAGCTGAAACTACCAATTTATCCGCAGCGTTCGGATCAATATCACTCATAATTTTACTCCTAAATTAATGGGCGGTTTCCCGCCCATATTAAAGCTCGACGTCCAAAAGCTCAGCAATAAACTCGACGAACATGTCATCAAACACGTTCGGCGTATCCTGAGCCTTGACGTACAAGTCTTTGACAAACTTTTCCATGCTCTGCTCAATATCGGGTGTTACGAGTTTGACCAAAGGGCGAATGACTGCCAG
>DATKVU010000159.1:0-2933 GCA_035529915.1 Clostridia bacterium
TTTTTGGAGTAAACAGCTATATGTACTGACTGCGCCTTTCAGATACTACATCGGCAGTGAAGATTCCACCGATTACGTTGAGGCCGAAACAGGTTTTGTTCTGGATTTTGCTTCGACTCCGTGGTGGATTTGGTGGCTTTACCCACCAAAAGGCTGGTATGCAAAACCCGCTGTAATTCACGACAAGACCCATAGCACTCACGGATTCTGGCGAATGACCGACAATGGCGTTATATGGGTAGAATGCAGTAGAGAGGATTCGGACAACTGGCTAAAAGAAGGAATGGAAGTTATGGCCCATTTTATTGATGGAGCCAAAATATCAAAAGACAAACAAACAACCATAGACAGGTTTTATTGGGCCGTTACTAATTTCGGCAAAAAGGCTTGGGAAAAAGGCGGTCTGTACGAAATGCTAACATAGTTCTTTTCATCGTTCCTCCGAAAGGCATTTCCTATGGGGGCGGCCCTTTTTGCTGGATTTAGTACTTTCGTATTTTTTCCATCTCCAATCTCCGCAAACCGTTCTTAGGGTAAGCGTTATGATTGCAGCAAGAACAATCAAGCCTATACCGATTTTGGTTATGTGGTATTCTGAATAAATTTCTATTATTTTGTCCAACATTACACTAACTCCTTAAAAGCGACTATTTTCATCATCAGTGATATAGAGCAAGAAACCAAAAAAGCAAGCTATTAAAGCTCCTGCTCCAAGTAATACGAATACATCTTCCATCCCTTACCCTTCAAAATTATTTTATTTTCTATTGATTTTTCAATCAACATCATATACTTTGGTAACGACTTATTTACAGCCGTTCTGCGAAACAAACAAAGGCTCGGCAGCCTGAAACCGCAAGGCGGTGAACACCTCAACGTAAGGGTTATGGCTGTGGAAAACTCGATTCAATTCGTCAATATACCTGTAATAAATACCCAAAAAGAGCAAGATTTAGCCGAACTAACAGAGCTTATGCGCCGTTGCGCCTCTTCCTGCTACGTTGTTGAGCTTCTAACGCTCTGGCGTCATCGGAGCGGGCAAGCTCAATTTCATCTTGTTCGATAGACTCATTAGCTTCAAGGATGGCTTTTTTTTGTTCTGAATCAGACAGACGATAGAACAGAAGCACACCCGCAGACACAATGTTCTTCAGGCCATAAATCGGAGCAAGCTCGTCTTTCAATGGCTTTGCTTTTTCTGTAAATCTCACAGTTGTCGGATTATCACTATCCATATTTCTCTATGATACAAAATTTTTTTCACTTGTAAACCCCTGCCAATACTGAATTTATATATTTATTGTATTTTTTTGATATTTTTATGTTGACGAAATCAAAATAATCCGATATTATTTACATAGACGATTAAGGTTCTTTTGAAACTGATTATTTGCCCTTCCTAAGCGAGGCATACTTCTTGTAGCTGACATTACAAAAGGCATTATAACAAAAAGAGTCCGATAAGTCAAGAAGAATTTTGAGAAAGGCGTTGCGAAGACCATGCGAGCGAAGCAAAAAAAATCAGAAAAGATTAAACATAGAGCACTCAATCTGCGCCTTCGCAACGCTGATAAGTGATAAGGGGGGCTGCTTCGGCGGCCTCCCTAATTTTTTGAAAGGATAAGACTATGCCAAAAACAACTGACAAAGTCAAGGCACACAAGGCTTACGCCGATGCGCGGAAGGCTTACGACAAGGCGTGGAAGGCTTGCGCCGATGCGCGGAAGGCTCGCTACGACTTGTGGAAGGCTTACGTCAAGGCGGGGAAGGCTTACGCCGATGCGGAGAAGGCTTACGATGAGGCGAAACTCGGAGGCCAAAAATGACTGACAAGGCTTACGCCGATGCGGAGAAGGCTTGCGCCGATGCGTGGAGGGCTTACGCCGATGCGCGGAAGGCTTACGACAAGGCTTGCGTCAAGGCTTGCGCCGATGCGGCCGAGGCTTACGCCGAGGCAATCAAGGCTAACGAAAAACCCGTCCCAACGGACGACTGAAAGGAGAAAGAATAATGAAGCAAGTAAAGGCTGTAATTGATGGTATTGTTCCGATTATGTTCGGTAGTGCCTAAAAAAGGATAACCTTATGCGTGCTAAAAATCAAGAAATCACATTGACATTAGATATGGCTTGGAACCTATGCCTTAAACAGTGGGCTTGGATTAAGGCGGAAAAAGAAGCAGGGTCAAAACTTTCTGCAATCACACTCAAAGGCCAATGGTGCAGAGAAAACGGATTTGATGGCGTACATGGCTACTGCTTTTTCTGTGAGTATAACAAGCAATTCCGGGGCAGCTGGTGCGACAAATGTCCGGGTCGTTTGGTTGACCCCAAATTTGGCTGCAACAACAAGGAATATCATTATGGAAAAAAGCCTCTTGATTTTCACGCCGAGCTTGTACGATTAAACAAGATAAGGCTTGGGCTAAAAGAGGAACCTTATGCGTGCTAAAAAGCAAGAAATCACATTGACATTAGATATGGCTTGGGATCTGTGCCTTGAACAGTGGGACTGGGTTAAGGCGGAAAAAGAAGCAAACCCAAAACTTTCTGCAAGCACACTCAAAGGCCAATGGTGCGAAGAAAATGGATTTGAGGACATATACTACAATTGCTTTTTCTGTGAGTATGCGAACCAGCAACCTCGCATTGACTTTGACTCACCACGTTGCGACAATTGTCCGGGTTGTTTGGTTGACCCCGAATTTGACTGCAACAAAGAGAAATATTATTATTGCCGTAAGCCTCTCGAATTTCGCGCCGAGCTTGTGAGATTAAATAAGATAAGACTTGAACTGAAAGAATAGGGAATACCTTATGCGTGCTAAAAAGAAACAACTCACATTAGACGAAGCCTGGGATTTGTGCCTTGAACAGTGGGATTGGATTAAGGCACAAAAAAAAGCAGGTTCAAAACTTTCCACAAAAAAACTCA
>DATKVU010000160.1:0-1013 GCA_035529915.1 Clostridia bacterium
GCATACTGAAACTTTAATCCTAAAAGAAAATCTACCTCTCTACCTTTTACAACCACTTTGGCTTTAAAGGGAATGTGATTCTTTTTGAGAATCTCCATAAAGCGCCTTTCGGCCTTCGTGGATCTCCCCTTTTTAAGTTTAAGTAGTTGCCTTCTCATTGCTCTAAAAACCCGATCTTGGAAAAGGAAAGATATGGGTTATGTTGAGGGTTGTAGGAAACCACCCCGACCTTGATTATCGCCATCCTACTTTTTAGTAGGTTTAGCTTTAGGTTTAGATACCGGTTTCTTTACCGGCGCTTTCGGTTTTGCTTTCGGTGCAGCTTTCTTCTCGGCCTCTGCTTTCACTTTCGCCTCTGCCTCTGCTTTGGCATTCGCTTCGGCTTCTGTCTTTTCTTTAATCTTTGCATCTGCTTCTGCTCTGGCTTTAACGGCTAATTCTGTTTTCGTTTTTAAAATAATGTCAGCCAATACTTCTTTCGTAGCGTCTGGTGATACGGGAATCTCCAATTCCTGCGCCTTCTTCATCAAAGCGTCTTTAGACAACTTCAGATAAGGATTAACCACGCCCGGCTTGTCTTGAGCTTTCTTATAATCTTCTGCGGTAAAAATACCCTGTCTGACATAGGGAGCAACTTCTGACATTGTTTTATTAAATGTTTTGCAAAGTAAAACAACTGCTTGCATTTCTTCATCTGACCAAGAAATCCCGGCAGCTTTAGCCCTACCTTGTGAAACTAATTTTCCCCAATCAATCATTTGTGCCATAAATTTGTGTTGGTTATTTTTTTTATTAGACGACCTTTATTTTGTGCTGTTCTGCTATTCTGCCGGCTTGAATCTCGCGAATAGCTTTGAGTTCAAGCCAGCAGACCAGCACAAGAAAACTGGATCTAATGAATCAAATCAATCCCGTTTAGCTTCCAGAAGCGTTAGAACCGAAGATGTAAGCAGGGTAGCCAAGACCAGTAGTATAAAAGAAGTCAAGGGAGTAATCCCAATTCTTATTTTTAT
>DATKVU010000161.1:0-1196 GCA_035529915.1 Clostridia bacterium
TTACACCACCGGGCTCAGCCGGATTCGGTTGAACCGGTGTTACTGGTGGCTCTGGCTGAGTTCCTCCGGTTGGAGGAGTTACCGGCTGACTAGGAGTAGTTGGCTGAGGAGTTGGTTCTACGGTTGGCCCAGCTGGAGGTGGGGTCGGCTGACCAGGAGTAGGCTGAGTTTTATCATCTTGGCACCCACAAGTGTCACACATTGATTTATCACCCCCTTCCCTTTAAGGAAGACTATTTTAACAATTTTTTCTTTAAAGTGCTTTTTGGCCTTAAGGAAGGAGGCCTTTTTACTAAAGCTACTTTACAGATTAAAAATTATTAAGTCAAGTCTTTTAGCTACGGAGCTACTTCCTGGAAGACAAAGAGAAAATTTTATTTAAGTTGCTTTTGGTTTATATAGCCCAACAAATATATCGCTACTACCACCCATATTGGGTTGACCAAGACGATAACCTTTCTTAACTAAGTCAACAATCTCTTGAAGTAAAGACGGAGCCACTGGACTATAAATACTATCTTTTTTCCAAACAAAGCCTTTTTCTAAAGCACTCTGGGGAGTTAAAGTTCTGTCCACCTTTAACTTAGTATTAATCATAAGTCTAATCAAAATAGACTACTGTAATTTTTATTATACACCTGTACGTCAAATCTTTCTCTATTCTCATTAGACAAAACAGTTGCTTTACTCAAAAGAAATTAATATAATAAGCGGGTGAAAAACTCAAAAGACCTTCGTCTAGCCCATTTGTTAAAGCAAGCACGAAAAACAGCTAGCTTATCACAAAAACAACTGGCTCAAAAATTGGGAGTAAGTGACAAAACCATTAGCGCTTACGAGTCCTCCCGTGCCATTCCCCCTCTTCCAACTCTTAAAAAAATTGCCCAGATTACTTCCCAACCGCTTTCTTTTTTCCTTGAGGAAGAAAATAATAGTGAAGTTGCTTTGATTAATGAAAAGTTAAATATTATTATTGAGGAAATTAAGAAAATTAAATTGCTCAAATGATTAAAAACAAAGAATTCTTAGATTTAATTTTGGAAATCGGTCTGCTTAAAAAAATCCAAAGAACTGGCTGGGTTTTAAAAGGAGTTAAAGATGTTGAGTCTGTGGCCGAACATACCTGGCGAGTGGCAATCTTTGCTTTGCTTTTTGCCAAAGATTTAAGGCTCGATGAGTTAAAAACAGTTAAAATG
>DATKVU010000162.1:0-1066 GCA_035529915.1 Clostridia bacterium
GGTTAAACAGGACGAATGTAAAAAAAAAAAGGGGAACTGCAAGCAGCTCCCCTCCGTTTAACCAGGATCTCACCCCTAGCATAGCCCTAACAGGCCACCATCATTTCACTTTAGTCCTTTTTTTTTACAATTAAAGAAACCAGAAACTTTGCGATCTTACGCGGAATGCCGTTATCAAGCACCCAGCCTGTAACGAAAGAAACGCCAGCGGCGATCCATGTAGTTAGTTGATCTTCCATTTTTAATAAATACCTTCCATTGCGGCTTTAGATAGTTCCAGCCAGTTAATTTCTTGAAATGCCGACTTTGCTAAATCCCAGATTGGCCCTGGTAACTGATCTTCATATTCATAAAAGTATTCTTCCCAGTATTCCTTTAATGCTTGGGCATATTCATAATCTTCTAAACGAGGGTTATCCTGGTAAAATCCATTTAAATATTCGTAGCTGTCATTATCTGTGTGAAGATTCCAGAGCCAGGTTTCGTAATTAGTCCAGCCCTGGTATTTTTCTCCAGCTAGCTGTCCAGGTTTGTCGCTGCGATTCTTTCGGCGCTCGTAGTAAACATTACCAGCTTTAGAAACGCGGCGGCCTGGAGGTAGTGCTTTACGAGCGCGATCTTTTGCTGTGCTGCTAGATCCAGTTTGGCGCGTAGTGCTAGCCTTACGCTTTGCCGTAGCTTTTTTACCAGCTGTAGTCCCGCGCTTTTTGCGAGCTTCGCCCAATATAATTGACTGCACTAGATTCTCCTTTGTGCGCTTGCTAACATCAGAGATGCCGAGCTTCTTTGCTTTGTTTCGCAAAGTAGTTACTGCGAGCTTCATCAGCTTGGCCTTTGGGCCGAGGACTGGCTTTTTTGCAGCTGTAGTTTTTTTCTTAATAGGCATAGTACCAAAGTTAATCAATTTTCTCTTTTCAAGTATTAAAGCATTCATTTTTGAAAACAGATCCGAAATTTCCTTGTCTAATTGTTTTTCCTCTGGCGATTTTGCAGAAGTAATGTCCATATTAGAGTATAGCTTTTTCTTTTTAGCTATTAAAGGATCAACTTTTTTTAACAAAGCATT
>DATKVU010000163.1:0-3890 GCA_035529915.1 Clostridia bacterium
TAATGGCAAAAACTTTTGCCAGAACGCACGAAGGTTTTGAACGTGTTGGAAGAATGGAAAAACAAACAGGTAAAGATTTTTTTAACCATCAACGAACAGCCAGTTATATACACTGGAAAAATTCTTGAAGAAACAGAGACACACTTCCGCTTCAGAGACAAATTCGGCCAAGAGCTACTGCTAAGCAAGACGGCCCTACAACAAGTAAAAGGAGCGGAGAACAATGTTTGAAGCGCTCCATCCTACTGGAAAAATATTCCATGCAGAAGAAGCCCTAAACACCTTACCTAACCCTAAAGAAGAAAACTGGGTATGCCCAGACTGCAAAGAAATAGTACACCTTAAAAAAGAACATACAAGAATAGACCACAGACATCCAGACGCAATTATAGTTTCAAGCCATTTTTCACACAATCCAAATTCGACTTGCAAACAAGCAATGGAAACCACCACACACTACAACAGAAAACTTTTCATATTAGGACAACTCTATGCAAAAAATGTTACACTAAGCACAGGCAAAACATTCATCCTAATTCCACAAGATGAAATAAAAGGAAAAGAAAAAACGGTAGCAAACAGACAAGCAGATGTCCTTGTTACATTCAAAACTTTTGACCCTGTTTTTGGTGCAGGAATTGCTTTTGAAGTAATGGAAACCGAAAAAATTGAAAGCATTGAAAATAAAATGCAGTCCTGGGTTGCACAAGGATATAGTTTCAGTTATTTTGAACCAAACGAATTCATAGGAAACAGACTTAAAGCAAACAAGGTAATTGTAAAATTTCCTCTGATTAAATTAACAAAAAAAGTGGCTGAAAAATTGTATTCAGAAATAAGAGAAAATATTCTTGAATTAAAAAACCTAAAAACAGTATTAGACATAGAAAAAAAGTATAACCAAAAATTCACTTGCGCAACATGCCATTTTTCAAGTTTTGATAAAAGTTTCAATCTTCTTACTGGCCTAATGTGTTGTTGGTATGAAAGAAACACAAAAAACAACCAAGCAAGACCAGAAAAATATGTTCCTGAACACAACTGCAACAACTACCAACCAAGTTATAAAAAACTAAAGGAGAGAGATGAAAATGAGTAACACTTCTCCACAATCACAAGAATATTTATATAAGAATAATATCGAAGCATGTTACGATTTCCTCCAACATGAAAAGCAATCTGAGATAAGAATTGTAAATCCTAACAATCCAAAAGAATCTGCAAGAAGCCTGTTTGTTTCAGATAAGATTTCCTTCCTAAGCTTTTGTGAAATAAACAATGGAAAAGGGGAAAATATTTATGTTGGAATAAACGAAAGGATAGACGCTGGAACAAAACAAAAAGATGTTGTAAGCGTGCAAACAGTTGTTGTTGATATTGATGCAATAAAACCAAAAGGTGACGCATCAACTGATGAAGAATTAAAGAAAGCTGAAGTAGTTGCTGACAAAATAATTGAATGGTTCAAACAGCAGGGTTTTCAAGCGCCATCCAAGTGCATGTCCGGCAACGGCTTCCAACTATGGTGTGCAATTCCAAAAATTGTAATAGATGACCTAAACAGGGAAAGCATTGAGCTTCAAATAAAGGCCTTCTACAAACTTTTAATCTCAAAATTTTCAGGGCAAGGAGCACAGATTGACAACATTGGAGATCTTCCACGCATAATAAAAGTTATTGGAACAAAGTCAGTTAAGGGAGAAGAGAAAGAAAACAGGCCCCACAGAGTCAGCAAAGCCTGTGGAGAATTCAAAAGAAAAGAAGACCTCAAACTACAAAAATTCATTCTTGGACTTGATGCAGGAGAACTTGAAAAGAAGGTTGAAATTCCCAAAACCAAAGTTGTTGACAAAACCCGTTCGGGGCAAGAGTGGGGAATAATTTGTAGTCTGATTGAAAAGAACCTTACAAAGGAAGAGATTTTTAAGAAAATGATTCTTTACGCCAAGTGGAGTGAAAGCACTGGCAAATACAGGGAACACCAATACAAAAAGGCATTAAATCATGTGGAAAGCAAAAAAGAATCCAAGAAGCCTATTATGAGAGGGGAATTCAGATTAAAGAACTACATGTACTTTGAAAAACTCAAAAAAGACAAGCGCTTCCTCATAGATGAATTCCTCTACCCAAACACAGTCAACATGCTTTATAGCCCCCCTGCACAGTTCAAATCAATAGTGGCAATGCACATGGCAATGCAAATAGCGACAGGCAAAAATTTCATGAACCTTAAGACAACAAAGTACCCTATTTTGTTGTGTGACAAGGAAAACAATGAACAGATAATCAAAAACAGGCTACATAGGTTGCGCAGAGGCCACAAAATAAGGAGGAAGAACTTTCCATTGTGGCTTCTGACAAGAAACGGGGACATTTTAGACCCTATATTCCTTGAAAAGCTTGAAAAATCAATTGAAGAAAAGGGCATTAAGTTGATAATATTTGATACCCTGCACCGTTTTGCTGACTACGAAGAAAACAAGGCTGATGACATAAACCGCATTTACACCCAGGTGTTTCAACCAATTCTTGAAAACAATGACTGTGCAATACTTTTTTTACACCACACAACAAAGGAAGGGAATTATAGGGGAAGCTCTGACCTGTTTGGAATGATTGACACAGCATACTCTGTTAAAAGGCACCAAAAGACCAATAGGTTTGATTTGGTTTGTGAAAAGAGCCGTTTTGGAGAAATTGAGAAACTATATGGAATGATTGATTTTGGGGAGGAATTCATCAAAGTAATGAGAATGAACGAGGAAGAGGAAGACAAGGAAAGCCAAACCAAGTTCATGGAGGTTGTGGGAAAAATCGGAAGCATTTTCTCAATCAAAGGAGATAATTGGAAAAGGTGTGATTTGCTTTCAGAATTTGAGGTAATGGTAGAAAAGGGAGAGTTTGAAGTTTCATCTGTTACAGTGAAAAGGGCCCTGAATTGGATGGTAAAAAAGGATTATTTAAAGAAACTTAAACGTGGAGAATACACCCGTAACTGGGAAGGCGAGTTTAGTTTATGGCGAAAAGAAGGCAATTGACACTAAAAGGTTGTTGTTTGCAATGATTTTGATTGGAGGCGTTCTGGCATTTCCCTCATACTACCATTATTCAGGTAGTATAGAAGGGTCAATGGGTCAGGTCAAGATTTAAGGGGTCATGAGCCGTGGTCATAAAAAGGGTCAAGAAAAAGGGTCAAGGGGGTATATAGATACCCTTGACCCTTTGACCCTTTGACCCAAACTTTTATTTTTATGTAGCAAAGTTGACCCTTCGCAAAGATAGCTTTAAATACATTTTGTATATTAAATGTAGGTGATGTGAATGGAAGAAAAAGAAAAAACAGTTGTGGTAAAGTATGAGACCTGGCTTCGTTTGCAGAAGCTTAGGAAGTTCCCTGAACGTGGAAGCTTTGATGCGGTAATAAATGAATTGCTTGACAAGGCGGTGTTGAAGTGACCTGTTCTTTTTGTCCCGGCCTGTGCCATAGAACCAGGTCGGGTGTGTGGGTGTGTTCGCAGTGCGGGTGGATGCGATGAGTGAGCTGGAGAGTTTGGATGTTGTGTGCAGTTCTTGTGGGAATAATTCTTTTGAGGTTAGGTATGAGGAGAATTATTGTGAGTGTGGTGAGGCTTTCAGGCTTTTTTGTGTTGATTGTAGGGCTGAGCAGGATTGGCATGCTAATGGAAATTTGAGGGGAATTGTAGAGTTTAAGAGTAAGAGGTTTGAGAAGAAGAGCAGTGCGGGTGGAAGGCATGAGTGTTTATAACTTTGCGTGTTATAAAAAACAAAAATGGAGATGATTTGATATGACGAGTTATGAGGAGTTTTTTGGAAACTATTTGAAGAAGGCTGACGTCAAGGGGGATACGACTGTTACTATAAAGCAGGTG
>DATKVU010000164.1:0-3304 GCA_035529915.1 Clostridia bacterium
CACCTGCTTTATAGTAACAGTCGTATCCCCCTTGACGTCAGCCTTCTTCAAATAGTTTCCAAAAAACTCCTCATAACTCGTCATATCAAATCATCTCCATTTTTGTTTTTTATAACACGCAAAGTTATAAACACTCATGCCCGCCACCCGCACTGCGAACACACCCACACACCCGACACTTTTAATCTTCCTCCAAAAACTCTTTGAGCTTGTCTTCAACAAGGCCGGACACATTAAGGCCCCGCCTGGCTTTTACTTCTTTTAAGACCTCAACATCGATTGAAACTGTCAAATTTCCTTTCAAAAAACCACCTCAATACCTAAATATTTACCTACATACTTATTATAAAAGCATACCCTCAGACCCAATTAGTAAGGTTAGAGAAGTTAGATACCCATTTCCTACCTATAGGATTACTTTTTAGTAATCCTAAGGTAAGAAAACCCCCCCTAACCTCTCTAAGCTTACTAAATCACCTCATTTTTGAGCCTAATTCCAACCCAAACCGGAACCTGCTCCCTCTCAATCGACCGCCTTTCATCAGTGGCCCCAAGCGTTGTCTCAAGAATTATTTTTATAGCCTTATCACTCACACTCGTTAGCTTGTGCTTTCTACAATAATCCGAATAGGCATGGCGCAATTCAATCTTTAGCGTTTGGCTTTCCCAATCCTCTTCAATGCAATCCATCAAAAAACCCTGGAAGCTGCTTGACTTCCGCATCCAGAACCTTTTAACCTCATCAGTGTTCTTTGAATAGCTGAAGTCCTTGTTGTCAAGTATTCTTTCCAAGCCATTCAGCGCCAGGTTCAACAAACCGCTTAGTTCTTCTGCTGTGGCAATCTTTTCAATTATGTTCGTGTCCTGTATCTTGTTTTTGCTTTTTTCTTCCACATCCTCAATTTTGTCAAACTCTTCTTGTGTTACAAATGTGTATGGAAATTCCAGCACAACCCACCTTGCAAAAAAGGCATGGCTCAGGTCGTATGTTGTTGGCAGTTCGTTGCATGCAAAAATTAGCTTGGCATAGTTTATGAACTTTACCCTGGTTAGAAACTTTCTTGAGGCACTTATCAGGTCGCGCCCTGTAAGAGTTTTAAAATCACCAGTATTCTTCAGCGCCTTTTTGTCCAGGTCTCCTGCAATGTTTGCCATCTTGTTGAACAGCTCACCTATTGCAAATTGGTCGTTTTCAAAATGCTGCAGTGGAATGCTTGCACAGTTGTCTATTCCAATAAATCGCTTCATCAACTCAAGGGTTTTGCTTTTCCCGTTCCGGCCTGTTCCAACAAACATGAATGCCTTCTCGATTTTGTATTCCCTTAAAAGAAGGTAGCCAAAAATTTCCTCTATTACTGGAATGTCTTCCTCGTACTTTAAAACCGCCTTGAAGTGCTTTTTTATGTTTTCACACTCTGCATTTGGGTTGTATTCAATCGGCAGCTTGTTGAAGAACGTTTTTTCAGGCGTGAAGCCGGTTAGCTCTTTTGTGATGATGTTTAGTATTCCGTTTTCTATTGCAATCTCCTCAATGTTTTTGTTTTCAAAAAACTTGTCCTGCTCAACGTAGCTTCCCGCCTCTATTTTTGAAATGACTTCGTTTCCAAGCGAAACGTTGTAAACCTCTCCAAGTATTTTGCGACAGGTTTCCTTTATGTAGGTTTTTGCCTGGGGTACATAAATTCCGTTCCTGTAAATCCACATCTCTGACTTTTCGTCGTCCCTGGTTGTGTAGATGTGTTCTTGTTCAAGAATCTTTTTGACAAGGGCTTCTGTTGCCTCGCTTCGCTTTTTTGCTGCAATTTTTGTTATGATGTCAAATGAAAGGCTTTTCAGGTCGTACTTTTCTTCTATTTTTTTTATTTCTTCTGCCTTTTTTTGTTCAATGTGTTTCAGGGCCTTGGTGTATTGGTGGTTTCTGTATTGTGGTGGGGCTTCACTCCACTTGGCATACATTTGCATCTTTTTGAGAATTTCTTCTTTAGGTAATCCCTTTTCTATCATTTTGCAGATTATTCCCCACTCTTGCCCCGACCTTGTTTTGTCAGAAGGCTTTTTGGTTGCCCCAACAACTTCTTTTGTTTCTCCACCAATCCATTTTGCAAAAACTCTTTCAATGTCTGCTTTAGTAATTGTGGCAACTGGAAAATATTTTATTGTGGTATATCTTTTTCCACCAATAAGTTCTGAACTGGGCCCCACGACATACATTCCTTTTGCTCTAACTTCTCCAACTTCATTTCTTAACCTAATTCCTTTTTCTATATCATGGCAATAAAAATAGTAGTGCCTTCCACCATTTGCAGTTTCAACAGTGAATGTTTCAGGCAGGCTTTCAGCAGCCTTCAATCCATCTTCAAATTCAGGACTTTTTTTATCAATGTCAATTATTATTTTTTCTTTAAGACCAACAACAGCATAATTACTTCCAATTTTTATGTAATCTTTAAATTCTTCATAAGAATAATTATTTGTGTTTTGCCAATCCTTTTCAATAGGTATTTTTTGTCCTTCCATTATTTTTATAAAACACCAATTTTGAATTTGGGGAGGAATGTTAATTGTATTTTTTGAATTTTCCATGTTCTTCAAACCTCCCAACAGGTTCTCCTTTCAGATTAAAGTGGTAATTTCTATAACTCCAAAAGAATTCTTTTGTTTTGAATAAGACGGCAACTTTTGCCCTCCAACAGAAGCGTTCAATAAAAAAGTTTGATGCTTCAGGATAGTTTTCAGTGTAAACCTTTCCTTCAGAGCAACTGGTGGTTGTTGCAAAAGAAAGTGAGCCAAGTTTGAATGGTTCATCCTTGTTGTTGAAGTGGTAGGTTTCTTGGGAGTAGCGTTCTTTTATTTGGTCAACTACTCCTATTGTAATTTGGTTGAATTTTGTTCCAAGTTTGAATTCCATTCCGATTGGGGATTTTAGAATTTCTTCGTTTGTTTTGGGGTGAATGATTTTTAGGTTGTGTAAAATTATTAGGTCTGGTTTTTTTCCCCATTTTTTACCATCCGTGTTTTTGAATTCGTTTCCATAATAGGCTTTTGCTACAATGTGTATTTTTTCAAACTCAATGTTTAGTTTTTTGGCAAGCTGGCTTTGCCAGGCAAGTTCGTTCATTCTTCCACCTCGTTTGCTTGGGTGAGCTGGGTTTGTTGAAATACAAATTGTTGGCCGTTGCGGTCAATGAAGGAGATTAGTTCTCCGATTAGGTTTACTTGTGTTGCTGTGAAGGTTAGAGAAATTCCTTCCCTTAAAAAAGAGAGCTTGTATTTTTTTTCCGCATCAAATACTTGTTCCATCGCA
>DATKVU010000165.1:0-1406 GCA_035529915.1 Clostridia bacterium
CTTCTGAAAGCGTGGACTTAAAAGCATTGAAGAAGATAATTGAAGAAAAGAAAGTATATGGGGATGTTGTTTTGGGTTATGGAGAAAATAATGAATTACCTATTCAGGGAACTGAGTTTTTTATTTCTGTTGAAGATTTAATGGAAGCAATAGCTGAAAAAGAGGCGAAAAAGAATGAAAAAGCTTAATGTAAAAAAGATTGCAGGTTTTATGATTGGAAAGAAGCTTATTGAAAATGAACTAAAAGAGGCGAAAAAGTGAATGATTTACACTTATCTAATGCGTCTATTATGACGAGGAGGTTGTTCCAAATGGATAAGAAAGAAGAAGTAAGGGAAGAAAGTAATGGGCCTGTTGAGAAGCAGGTGGTAATAAATAAAGAACAGGATAAGGGCGAGAAGGTCTATATTGATTTGGAGGGCAAGTCTGGTTCTGAGGAGTATGAGAGGGCGTTGGTGCCGGAGGATGCTTATAACGGAACCATTTTGTCTGTGGGCCTGCAGGAGATGAAGGCATATAAGGCAGAGGGTACGATAAAGAAGCTGTTGATTTCTATTTTGCTTGACGGGCAGAAGGATGCTAATGGTAATGAGATTTCTTTGCCGATGTTTGTTAAGCCTACGATTTCAAAGGCGTATAGTCCTTCGGTTTCAAACAGTAAGCTCTATGATATTTTGGAGAAGTGTAATTTGTTGGGCGAGGTTGGCAGGATGACTGGCGAGTTGGAGTTGTTGGATGCTTTGAGGGCTTTTTTGGAGTCTAGGCTGCAGGGTAAGAGTGTTAGGGTTGAGGTTAAGACTACGAATAAGAACAATCCTGACAAGGTTTCGTATTCGTCAATAAAGTCTATTTTGCGTTTTGTTCCGCAGGAGGCAAAGTAGTGAGTTTGAAATTTTTGGGGATGTTGGCAGACGGTTAGTGGCTTGTTGAGTTGGTTGGGTTGTAATCCAACGAAAGCTGAAACGGCCCGTAATTTAGAGCGAAACAGAAAGCAGGCTGCCCGTACACTGCCATCTTCCCTTTTTTTTTGAAAGGCTGGTGTTGTAGAATTTATGGGTTTTGGAAGGTTTGAAACAATTATTTATTTAACAGCCATTGCGGTTTTGGTTGCTATAATTGTTTGTTATTTTGTTTTGGCAAAAATCTAGCATTGTAAGGTGGGGGTGGAGTGGAGATGGTAATAAAGTGTGAAAAGGTTAAAGAAGCAAAAGAGTCAAAAAACTAATAGGGGTAAAGTAAATGGTTTTTGAAAAAATGTATGAAGATAATGTAAAACAGTATGAAGAAAAGTTTGCTTGCGGTTATGGTTTGCAGTATCCTGACGGCCATGTTATAAGGTTTAACTAAAAGGTTTTGGAATCACAGTTTGGTTTAACCAAGGGAAACGTGTTGGATTATGGTTGTGG
>DATKVU010000166.1:0-1195 GCA_035529915.1 Clostridia bacterium
GAGAGAAAACCCCCTGCGATAGAGACATCTATGAACGGAGCCTGGGAGGCGACGACAGCGTCCGGAAGTTTGGGGATAGTAATTATATAAAAATCCTCTTCAAGTGTGGCTGTAACGCCAAGCAGTTCCGGCGGAACAGTCTCAGGAACAGGAGTATCCTGGCGAGCAAGAGAACGATCAAGCAAAATCATATTTTGCTTGATATAAAGATTTTCGCCAGTCATTGAGACAGAGTTCCCGAACACATCGAGCCAGGGAAAATTTTTGGCTCTTTGGTTCCAGGCAGTTCTCAGCCCCTGATTGAGTTCATCTCTCCAGGCCTGGGAGAGAGACTTCATAAGCATGCGAATGAAAGACTGCCGAGGAGTGTTAACATTCGTCGGAGTAGGTTTAGACCTTGCAATGAGCATGCCTCTCCAGTTCTGGTAAGTGGTCCCGGCTATGGTTCCGGACATCTTTGAAACTGCTAAACCTGGTAGGATCTTTGCCATGGTAATATTCTCCTTTTCTACGAAACTTCAAAATCTACTGGATTGTAGTTTAGATCCGCTGGATCTGTCAAGAGGCAGAAAGAAAGAAAGTAACCAAAGAAAGAAAGAAACCAGTCTTTATAATATCATTCGAGCTTTGTTTTTTCTCTTTCTACCCTACTCTCCAAAGAGAAAGAGAAAAAAGAAAGTAGAAAGAAAAAAGAGAAAGAGAAAGGCCCCGGGGAAGGGGTCTAAAAAGGTCGATAGGTTTATTTCCTTCCTTATATAGTTATCCACAGGTTATCCACAGGCTAAAAGGGGACAAAAAAGCGTAGTTAAAAAACTTCTGATAATAATTAATATGTAAACTTTTATTCGATTTTAATTTTGAGTTGTCAACAGGTTATCCACAGGCAAAAGATGAGTTGTCCACAAGCCCAGTTCTCTCGTTTTATCTACTTCGAGAACTGGTCTTTCCAGTATTCTTTGAATTTATGGTTTTCCGGTCTGTTTAGGAATTCCTCAAAGGTCAGGGCAGTGAAGAACCTGGGACACTGCGTCCAACGAGCGAGGGGAATGTATTGAGGTGCCCGGGTGTAATCAAAGCGAGCCAGGTAGACGAGTTGCCCTCTCCGGCGTAAAAAGTCAATGCGTGATAGGTCTTCTTTTAAGGTAGTATTGAATCCAACCAGGACAAACCATTGACAGCGTCTTATTCCGGCGTC
>DATKVU010000167.1:0-2731 GCA_035529915.1 Clostridia bacterium
AATAGGTGGCAACTCTTTTACCGGCTCTGGTTTTGTCGGGATTACGATTGATTTTTTTACGTACGGCTCAGTGATGATCTGTGGTTTAATTATCTTTTTTGCACATGAGAACAATACGCACACACACAATAACAATCCTACGCTTTTCATTTAAAACCTCCCTTTGAATTTTGGTTTATTTTCTTCCTCTTCCTCTTTTTTAATTCCTATTCCCCTTGTTCTTGATAATTGTCTACCTGTAAATGATAGGGCTTGTGGTGTTTCTTTTGTTAGGGTTTTTACAAATGGAAGCGTAGCCCCCGCCGCTATACGTGGGCTACCAACAAACAACCCCGCGCCCTTTGCCCATAAACTACGCCCCGTTGTCCACTTTGGTAATATACCTCCCGTTCCCGCCTCTCCCATCATGTCAGCTAATTGAGCCATTTTTGCTTCTTGTGTAAACTCTCCACCAAAGACTTTTTCAAAATCAGCAAGCCATTCCCGAGCTTTTGTTTTTCCCTTATTATTAATATTTTTTACAAAAGATTCCGCCCTTAATTCTCTGGTTGCCTCGTCATATCCTATAAGTTTTTTCATTTTATTTATTATATTAAGTTTGTTGGAAAATTCTTTCATGGTCTTTTCGTATTGTGTACCCTTTGCCGTTTTAGTTACCTCTTCCTGAATATCGTGTCTTAGTTGTTTGAGGGCTGTTATATATTTATTTGAGGCTTTTCCAAATTGGTCATCTATTATAACATCTAATTCTATACGAAAATCATTCATATCAACCGGTCTTATAAATCCAGTATCACCCTTTTTAACCGCTAAGTTTTGTAAATCTTCTACCTTTTGTAATATTTTTGCAGACACGGCTTGCATTTCTTTTGTTGCTGGTTTTCCTGCAAATGTTCTTAGTTTACTCATAAATGGAATAACACTTACGCTTGGTGAATTTTCGAGCGCAATTTGTATTTTGTCAGCATCGGGCATATATTTATGAGACTCACCAATCATGTCTGTTATTTTTTGTCCTATTTCAACCTGAGTGCCATAAGCCTTTTTAAGGGCTGCCCTACCCGCCTTTGTTCCGCCAAGTTCTAACGCTTCCTTGCTTACACCAGTTGTCCACTCTGCTAAGTCACCAACCAAGTTTTTTATTTTACCCGCTACCACCCGTCTTCCTACCCCAATAACCGGCAACACGCCCCCGGTTGCTGCGCTTAATCCTATTTCTGTTGCCACCTCTTTGGGTGAAAATTTTTGCCCCTTGCTTACATCTTCGGCTTGGTGTATACCAGCACTTACAACACCCTCGCCAGCCCCCACAAGCGCCCCTGTCGCAACCTTACCAAGTGCAGACAAACCCTTAAGCGCCGGGGCAACCCCGCCTGTACTTAGCGCTAATGGTAGGGTTGTTGGGTCGCGCAATATTTTACCAACAATATTTTTACCTTCACGCCTTTTAAAAGATTCTTTAAATGTTTCACCGCCCGGAATTAATGCAGGAAGTGCGGCAATACCCCGTCCTGCTATTGTTAATGCCTCAGCGGCCTGTGCTGGAACTTTTTTTATACTTCTTGCTTCCTCGCCAATGGCCTGTGTTCCCGTAGTCGGAAACAACAAACTTTCGGCTGCTTTGGGTAAACCAAATAATGGACGTGTTGTTTCTTTTCCTTCGGGCTCAACGGGCTCGGTGGGTTGTTGTGATAATGCCCGGTTTCTTTTAAGAGTTAAAAACTCTAATTCTTCTTTTTCGGTAAGTGGCATTATTCACGCCCCCCGCTTGCTTTTTGTTTAGCTAATAGAACTTTATACCTTTTTTCCTCTTCCTCTGTCCACTCTTCCTTTTCCGCCCCCTCGGAAGTTATTTTATACCTTGACGTTTCGGGTTCTTCTGTTTCTTCTGATTCCGGTACATTTAAGGTAGCCATTACATTATACAATTTTTCTTTCATTTGTTGGCTTGTTAGGTTTGGGTCTTTAAATGCTTTTAATACAGCAATTTTTATTTTTCTTTCATCTCCCGTGTCGGTCACTTTTGGCATAACATTAAGGGCAAATATCCTATCTTGGTCGGTTAACCTACCGCTTTCTCCACCTATCTTTTTAGCAACCTGCCCAGCTAATAACCCGGCGGTATCATTTAGGGCTTTTGTCTTAGCTGCAAATCCAGCCAATGACGCTCCCTTTGCTATAAACCCACCTACGCGCCCCTGTGCCTTTACTTGTCCGGCGAGAGTAATAACTAAATCAAGTCCCTTTGCTATATCTTCCTGTGTTTCTTTTCTTTTCCTTACTTCACCCTCTTTTTTAAACTCTTCTTTTACCTCTAATTTAGCCCTTAATTTTTCAAGCTCCCCCGTGAAGTCTCCTTTTAACCCTAAATCAAAATTTCTTTTCTGTGCCGCCATTTGCTCGGCGTGAGTAAATCCAGCTTGTTGTATTTTTTCTTGTTGTTCAAATCCCGCTTGCTGTATTTTTTCTTGCTGTCCAAAACCGGCCTGTTGTGTTTTTTCTTGATAACCCCGCTGTTCCGCAAGTTTAGCCTCTTCCTGCAGCTTTACAATACGCGGGTCTTGTGTTGCTTCCGGGCCTAATCCCGCCACCTCAAATTTAGTTAGTTTTTCCTGTGGTGATAATTCCTTTGGGGCTGCAAGTGTGGGTTGTCCCTCTCCAACTTCAGCACCACCGCCAATAGCAGATACTTGTTTTGTAAATGCCTCTTTTATGTCGGGGTCAACTTGTA
>DATKVU010000168.1:0-1173 GCA_035529915.1 Clostridia bacterium
AGATATGCCGTTCCTGCATCAAAACGTATGGGATTTAAGAAAGGCTTTGGAGATGCCATATTTAAAACTAAACCAGAAGCCGAGAAATATCGACTCCAACAAATTGAGTCTGACAAAGAAATAGCAAAAAGAGAATCAGAAGCGACCAAGAAAGAAACAGAGTCCAAGCAAAAAGATACTGAAATTAAAAACATTGACGGGTTTGCTGATAATCTTACGCCAATGCAAAAAGGTAAGATTGTTAAGACTTTAAATAAAAATATGCGCTTTGACGGAAAGGTTGCGACCGTTAAAGACAAAGTAAAAGAATTGGTTGATAGCGGTGTTGAATTAAGCACGCATCAAGAAAATGTTATCAAGCCAATGTCCAGAACAAGGTTCAACAGAGCAAATCAACAGGAACAAGATTTACATGAAAAAAGGATGCGTGAGGCTGGCAAGAAAACTGTTTATATGGTTGGCGATTATGACTTAGGTAAAACGGCTTATGATTATGCTAATCATTTAAAAGCCACAGGCAAAGCCCTACCCAAAGAATCCATAGGCAAGGCATGGATTAACAACCAGAAGAAACCCATTATATCAGCAAGGGAAATCACAAAGGGTAAGTTCAAGGGCAAGGTCGAGATTACCCTAACCGCTGGCCGTGACGCTTTAGGCAGGGTTAAGCCGGGGCGCAAGATTAAGGTTGATAAGAAGTCCGTGATTGAGTGGCCGGGAGAGCAAGAAAAAATCAAGGTAACAGGAAAAAAAGGTGCATTAGACATTCTCAGGTCAGAAAAGGGCGAGGTTGACGTTTCGGGTGCGATACAAAAAATTAGTGACCGAAAGATAAAAAAAGAAGAGGCAAACAAAGACCTTGAAAAAGACAGGACGTATGCGAATCGAATACATGAAAACAGAGATGTTGCGGTAAACCATGTTGAAGTAAAAACCAAGGAAATCCAGAGAAAAATTCAGAGTTTGTCCGGTAAAAAAAGCCGCAAGAGTAAGGTCAGTCCTAAGTTCTTTACTGCCGAAAAGGAATTTAAAGATACCTCAAGGTCAAGAGACATAGACAAGGCTATGCAGATTTACAGGGACATGAAAATCAACCCGAAAAAGTACGTTCAGTTTGAACGATGGGCTGAAAAAGAACTAAGAACGGCAAGGGGCAGAAAGAAGATACAAATT
>DATKVU010000169.1:0-1088 GCA_035529915.1 Clostridia bacterium
GTGACCGCTTATGCCGACCGCAGACGAAATAAAATTGAGGGCCGAGGAAGAATACCACTTCCAGTTCACCCACAGCCCCCTAATAAACAAAATACACCTCGTACAAATAGACATGAACCTTTTCCTGCAACAGGCAATGGAACGCGACTTCACAGACACCTTCCACGAAGACCTGGACTTTAGAGTTGAAAACGAGCGAAACCTTGACGTAATAACCCATGGCGAAACAGGGTCAGGAAAATCAAGGGTAGCCCAAAGCATTTACTGGGAACTATGGACAAGGTCAATAAAATTCCTAAACAAAAAACTAAAATTCACAGTTGACAACGTCTGCTTTACAAGAACAGAGTGGCTCGGGCAAACAGAAAAACTCACTCTTGGCGACACACTGATATTTGACGAAGACGACCAAAGCAGAATAGGAACAGGCTCATTCAGGCAGCTTGAAGAACAGGAAAAAATTGAAAAAACTTTACGGCAAAGCCAGTTTAACTTTTTGTTCTGCTCACCCCTAATAGAGCAGCACGTTGAACACTATATCCTAAAAGCTTTTGACATAGACTTTGGCAAAAGGGTTAACAGAGTTGTTTTATTCAAGCGGGACGAAACAGGGCTAACGCTCCCATACGGATTTATTCTCCTAAAAAAGCACGAAGTTGACGGCTACGAGGCAAAGAAAAAAATATTCAGGAAGGCAGTACAGGACAGAAAGCTGTCAGACAGGTTCAAAGAATACGACAAAGTAGCAGGAATAATGATTGAAAAGTTTAACATGGACAAGCTCAAAAAAAGGACGCAAAAAAGCCTAATTCAAAGATACTTCCCGCGCTTTGTTGACGAAGAAGTAAAAGAAATAATGACAAGCGTGGAACTCTTGAACGAAAAAGTAAAAATAGATTACGGTGGGTTTTAGTGAAAGAAGTTTTTAAAGAAATTGAAGTAACCTGCTCTTGCACAAGAAAAGTAACGCTTCCAGAAAATTACCTGGCCGTAATATGCCCCAACTGCGGCTGCAAAGCAAGCAGGCCAGGAAAAGACATTAAAAGAAAGCCTTAAATAGTACCAAGCCGTTATATTACTGCTGTCTT
>DATKVU010000170.1:0-1100 GCA_035529915.1 Clostridia bacterium
CGAAGAAATATATACGTATATTTACTGACACGAACTTTATCAACAAAAAAAAGAGGGAGCAGGGTTGTTGAAAAAAGATGAGTGTCTAGTGAGCATTTAAAAAAAAAGAAATGGCGAAAAGAAAACCAAAAAAAACAGCAGCTAAGAAATCCACGAAGAAGGCGGTTAGCAAGAAAACGGTTAAACCCTCAAAGCAGAGCAAGCAATCCCAATCAAAAAAGACGAGTGCCTTGTCGCCAACCCGTAGGAAGAGAAGAACCATTGAGGAAATGTGTAACGACCTTCGCAGGGACAGGAACAAGCTTTACGCCCAACGCAGAAAGTACATAGACACTCTTTCAAGGAAGAACCTATCAGCAGATGTTCGCAAGGAAACAGATTCTAAATGGAAATCCGTTCAAAAGAAAATCGAAACGATAAAGGATAAGCTTTTCAAGTGCGGCAAGAAATACGGCAGACTGAAAGAGCAACGAGTAAGCTTGCGAAAACACCAACACTACCTCTCAAAAAAAATAAAAGAAGGCCGTGCAGCAGGAATGTCTAACACGCAGATAAACCGCATAGGAATAGAAGAAAGGAAAACAATCGAAGCATTGAACTCCGTTGAAAGAGCAATGCAACTCCCTATAGCCATTCTAGCAAGTGGAAAAGGACAAGCGTTGATAAAATCTTTGAGGCAAGGAAGATTCGTGGAACAAGAACCCATTTGGAGGCTCGCTGACCGATTTCAAGAGCTTTTGAATAGCGCATATTTTGAAACTTTGGTTTTGGACGATGATATTTACGACATGGCCGCACTCCCAATAGTAGCAATAGCAGCCGTCTATCAAGCAGTCGATTGGGCTATGGCGTGGCAACACATCTACGGAACACCATTCTACTTCATGTTCGGAGATGCCAACGCAGGTTATTTAGAAATAAAAGTTAAACAGTTCACCACAGACCTGTACTACAAAGAAATTGAAAAGCATGGAAAAGAAAATATTAGCAGCAATTCAGATAGTTAAGCAGGAGAAGGCTATTTTGCGGGTTTTTGGTTGTTTTCTTGGCTCGTAGCGAACTTTTTAATGGTTTTTGGCATCTAGGACTAGAAATAAGGA
>DATKVU010000171.1:0-53447 GCA_035529915.1 Clostridia bacterium
TTGGCTTTAGTTTTGATTTATTTGCTTTATAATCTTTCTTTAGTAAGAGAGCGAAAAACAAGAATGAAAAAATTGCATAAACCAAGCAAGAAGAAAACCTCTTGGCTTTTTGGCGAACTTTTTTTCTGGTTAGCAATTTTAGTCGGCAGTGCCCAGGTGATTGTTCGTGCTTCGGGGCAATTGGCTCAGGTAATCCAGATTCCTCTTTTACTGGTGGGATTTTTCTTGCTGGCTTTGGGGACAACTCTGCCGGAAATGGTTGTCGGCCTGAGAGCAGCCGAAAGAAGAGCTTCAGGGATTTTATTTGGCAATGCTTTAGGTAGCGTGGTGGTTAATTCTACTTTGGTTTTAGGGGTAGTAGCGATGATATCGCCCTTTAAAGCCGAACGGATGAACCACTTAATTGTTTCTGGTCTTTTTTTACTTTTGGCTTTTTTGCTTCTCCCTTATTTCCTTCGTTCGAAAAAGAAGCTTGAAAGGCATGAGGGTTTTTTTTTGGGTCTTATTTACCTGGGGTTTTTTCTGTTTGAGTTTTGGTTGAAATAAAATGCAGCTGGTAGCTGATTTACATCTTCACAGTAAATACTCTCGAGCGGTCTCCCGACAAATGACCTTGCTGCCAATGACCCAGTGGGCGGCTTTTAAGGGGATTGATTTGTTGGGGACTGGGGATTTTACCCATCCTTTGTGGTTTCGGGAGCTGCAACTGAATTTAGTGGAGGAGGCTGAGGGAATCTATAGGTTAAAGGACCAGGGGCCAGAAAACAAACAGACAAAATTTTTACTGACAGCAGAAATTTCCAGCATTTACTCGCAAGGAGGGAAAACCAGAAAAATTCATAATCTGGTTTTAGCTCCCAATTTCAAAGCAGTCGAGAAAATTAACCAAGAGCTTCTTAAAAGAGGGGCCAACTTAATGGCTGATGGCCGGCCAATTGTCGGCCTAAGCGCCCGGGAATTACTTTCTTTGGTTTTGGGAGCAGACGAGAACTGTTTGTTAATTCCGGCTCATATTTGGACTCCTTGGTTTTCGCTTTTTGGCGCTAATTCTGGTTTTGATTCAATAGAAGAATGCTTTGCCGATTTAGCCTCTCATATTTATGCAATCGAGACTGGCTTGTCGAGCGATCCTTCAATGAATTGGGCGATTGCTGATTTGAAAAATCGCCAAATTGTTAGCTTTAGCGATGCTCACTCACCCCAAAATTTAGGCAGAGAAATGACAATCTTGGAAGTGCCAAAACTTTCTTATCCAGAGCTAGTCAAAGCTTTAAAGGGTGATTTAGAATCTTTGGCGATTCGAACAATCGAGTTTTATCCTGAGGAAGGAAAATATCATTATACCGGGCATCGCCAGTGTGGAGTAGTCCAATCGCCCCAGGAGACTGCCAGCAAAGGAGTTACTTGCCCTGTTTGCGGCAAGCGGCTGACAGTTGGCGTGATGCATCGGGTTGAACAATTAGCCGGTAAACCAATCCCCGAACCAGAGTTTAAAAGCGATGATTTTGGAGTCAGGTGGATTTCTCGGGAAGGAAGGGGTTCATACACCAATTTGGTGCCTTTAGCTGAAATTATTGCCGAGGTAAAAAGTGTTGGTAAATCAAGCAAAACTGTTTTAAATGAGTATAAAACTTTAGTAAACAACTTCAAAAGTGAATTGGAGGTTTTAACTAGAACAAAACCCGAAGAAGTTACTGCTTTTTCGGGCGAGAAACTGGCTGAAGGAATTGCCAAAGTTCGTAAGGGCGAGATTTTTATTCGTCCAGGCTTTGATGGAGAGTATGGACAAGTTTCAATTTGGCAATCAGAAACTCCGCAGTCGAGCAACGAGCAAATGGGCTTGTTTTGAGAGTTTTCGCTGGTTGCATTTGCCTTTAGGGTTGTTTTACTATGGAAATAAAGAGGGAAAGGGGGTGATTAATTAAGTGGAAACTCAAAAAAGCACTTTTGGTTTAGACAAAAATGTGGTCATGGCTGCCTGTTATCTTGTGGGTTGGTTAACGGGAATAGTTTTTTTTCTCTCGGAAAAAGAGGACCCGGATATTCGCTTTAATGCCATGCAAGCAATTGTTTTTTTTGGCGCTTTGAATATTTTGGCAATTGTGCCTTTAATTGGTTGGATTCTTTCTCCTTTTATTATGTTGGTAGCCTTGGTGAGTTGGATTGTCCTTTTGGTCAAATCATATCAAGGAGAAACTTTAAAACTGCCGGTGGTAGGAGCCTGGGCCCAGAAATTGACAAAGAAATTTAGCTAAGTTTATGTTTAGAAACAGGAACGAGGCTGGAGAAAAACTGGCTGCTAAGCTGAAGGCAGAGTTAAGCCCTCAGGAGAAAAAAAACGCCCTGGTTTTGGCTATTCCCCGGGGCGGAATTATAATTGGGGACCAGATAAGACAAAAGCTAAAGCTGTCGCTGGATTGTTTAATCAGCAAAAAAATTCCTGCTCCAGGAAATCAAGAGCTGGCCATTGGGGCGGTTGGCGAAGGTGGAGTGGTGGTTTGGGAGGAAGGATTGGTTAACAGGCTGGGGATTTCTTTGGATTATAAAAAAGAGATTGTTAAAGAAAAAGTGGCTGAGCTGGAGAAAAAAGATAAAGACTTTCGCCAGGGAAAAGAAATTCCTCAAATGGAAGGCAAGAGCGTAATTTTGGCTGATGACGGCGTAGCGACCGGAGCAACTATTAAAGTAGCGATTAAGGTGATAAGAAGCTATCGGCCGCAGGAAATTATTGTGGCCGTGCCAGTAATTGCTTTGGATAGTTTGCCGGCGATTAAAGAAGTTGCCGACAAAGTTGTTTATCTTGAGGCACCGGAAATGTTTTTCAGTGTTAACCAGTTTTATGAGGATTTTCAACAAATTAGTGATGAAGAGGCAAGAGAGATATTAAAAACATGATTTTAATTGTTGGCTTGGGTAATCCAGGGAAAAAATACGAAAAAACCCGCCATAATGTGGGTTTTATGGTTTTGGATAGTCTGCTTCAAAAATTAACTGCGGTTAAAGATACGGTTTGGAAAAAAAGGCCAAAGCTTAATTCACTGGTGGCCAAAGCAGGCAAGGAAATAATTTTGGCCAAGCCCCAAAGTTTTATGAATGCTTCTGGAAAACCAGTAGTCGGTCTAATGAAATTTTATAAAATTCCTGTCTTTGGTCTTTATTTGGTCCATGATGATGTAGATTTGCCCTTAGGAAAGATAAAAATTAGTTCCAACCAAGGCTCAGCTGGGCACAGAGGAGTTGAATCAGTTATAAAAGCAATTGGCGGTAAAAACTTTGTTCGAGTGCGAGTCGGAATTGGCGAGGGTAAAAAGATTGCCACAGAGAAATTTGTTTTAAGCCCTTTTTTTTGGCGGGAAAGGGGAAAGCTTAATCAAGTAGTCAAAAAAGCAACTGAAGCAATGGAAATGATTTTAAAGGAAGGAGTGGAACGGACAGCGGCAAGATATAACCAATGAGAAAAAAACTTCTACCATTATTCTTAAGCCAATCATTTCGTTCAGTGGCAGTTTCTTTGCTATCATTTTTCTCTGCCATCTATATTTTCAAGAGTGTTTTAAATACCGGCAGTGGTGAAAAACAAGCATTTTTGGCGGTTTTCCTTTTCTATTTAGTTCTTTTTATTTTCAAATTTATTGGCGTTTCATTAGCCGAGGAATTGGCCTTAAAGTTTGGTCTTAAAAGACAAGTTTTCATTGGCCAGTTTTTAAATGCTTTAGCTATTTTGGCTTTTGTCGCTTCTCAAAGCCAATTTCTCTTTTTGTGGCTAGCTTCAGCTCTTTGGGGAGCGGCAATTGGCTTTTTTTGGTTTGGCTGGCATGGTCTTTTTATCAAAGACGGCTATGCAAGGGAATACGGGAAAGCTTTAGGCTTAGGGAGTTTATTGGAAACAAGTTTTTTGCTTTTAACTCCTTTTTTAGGAGGAGTCTTAATTGGCGTTTTTGGCTACCAAGCTTTGTTTTGGACCTCTTTCTTTTTTATCTTTTTAGGGGTTTTGGCCATCCTGACTACTTTTGATCAAAAGACTCATCATGATACCAGTCCTCAAGAAGTCTTGGGACTTTTTTGGACTCACAAAAGGATGACCCTTTCTTACCTAAGCAGCGGGATTTTGGGGGTGCTTTATTCCCCGGTTTTTATTCTATATGTCTTTTTCTTTCTCAAAAAAGAACTGGCTTTAGGGGGCTTTTTTTCTCTGTCAATGATTGTGACGGCGATTGCCAACTACAGCATTGGTAAGCGCGTTGACCAAAAAGGCAAGCGGGACCTGATTGCTTATGGCTCTTACTTTTCTTTTTTAGCTTGGCTGGGTCGGTTTTTAGTAAGCGCGCCTTCAATCCTTTTTATTTTTGATGTCATTTACCGGCTGGCTGGGGGAATGTTAGGGATTCCTCTGGGTGTTTTGACCTATCAAAAGGCCCGCGATGGCCATTCCACTGGTCGGGCTCTGCTTTTTAGAGAATTGGCCATCACTTTAGGCTCTGTTTTGGCCTGTCTTTTACTGATTGTTTTTGTCCTAATGCAGCTGGAGCTTAGATATGTTTTCTTAGGCGGAGCAGGTTTTAGTCTTTTGCCGCTTTTAATTGTTCGTGAACGAGGAATTTATGGGGAGCCGAATGAATCAAGACAGTAAAAAAAACCAGCCCAAGTCAATTGGTGACATTTTAAAGAAATTTGACCCCCTAAAAGACAAATATGTTTCCCGGGAGTTTCAAAAATATGGCTATGACCTAGCCATGGAGTTGGGCGACTTAAAACGCAAGTCTTTATACATTAAGCTAGCCAAAGAAGTGCCCAGAGCAATCTTGGAAAAAGCCAGATATTTTGTCAAAGATGCCAATGCCAGGAGCAAGCCAAGACTCTTTATGTGGAAGCTAAAGCAACTTCGGGAGGAAGCTAAGCAGAAGAAAGCTCCAAATCAGGAATAATGAAATCCTCAACTAGACTAGGATAGACTTCCATAGAACAAAAATTAGGATTTAATAACCTGGCGGTTTTTTTAAGGTCAAAGCCGGTTTCCTGATAGATAAAGTTTAGGAAAGCAGGCCAACCTTTCATGGCCGGGCCTTGTTGCGTTTCCGCCATCAGCCCAATCAATCTATCCAGTCTGTCTTCATCATGTAAAAACTCATAAAGCTCAGGGAAAAAGCCTTGTGGGTCAATAAAGCCGGTTCCAAAAGCGGGAAGACTGGTAGGGTTTTCTCCTCTGGATAGCATTCTTATCAGGCCTAAGCTTGGATCTCCATTAATGCCTTTTTTTAAGGCTGTCAGTAATCTATTACTGACTATTTCCAGAGATTCTTTATTTTTTATAACTAGTTTTGGGGTTTTAGCAATGGGGTAGACAATTTCCGTTGCAAACCATTCAGACAATTGTTTGGCTATGTTCATAATTTCTTCTTTTTTTCTGTTATTTAATCGACAGAGCAATTGCCTCCATTGAAAATTTTCTTTTTTTCCAAAATCGGCGAGTGGCAATTGGTCTTGCCATGTCCAGGTTCTAAATTCATGCAAGAAGTGATAGAAGCTTTCTGCAATGGAAGAGGTAGGAAAAGCAAGTGCCGGCCAATGGTAAACTATCGGTTTTAGGTTTTTGCGTTTAGTTTTGGATGAATGGCCCTCTAGAGAATAAGCGAAATGATTGTATTTTTTTCTTTCTGGAAACAGGTCAATTAAGGCACCAATAAAATTGTCTACATTATTCATTGGAATTAGTAGGATATGGGGGCAATCTCTTCTTGATAAAGCAAATTCCAAAAAAGTTAAGTTTGGCAGGTATTGACCATCACGCTCAGGGAAAGAAATTTGCGCCTTAGAGTACCCATTGTCCCTTATTTCAACTATTTTAAAATTTCTCCAGCAAGATTGCTTAACTTCAGACTTAAGATCCTTTCCTTCTGGGAGGTCCAGTCTAATCAGCGACTCGATTAATTCTTCGCTAACTTTTGGGTTATGTACTACTGCCACAACATCATTATCAATAAAGCTTGAATTTAGATTTCTTTTATGACTTGGTTTTTCTCCACTTATTTCATCTACTGATCCAGAAGTCAGAAAAAAACTTATTCCAACTTCAAGCTGTTGAAACCTTCTATAAATTGATTTAATTATTTTTCCAGTATTAGTAAGAATTGGTTGTCCTTTGTTTTCGGAGCAGATTCCTATAATTTGTTGTGGTGGAATAATGGTGACTTCGACTTTTCCTTGATTTAAATTGACGCAAAATTTATTAGTTTTGTCTCTTATCAGGATGGATTTTTCAGAAATACTTTTGAGAAAAGCTCTTTCTTTGTCTTTATTAAGAAGTATGGAGAGGTGTCCAAAGCCCTTTTTTTCAAGATCTGCAACTTGAGAAACGGTGTAGGACCGCTGTCTCAATTGGCGGCCAAGCCGATTTGTCACATTTTTGCTTATCCTTTCTATGTTCGGAGAATAGTTGGTAGAAGTAAGAAAAAGTTAAGGCGAGGGTAAGAATCTTGTAAGTATTCTTATTTAGCAAGAACTAGCTTAACCAGCGATAGCCTCGACCCTTGATTGTTTGAATGCTATTTGGTGAAATACCCATTTTTTCAAGCTTCTTCCTTAATAAAGAAATTGTTTGGTCGATTGCCCAATCAGAATATTTCTGATAGCTATCTTTACCCCAAAGGATTTCTGAAATTTTGTCCCTTGTAATTATTTGGTTCTTGTTTTTCAACAAGGCCTCCAAAAGTCTGTATTCATTGAGGGTAACTGTTTCTTTCACAGGTAATTCGTTAACAAGAAATTCTCCGGTTTGTTCTGACATTGAAAGACTCTTTTTTTCCATTTTTTGGTTTTTCACAAAATTTTTGAAGATGGGAGAAAATAGGGTCCATTTATTGCTATGAAATTGAACTACTTTTAAGTTCTCCAAATAATTTGAAAGTAGATTTTTTGAGGGAGTGTTGCCTGTTACTATTTGGTAAAGAAAGCTCTTTTCTTCTCGAGTAAAAGCCTTCCAAATATCTTCCAGAACAATTTTTGTTTCCCATTGGCTCACAAGGAAATCAAAAATTTCTTTTTTTGTTTGAAACTTACTCCAGCTTATTAGTTTTAAGCATGTTTTTGTTAATCCTGGGTGACCACCGCACAAATCCACGATTGCATTTTTTTGTTTTTCGTTCACCCTATATGCGTATTGACGAACTAAATATTCGGTTGAAAATTTAGAGTCGGCTTTAGAAAAAAGAGGGGAGTAAATGATATCTTGGATTATTAGCTCTCTCAATCTGCCAAGCTTTTGGATTTCCTTTTGATTGACCATGCTTCTTGTAATTGGGAAAATAAATTGTATTTTATTTTTGTTTGACTGCCAAAGATTAAAGAGATTATTGAAGAAGTAAAGGGGGTAATCAATTCTCGAAAAACCTTCCAAGATGAAAATTATTTTGTCAAATTTTTCTAGACTCTTTTTGCACTTTTCTTTCAAGGAAATAAACGCCATTGCTGTTTCCTCTTCATTTAATCTGCTGCCGTCAAGTCTATAAATCATGAGCTTGAAGTAACTTTCTGGGTTATTTTCCGTCAGTTCGTCGAGACTTACGTAAACAATTTTATATTTACCGAGTTTGTTGAAGCCTAAAATGTCTGCATATTGCGTCAGAAAAATCATCTGTCTTATTCCTCCTCCGTGGGGTAACCAAACGATGCTTATGCTTTCTCCTTTTACAAGCGTGGCGAGAATTTGGTCCGTGAAGAAGTGCTTTTCGGTTTCGGGAGTTAGAATATGCTGGATTTTTTTCTTTGGCATAGCAATTCTGATTATCTTGGCCGCATTTTAGCAAAAATCTATATACATATCAAATATATCTCAGGAATTTCAGAAATATTTCAGAAATATTTCAAGCAAGAGGGTGAATTGCTAGATAGAATAGCAGTTAAAAGGAGACAGAATGCTAAAAAATAGCAGTGCCAGCAGTTTTGTGGTTGATTTAAGCTTTCTTTTTACTAAGCTTAAAGTTGCCTATTCAACGGAAAATCGCTCTTGTGAGCGAAAGTACTTGGTGGAGGCGAAAAAAGAAGGGGAGGAAATAAGGCTGGCGGAGGATTTTTTTCCGGCCAAGAAGAAGGCAAAGAAATTTAGCTTTCCTTTTGAGCTTTTCTATTATCTTTTTAAAAGTATAAAGCAAGTTTTTGGAATACTTTTGACGAAGCTAAAGGCAATCTTAGGATTGATTATTTAAGAGTTAAGGGCACTGTCGAGAGTCTCTTTTACCAGCTTTTTTGCTAGCAAAGAGTCTTTTGCATAAAAAGGAGTGAACCAGTTATATAGCTCTTCAAGGCTCTTGGCTTTCTTTGCAGCGTATCTGATGAGCCTTTGCCATGATTTTCCGTCTTTCCATGTCCAACTTCCGGCTTCAGCAACTAGCTCTCCGAAATAAGGACGAAGTCCCCGATATCCATCAGTAAAAAAAAGTTGATATTCTCCGGTTCCAAAGATAGGGCCTTGGTTATCTTCTGGAGAAAGTATTTTCATTCTAATGCCCATAACTGGAGCTACATTTATAGGATCTTTGATCGTTTCTAATTGGAAGGCCACTAATTTGGCCACTACTTCTTCGCTTGACAGCATCCGGTCAGACTCTAGCTCGACTTCCCTGATAATTCCCTCCAGGTTTTTAGAAGAGGCAATTGGGGCAAAGATAACTCTCCTTACGTCTTCGGCTGTTTTCCTAGCTAAGTCAACCAGTTGACGCTGAGTTTCCGCGGTGTCGAGGCTAGCCCTGATTCTTTCCCAATTAACAGGGTAGCGAGGATCGCAGTCTTGGATGGGGATTAGATTACAGGAAGCATAGGTTCTTGGTTTGCGACTAAAGCGAAAGAAGGTCTCGCTTTTGTTCCGTAGGCCAAGATAAGGCCAGTGGTCAGTAGTCACTCTGACTGCTCGGGGCCGATTTCCTTCCTGATAACGAATTCTTATCATTGGCCGATGTTGCCATTGGATGTCAACAAAAACGCCGTCAATTAAAAAGTCTGGTCTTCGGTGCAAAATAACCAGCGGGTCACAATCGGCTGCCATGAGAGATTCCATAATATCCTCATGGGGGCCTTTTAAGTAAAAGCCATTCTCGCAAGGATGGTAAAAGTGACCCAAAATCTGATTATTGGCGCCAAGGATATTTAGCATTGTCGCCGACTTTCTCCAGCTAGATTGCTTTTCCGCCAAAGAAAGCTCCGGGCAAACAGTGGTTAGTTTTTGGTTAACGATTTCGGCAAGCTGATGAAAACCAATCAATTCCCGGGGAATTCCTTCAGGGAGAGCCATAATCCCGTCAGTATCAGCCATTGCCCACAACATTGTTCCTCTAAAAGCAGTTCTGAGTTTGTCAGTCACCTTAATCCAGGGGACAATATCACGGCCAGTACCGCCAACCAAGCCGACTAAAAATTCGTTACTTTCGACCCCTCGCTCTTCGAAAGCGTCAAAGACGGCATTAACTACTATCCCTGGAGGCCCCAGGCTGGTTTCTTGATAAATAGCAGCATGGTGGGGATTGTAGACTAGGTTATGGGGAGGGAGCATAAAAGGAGGAAGATAGGTTAACTTGACACTTTCACCGAAAAAAGCAGTGGTTCTAAATTCATAACGACTGTTATCTTTGGCAAAATTATCAACTGCGCGGAGCAATCCTTTTAGGTTACCCACCAGGTGAGCAGCGCCTCCATGCCCCATAAGGGTTAGCAATCTTTTATAGTCTAGTCTTGGAGGTCGAGTTTCGGGAATGTAGGCGAGGGAAGAATCACGGTTAATGATAACTCTCTCTTTTTGCTCTAATTCTAGTAAGGTTGCCATCTTATTCGGTCCAGCGGTAACCGCGACCACGGATAGTTTGTAATTTTTGAGAAGAAATCCCCAGATGTTCAAGTTTTAATCTGAGCTTGGAAATAACTTGGTCAATTGCCCAGTCAGAATATTTTTCTTCAAAATCTTTGCCCCAAAGCGCTTGGGCGATTTGGTCGCGGGAAAGAGTAAGGTTTTTCTTTTTTAGAAATGAGAGCAGGAGGTGGTACTCTTGGAGAGTAATTTTTTCTTTGGCTGGTTGACCGTTGATTAAAATTTCTCCGGTTTTTGCTTCCAGACTAATTTGAGGAGAGTCACTTTTAAGATTGCTAATAAAATTTTCCAAGAGAGGGGAGAAGAGCTTAGAGGAAGTTTTTTCTTGAACAACAATTCCTAGGTTTAAAAGTCTTGTGGGGACTTTAGCTTTCTTAAGAGAAGTCCCTTGGTTAATTTGGATTAAACTCTTTTTTTCTTCATCATCAAAAGAATTCCAGATATCTTCGAGAATAACTTTTATCTCATATTGATCGGCGAGAAAAGCAAGTATTTTTTCTGAATTAGTAGAGTAGTAATTTTGCAAAATCCTTAAGGCGGCCCGGTTTAAAGAAGCATGACCGCCAGAGAGTTTTTTTATCAAAGAAAGTTGTTTGTGGGAGACTTTATAGCCATATTTTTGAATGAGGGTTTGAAGGCAAACTGCGTTGTCTTGATTTCCAAGTAGAGGGAAATGAATAAGATTTTGAGAAATAACTTCCTTAAGATGGCCAAGCTTACCAAAGCTTTCTGATTTGAAAATATCAGTGGAATTGGCAAAGAGAAAGTGAATTTTAGTTTTGTCAACTGACCAAAGGGCATGAAGATTATTAAAAAATGCAATTGGGAAATTATCCTCGTCATTAAGCTCGTCAAACCTTTCCAGGATGAAAATTAAATGATAGCCCCGACCAACCAATTTCTCAATTTCTTCTTTTAAAACAAAGAATGCTCTTTCGCTGCTTTGGCTATTGGTTTCTGGGTTAAGGCAACTGAGCATGAGCTGAAAAAAACCTGGAGGAGTTTTTTCAATCAAGTTCTCGGCAGGAACGTTAATTATTTTGTATTTAGCTAAAGCCTCAAAGCCAAGATGTTTTGCGTTTTGGACCAAAAAACGGCCGGTGCGTCTTCTTCCGGCGTGGCGAACCCAGAAGGCAGTAACGCTTTCCCCGCGAAGGAAACAGGGCAGGAGAGTTTCGGTAAAGAGCCTTTTTTCTGTTTCTTTGGTGAAAAGATGAGAGCAATTTTTGGACACAGATATTATTTAATTAATAGCTATAGGATTATAGCTTTGGCTCTCTTATATGTCAAGAATATGTAAGAAAATTTACTCAGGAAAGCCTAGATTTCCTTATCTTCTTTTTAGGTACGGCTCAAGCAAGAAGAGCTTGGGCAGTTTAAAATGCGTCCTATAATGAATATTGGAAAGACAATCCAAAGACAGATTGTCGCCCCCTTGCAGCAATGGTTGCTCGAACAAGGAAGATGTGTTGTTTGCGGCCAGGGATTGTCAAAAGGGAGTCGGGAGAAAGTTAGCGGTGGAGTAGTAGTTGGTTGTTCTTGTGGCCAGCAATATTTTTATTTGCCCAAGGGGAAAATTTATAAAAGATTAAATGTTTGAATATGAGTAAAGAAGCTTTAAGAAACTTTGAGGAGCAGGAAAGGGGAGAAATCGGAGCCAAAGAGGAAGCTTTGTATAAAGTGATTGCCGAAAGCTCTTGTCTGGTCTATCAATTAACTAAAATTCCCATTATTAAAAAGGTAGACCAGCACCAAAATCCTTTTAAGGGCTGTCTTTTTATGCAAATTCTAGGTTTGGGAGCAGAAAACCTTTACCAAACTCTTTTGCAGACAGCTACTGGCGATAGAGATGAGGTTCTTAAAGCCTGTAACATTCGTACTCAGCTTTTTTGCCAAGCCTTAAGCGCTCGAATAAATTACAAAGGTTCATTGAGGGCAGCTTGGCAAAGCGAAGGGGCGGTTTGGAGCAAGGTTTGTGGAGAAGAAGTTTCGGAATTAGTCCAGGAGGCGGATAGTTTTTTGGCTTTAGCGGGAGAAGATGATTTTCCTGGTTTAAAAGGAAAAATTAGAGAAATTGAAGTGACGAGGGCCGATTTTAAACAAAGAGATGTAGGTCAGTGGTTAAGGTGGGTTTTTGAGCTGGCTTCTTTTTTAGGCGTCAAAAGCGAACTTAATCTCTTTGAATTTATGGCTGAAAAACAACAAGGGCGAATTGCCATGGGTAAGCAAGTTTTGAGCCCTGAGGATAAAAAAGCCGAGTGGCAAAAGCTCTTGCCAAGAGCCAGAAAGTACTTTAATTGAAAATTTTTTGCTAATGCTTCATACTAAGCCTAGATGCTTAGAAGTGAAATTGCTTCTCATTTATTGATTGCTTTCATTTACTTTTTAGTGGTCTCTTTGTGGCGTTGGGAGCTTAATTTTAATCTGTTTTGGTTATGGACAGGAGGCTTTTTGGGGACTTTTTTGCTTGATCTCGATCACTTGCTTTACTGGTTTTTTTCTCATCCAGAAAAACAAGATTCTCAGTATGCCAAAGTTTTGCTTAAAACCAGAAACTATCGGGGAATGTATGCTCTTTTGCAAAGAACCCACCAAGCACATACCCGGCTGACTTTTCATACGGCTCTTTTTCAACTAGTTTTACTAGCACTAGCTTTTTATGTTCTTACTTCTGGGGGGAGTCTTTTTGGTTCAGCTTTGGTAATGGCCATGAATCTGCATTTGCTTAAAGATGAATGGTTTGATTATTTGAGTGGGAAAAGGGAGACTTTGGCTGATTGGCTTTTTTGGCAGATTAAGGGAGTGGCAGTAGAAAAGTATTTGCGCCTTTACCTGGCGGGAGTAAGCGCAGTTTTTCTTCTTTTAAGCTTAATTTTAGTTTAATGTTTTAACGGCAATGGCTAAACTGATAAACGTGGTTAAGGCTACAGGAGAAATAGAGCCTTTTTCCGAAGAAAAGGTAGTTAGTTCTTTAATGCGAGCAGGGGCTTCAAAAGGATTGGCTTACAAAATTGTTGATAAAGTTAAGTCCCAGCTTTATCAAAATATTCCCACTTTTGAAATTTATTCGGCGGTAATGAAGATATTGCGGCGAGAACAAAAAGATTTGGCCAGCCGCTATAGCCTTAAAAGGGCAATTATGGAGTTAGGACCAACTGGCTATCCTTTTGAAATTTTTGTTGCTGGCGTTTTGGAAGCTGATGGTTTTAAAGTTCAAAACAATATGATGGTTTTAGGCAAGTGTGTTTCTCATGAAGTAGATATTGTGGCGAAAAAAGATAAGAAAACCCATATGGTCGAGTGTAAGTTTCATAATCAATTGGGAGGCAGAACCGAGATAAAACCAGCTTTATATACTTACGCTCGTTTTTTGGACCTTCGGGAAAGAGGTTTTGACTTGCCCTGGCTGGTGACCAACACTAAGGTAACTCAAGAAGTGCGCGCTTATTGTCTTTGTATGGGCATGGAGGTGACTTCTTGGGATTACCCGGAAGGAAAAAGTCTGCGGGAGCTAGTCGATAAAAGCGACCTGCAGCCGCTTACCAGCCTTACTTCTTTAACTAAAAAACAAAAACAATCTTTTTTGGAGCAGGGAATTGTTTTTGCCAAAGATTTACCTCGGACAAGCTAAGTCGACAAGAGCTTTAGCTTGATGCTTTGGCAATAAAATACTACAATGGTTAGAAACTATTAAAGAAAGGAAAAAAAATGATAGGAACTTTTACTGATAAAAATTTTGAAAGAGAAGTTCTTAAAAGTGAGCTTCCGGTCCTGGTTGAGTTTTATGCCGACTGGTGTGGTCCCTGTAAAATGATGGCGCCCATAATTGAGGGATTGGCAGAGGAGTTAAAAGATAAAGCTAGGGTAGGCAAGCTTAATGTTGATGAAAACCAGCAAACTGCTCAAAACTATGGAGTGATGAGTATTCCTACCTTGATTTATTTTGAGAAGGGAAATCCTCTCAAAACCATGATAGGATTTAGGAATAAAGAGGAGATTCTTCAGGAAATCGGAAAATAGTTTATGTACGATACGATTATCATTGGCTCCGGCCTGGCTGGACTGACAGCCTCAATTTATGCTTCTCGTTATCGGTTGAGCAACGTAATTTTAGGCAAACTGCTTGGTGGGACGATTACTTTGGCTCATAAAGTAGAAAACTTTCCTGGCTTTGCCGGAATTTCCGGTATTGAGCTGGCCCAAAAAGTGATTAAGCAAGCCAAAGCTTTGGGAGCAGAAATCTTGCCTGAGCAAGTTTCCCGGGTGGAGATTTCGGGCAACAGCTTTTTAGTTTTGACCGAGAGCGAGAAAAAGTTTCAGGCCAAAACCTTGATTGCCACTACTGGAACAGAAAGAAGAAAACTAGGTGTTGCCGGAGAAAAAGAATACTTGGGTAAGGGAGTTTCTTATTGCACCCAATGTGACGCCGCTTTTTTTAAGGGTAAAACTGTTGGCTTAGTAGGCGGCAGTGATGCCGCTGTTGCCGGAGCTTTGCACACAGCCGATTTCGCCCAGAGGGTCTATATTATTTATCGGCGGGAAAAACTGCGGGCCGAGCCTCTTTTGGTTAAAAAAGCTTTAGCTCATCCTAAAATTGAGGTTGTTTACAATAGCAATGTAACAGAAATCTTGGGAGATGGTAATAAAGTGACTGGCGTTGGGTTGGATCAGGCTTATAAAAATAGTGAGGAGTTGGCGGTTGACGGTCTTTTTATTGAAATTGGCGGAGTTCCAGTCACCAATTATTTAGTGCCACTTAAAGTTGAACTTGATGAAGATGGTTATGTAAAAGTTAACCCCCAAATGGAAACGAATGTGGCTGGAGTTTTTGCTGCCGGAGACTTAACGACCCAGAGTCGAATTTTACAGCAAGCAATTACGGCTGCCGCCCAGGGAGCGATGGCTGCTTCCTCAGCATTTCGCTATCTGAAAAAGAGATAAGAGTGAATGAACAATCCATTTAAAAATGCTCAAGAGCAGCTTGATAAAGTTGCTTCTTTTTTGGATGTCAAAGCTGACCTCTTGGCAGTCTTACGGATGCCGCAGCGGATAGTGGAGATTAATATCGCCCTTGAAATGGATAGCGGAGAGATTAAGGTTTTTCGCGGTTTTCGTTCTCAGCATAATAATGCCTTGGGCCCTTTTAAAGGCGGAATTAGATTCCATCAGGATGTAACCAAAGATGAGATAATGGCGCTTTCGCTTTGGATGACTTGGAAGACAGCGGTGGCTGGTATTCCTTTTGGGGGCGCCAAAGGCGGAGTAGCGGTTAATCCCAAAGAACTTTCTGAAAGAGAACTGGAAAAGCTTTCCCGGGGATATATTCGAGCAATTGCGCCGTTTATTGGACCGAAAACCGATGTCCCGGCGCCGGATGTAGGGACTAATCCGCAAATTATGGCTTGGATGCTGGATGAATATAAAATTTATAACCGTTATAAGAATTATAAAGAAAATGAGCTTTTGGCAGCCCTTACCGGAAAGCCGCTGGAAAAAGGGGGAAGCTTGGGGAGGGTGCAGGCAACTGGCAGGGGTGGGCTTTATGTTTTGGAGCAATTAGTTCGAGAGCTTAGGCTCAATCCCCAAAAAACCACAGTTGCGGTTCAAGGAATCGGTAATGTTGGCTATTGGTTTGCTCAGTTAGCGCACGAGCGGGGTTATAGAGTTGTTGCTCTTTCAGACTCCAAAGGAGGAGTCTATTCCCAGAGAGGTTTAAACCCTAAAGAGGTATTAAGATACAAAAAAGAGACTGGCAGCGTGGTTGGTTTCCCGGGGACGAAGACGATTACCAACAGGAAGTTGTTGGCTTTGCCAATTGATATCTTAGTGCCGGCGGCTTTAGAAAATGTGATTACTCTTAAGAATGCTCGTTGGATTAAAGCTAAAGTAGTTTTGGAAATGGCCAACGGACCAACTACACCCGAGGCGGATGAGGTTTTGGGTAGAAAGGGAGTCCTAGTGATTCCAGACATTTTAACCAATGCCGGTGGAGTAGTGGTCTCTTTTTTTGAATGGGAGCAGAATATGAAAGGGGAGAGGTGGGCTGAGGCTGAGGTGAACAAAAAGCTCAAGAGGAAAATTATCAAAGCCTTTTTGGAAGTTTGGAGGGTTTCCCAAGAGAAGAGAGTTGATTTTCGTAAGGCTGCCTACGTTTTGGCAGTGGGCAAAGTTATAAAGGCGATGATTAAAAAGCCGCCAAACTTGATTTTTTGAAATTTCATCGGTATCATATTTTTAATTTGTTAAAATTGTTAAAAGGAGGAAAAAATGCCTGAAGAAGAGGTTGTCCCCCAAGCTGAACAAACTGCTCATCTAACTCCAGAAGAAAAGAGCGAATTTGGTGGGAGGCTTGATGAATTGTTGAGAGATGGGAGCAGAGCGATAGGTGAGGTGATTAGCAGAGAGTCAAGGTTTTTAGGAAGAATCAGGGGAAGAGTTAGTCCCTTAAGGGGAAGAGAAAACTCCAGCGGAGTTGAGGGAGAAGCGGCCGGGAGAGTTATTAGAGGTGTTGATGCTACCCAAAAGACAGAAAATCGCCACGATCAAGGTTTAGGTGAAGATTGGCGAAATTTTGAGAAAAATGCTAGGGATCTTTTACCAAACTTAGTGGCAGATGACCGTAGGAGAGAAGAATTAGAAGACGTATGCCAAAGAGTAAATTCTCTTGTTGACGGATTTATGTCTAGGGTTGTTGAGGATCTTGAAAAGCTGCCCCAGTCGATGCGTGAGCTAAACTCTATTTTGCTTCATGCGACTCAATTGTTTGGTAGAGAACCCCAAAGTCCTCAAGCGCAAGAAGTAAAAAGGATGATTACCTCTTTATATCAGAATTTCGAGGGGGTTACAGAAGCAAAAGGAATTGCTGACGGGAGCTATGGGTCTATAAGAAGAGTTATTTCTGCCCTGAGGGGTTTGGTTGAAGAAACTATGGGAAGGCGCTTTGAGAGTCAGTCTAGCCATTAATAAGAAGTAAGTTGGGACATGGTAGATTGTTGGGAAAAGGGAGGATGATAAGTGAAGAAAGTCAAGATAGATAAAGAAAAATGTATTGGTTGTGGGCTTTGTGTCACTATTGCCGAAAAAGCCTTTAAATTAAGTGATGAAGGCAAAGCGGAAGTTTTAGTAGTGGAAACAGAAGAGGAAAGTAAAGTCCAAGAAGCAATTGAATCTTGTCCGGTAGGAGCGATTACAGAAGTTGAAGAGCCTTTTTGACGATACTGGTATAATAGTTTGATGAATAAAAAGACTTCTTTTTTGATAGTTTTCCTTTTGTTGGTGGCTGCCTTTTTAGCGGGCTCTACGGCTGCCAAAATAAAATACTTTGATAAAGCTAGCCAAGATGCCAAGCCAACTGTTGCTCCTCAGGCCGTTGGGCCAACTCCGCCACCTTTTGAGCCAAGAAAAGCAGACAAACCAGAAGTTAAGTTTTTTGTGATGAGTTTTTGTCCTTATGGTAATCAGGCAGAGGCGGGGTTAGAGCCGGTTTATCAGCTGCTAAAAGATAAAGTTTCCTGGCAGCCAAGGTATATTGTTAACGACCAAAAATCTTCTTGCGAGCAAAGCTGTCCTTACCGAGTCTATAATGATGAAGCCCAAAAAAGATGTGAGGAAGCGATTGCCAATGGCCAAGTTGAAGATATGGATACTTGCAAAGGCTATTTTCCCTATAGTTCTACTGAAGAATGTTTAACCAAAGAATGTTCCAAGTTGGCAGCGGGAAAATATGAGTCGCTCCATGGCGAGCAGGAATTAAACCAAGATGTTAGGGAAATTTGTGCTTACAGCCAGTTAACAGAAGGTCAAAATAGCGTCTTGGGAGCAGAAGCAGAAAAGGGAATATTAGACCAATGGTGGAAGTTTGTTTCCTTGGTGAATACCAATTGCAGCGACAAGAATGCCGATACTTGCTGGACCAAACAGGCCCAGGAGGCGGGATTAAATACCGCCCAGATTTCCTCTTGCTCCCAAACTCAAGCCAAAACGTTAATGACAAACGAAATCACGGAAAGCGAAAAGTATCGGGCTAGCGGTTCTCCCACTTTCTATATCAACGATGTTTTGTATCAAGGCGGTCGAGCACCAGAGGATTTAAAAAAAGCGATTTGTGCTTCTTTTGATAATCCGCCTGAAGAGTGTAATCAAAGTTTAGGTCAAGAAACTGGTTCAGCAAGCGGAGGTTGTGGACAATGAAGAAATATCTTAAATATCTAATTATCTTGCTTTTAGTACTGGCAGCAACGGCCGGAGGTTTTTTCTGGACCAGAAACAGTCTCTTGAAGAACCCTGAAGTTAAAAGTGCAGCCGTTAGTCCGACTCAGACGCCAACTAAGCCGGCTCCCAGCTATTCCCGGACAATTGGTGGTTTTATGGTTACCGAGAGAGAAATAGTCAGAGAAGAGGGTAAGCCGGTAGTTTACTTTTTTGGGATGGAAACTTGTCCTCATTGTCTTTGGGAAAAACCGATTGCCCAAAAAGTTTTTTCTCAGTTTAAAGACGAGATTGTTTATAAGGAACGCTTTGATTCAGAGGAAGACATGGATGTTTTTGAGAGTTATAAAGATGTTAATCCTGACTATGGAGTTCCCTTAATAATCGTTGGCGGAAAGTATGTTCGAGTCGGAGCAGGGGAAAGCTTGGGTGCAACTGAAGAAGAATCCAAAAAGCTGGAAGAAGAAGCCCTAACTGCTTTAGTTTGCAAGTTGACTGATAGCCAACCGTCTTCGATTTGTGGCCCGCTGGAAGAAGAAATAAAAGCCATAGAGTAACTTCGGTGTGTTAAAATAGCTTCATGATTAAGCTGAATGCCAAAGAGCTTAGGACCACTAAAGCTGATCCTAGTAAAGTAAAAAATTTACCCAAAAACCCGATTTTTATTGTTTTAGACGATGTTTTGGATACTTATAATATTGGCAGTATTTTTCGTTTGGCTGATGCAGTCGCTGCCCAAGAGCTGATTATAACCGGCAGATCAGAGACTCCTCCGAACTCTCGGATTAAAAAAGCTTCGGTTAATACGACTGAATGGGTAAGATGGCGATATGAGGAGACGGCGGCTCAAGCAATTAAGAACTTAATCCGCCGATTCGGCGGAAAAAATTTGCAGGTAGTGGCCATAGAACAAAGCAAAGAAAGTATTGCTTATACTGAAATTGAATGGAAGTTTCCGGTAGCCCTGGTAGTGGGCAATGAAACTGCCGGCGTTTCCAAGGAAGCCTTAAAAGAGGCAGATGCAATTGCCGAGCTACCGATGTTTGGCGTAAATATTTCTCTTAATGTGATGGTTTCTTTGGCAATTGTGCTTTACAAGGTGGTGGAAAACTTGGACTGAAGGCTATTGACTTTGGCTTCGGGTTTTGATATTCTGACACTAGATATGCAATAAAACTTTGCCAAGAGTTTTGGGAGCAACCCGCTTTTGGCGGGTTTTTTGATATCTTTTTACTTCGTACTTTGACAATCAAAAAGTGGTAGGAATCAATTTTTTTGAGAATTTGATCCTGGTTCAGGATGAACGCTGGCGGTGTGCCTTAGGCATGCAAGTCGAGCGCTCCGATGGATCCCGCAAGGGGCTCATCGGAGAGCGGCGAACGGGTGAGTAACGCGTAGGAATCTACCTCTTAGCGGGGCATAGCCTGCCGAAAGGTGGGGTAATTCCCCATAGTCTCGCAAGAGTAAAGGTCGTAACTGGCCACTAAGAGATGAGCCTGCGTCCTATCAGCTTGTTGGTAGGGTAATAGCCTACCAAGGCAATGACGGGTAGCTGGGCTGAGAGGTTGACCAGCCACAAGGGAACTGAGACACGGTCCCTACACCTACGGGTGGCAGCAACTAGGAATATTCCACAATGGGCGAAAGCCTGATGGAGCGACACCGCGTGGAGGATGAAGGTCTTCGGATTGTAAACTCCTTTTGTCCCGCATAGTGCGGGGAGAATAAACTTCTGCTAACTACGTGCCAGAAGCCTCGGTAATACGTGGGAAGTAAGCGTTATCCGGATTTATTGGGCGTAAAGCGTTTCGTAGGCGGTTTACTGCATCTTGTTTCAAAGCCTTAGGCTCAACCTAAGAAAGGGGCAAGAGATGAGTAGACTAGGGTTAGGTCGGGGATGTTGGAATTTGCGGTGGAGCGGTGAAATGCGTTGATATCGCAAAGAACACCAAGGGCGAAGGCGAACATCTAGGCCTTGACCGACGCTGAGGAACGAAAGCTAGGGGAGCGAAAGGGATTAACATACTAGTCCCATTCAACAGTAATGTTGGGTTAAAAACTGGCTATATCGGAGAAACTCCTTGCTATTTTCGGGTTTTATTTGGTAAACTCAAAGTAATGAGGACAACCCCGAGGGAAGTTGGCTCTCTAAAGGCATCATTCCGACTGAGTACTTTACAAAAAAGCGTTTTAGTCGGGACACTTCTTGGAGATGGAGGATTAAGATATCGAGGGCATGATTGCCGTTTGCATATAAAGCATTCTGACAATCAAATATCCTTGGTTCAATTCAAGAGGGAAGTATTTAGTAATATAACCTCGATGAAAATTAGGGTATTCAAACAAGCTGTAAGCAAAAGAGACTACACTTTTGCCGAGTTTGTTACTCTGACTCATTCAGAGTTTACTAAATATTTCAATCTTTTTTATTCTTCTTCCAAGAAATCTATTCCTGCTTCGATTGAAAAGTTATTAACCAACCCCCTTAGTTTAGCTGTGGTTTATGGATGACGGTTCAGCAGAGTATGCTGGTGCCTCACTCCAAACGCACAGCTTTACTGAAAAGGAGGTTAACCGATTAGTCGAAGTGATTAAAAGGAATTATGAAATTGATGCCGGCAAGAGATTGAATAAGGGGAAATGGGTTATATATTTTCCAAAAGCAAGTATGCCTAAGCTGCGGAAAGCAATTTGGCATTATATGCTTAAGGATTTTAGATATAAACTCTGTCCTTATTCCGAGAGAGCTTAACCCCGTAGAGACTGTACGCCGGGTCCCGGTATAACACCGGGATATGATACAGTCCGATCTGTGTAGCAATACGCAGAGCTTAATAGAAATATTGAGTCGCCCCATCTTAGATGGGGTTAGTATCCCGATGTTACATCGGGAGAAAGTAACAGAATGTAGAGACCCCTGTAGTCCTAGCCGTAAACGATGCCTGCTAGCTGGTGGCCCCGATTATCGGGGCCGGTGGCGTAAGCTAACGCGTTAAGCAGGCCGCCTGGGGAGTACGGCCGCAAGGTTGAAACTCAAAGGAATTGACGGGGACTCGCACAACCAGTGGAGCATGTGGTTTAATTCGATACGAAGCGTTGGACCTTACCCGGGCTTGACATGTTACCGTTTTAGTCTTCCAGAGATGGAGGACGATCCGCAAGGAAGGTAACACAGCTGCTGCATGGCTGTCGTCAGCTCTAGGCGTGAGCTGTAGGCTTAAGTGCCTCATAGAGCGCAACCCCTGTCTTGTGTTAAATATTCACAAGAGACTGCCTCGATTTTTTATCGGGGAGGAAGGAGGGGACGACGTCAAGTCAGCATGGCGCTTATGTCCGGGGCGACACACATCCTACAATGGCGAAGAACAACGAGCTTAGCGACCTAGTAATGGGAAGCAAATCTCTGAAATTTCGCCTCAGTTCGGATTGAGGGCTGCAACTTGCCCTCATGAAGTCGGAATTGGTAGTAATCGCGGATCAGCAGGCCGCGGTGAATACGTTCTCGAGTCTTGTACACACTGCCCGTCAAGTCAACAAAGTCGGGAGCGCCTGAAGATCCCGCTCAGCGGGATTGAAGGTGAGTTCGGCGATGGGGGCTAAGTCGTAACAAGGTAGCCGTTCTGGAAGGAGCGGCTGGATCACCTCCTTTCTAAGGAGCTTTTACACGCCTCCGATGTCACATCGGAGAAACAAAGCCGTCTTGATTAGACGTTAAATAATCAGTCGGAGAAAAGTCATATCCGACAAAGATTCCTACCGCTTTTTGATTGTCAAATAAAAACCCCAGATTAATCTGGGGTTTTTGGTACATGCAAAATCTTTTCTTAATTTTGGTTTTGTGTTAAAATTTCGATACTTGAAGTTTTGGGCAAGTGGCTCAGTGGTAGAGCGATTCTCTGATAAAGAATAGGCCGAAGGTTCGATTCCTTCCTTGCCCACCACTTTTGCTTCTTGTATTTTCTCTTTCTGTTAAAATAACTTCATGAAATTTTTGAAAAGGCTTTTGCTTTTGCTTTTTCTGGGAATTGGAATTTTGGGGCTAATTATTTTGGGGACAACGGTATTGGAGGAAGTAAGGGAAATTATCAATGTTGGCCGGGTCGAAGAAAGCAGGGAAGAGGAAATAGCTGAACAGGTCCTTAATTTTGCGGCCATGTCTGATGTTCACTCGGATATAGAAAGCCTAAAAAGAGCCTTGGAAATCGCTAAAGGCGAAGAAGTCGATTTTATTATTATTACTGGCGATTTGACTTCTTTGGGTAAGAGGGATGAACTTTTGGAAGCAAAAAAAGTTTTGGACCAAAGCAGTTTTAAATATTACTCGATTCCGGGCAATCATGATCTTTGGTGGAGCCAAAAATTTAATGAAGATGTTTTTGGAGAGGTCTTTGGCCAACACTTTCAGTCTTTTAAAGACAAAGGTGTAAAGTTTATTTTAGTTGATAATGGTAGTTACTTGGGAGTGGATGAAAAGCAAATGGAATGGATAGAAAATGAAGTGGTTGAATGTGCCCAGATAACCTGTCTGGTTTTTATGCATATGCCTCTTAATCATCCTTCTTCTGTACATATTATGGGAGAAGATAGTCCCGAGGTAGCTAGCCAAGCGGCAGAGCTGGTGAAACTGTTGGTAGAAAATAAAGTAAAAGAGCTTTTTGCTGGCCATTTACATTTTTCTTCTGAATATGAACTCCAAGGACTTCAGACTACTGTTGTTGGCGCTTTAACCCGAGCTCGCAACCCCCAATCACCTAAATTTTTAGAAGTTTGGAAGGGAGAGGAGCTGGAAAAAAAAGAGGTTTTTTTAAGCGACTACACCCCCTGAAATTGCCTGCTACGCTTCTTGACAGTCTCTGCCTATTTGGATATAATGCTTTTAGTCTCAAAGGAGACAGTTTAATTCATGAGAAGCACTCGAAAACAAGAAATCCTTTATCAGTTGTATTGTCACGGGCAAGGATAGCGGCTTCTTGTGAACTTTAGATAACTGGCTCCGGCCAGTTTTTTTGTTCTTTAATTTTAGGGGCCAGTAGTTCAACGGTAGAATATCCCGTTTGCAACGGGAAGGTAGGCGGGTCAGTACCGCCCTGGTCCACAGGAGTCGACGGCTTGTCCGTCCGAATCCCGATATCAATCGGGAGAAGGAGGATTCGAATCCGGCTGGCTCCACTGCCAGATAACTGGCAAGAAAATTGTACTTTGACAAGTGAAGAGAAATTTGATGTAGAGTCGCAAACTACAGCTAAAGCTAATGGTGGATGCCTAGGTACAACGAGCCGAGGAAGGACGCGCAAGGCGGCGATACTCGTCGGGTAGGTGCCAAGAACCTGCGATCCGGCGGTTTCCGAATGAGGCAACTCAGTGCAGTGAAAGCTGTGCTATCCCGCTTTCGGCGGGAGGGGTACCCGGGGAACTGAAACATCTTAGTACCCGGAGGAAGAGAAATCAAATGAGATTCCGTCAGTAGCGGCGAGCGAAAGCGGAAAAGCCTAAACCCCGATGTTACATCGGGGGGTTGTGGGACGCCACTTGGGAGTGTTTGCGGTAGCAGAAGGCCCTGGAATGGGCTGCCAAAGAAGGTGAAAGCCCTGTATGCGAAACTGCTAAACACCTCGGGCGAGTTCCCAAGTACCATGGGGAAAGTACCCTGTGGGAATCTGGGGGGGCCACCCTCCAAGGCTAAATACTCGTTGTGTCCGATAGTGAACTAGTACCGTGAGGGAAAGGTGAAAAGAAGGGTGAGACACCCAGTGAAATAGAAACTGAAACCATTGGCTAACAAACAGATGAAGGTCCGACGTAACGTCGGACTGACATCGTGCCTATTGAAGAATGATCCGGCGAGTCTACGTTCAAGTGCTAGTTTAACCCCGCCGAGCGGGGGTAGGCGTAGTGAAAGCAAGCCTGAATAGGGCGTTAAGCGCTGGACGTAGAACCCGAAACCGGGCGAGCTAACCTTGAGCAGGGTGAACCCCGATGAAAATCGGGGAGAGGCCCGAACCCGTTGCTGTTGCAATAGCATGGGATGACTTGAGGTTAGGGGTAATATGCTAATCGAGCCCGGAGATAGCTGGTTCTCCCCGAAATATATTTTGGTATAGCCCATCTGTATAAACCAGAGGGGTAGAGATACTGAATGGTGGCAGGGCAGCAATGTCTTGTCCTCAACCAAACTCCGAATACTTTGGTGTTCACAGATGGAGTCAGACTAGTCGGGCTAAGCTGATTAGTCGAAAGGGAAACAGCCCAGACTTGCAATTAAGGCCTCTAAGTTTTAGCTAAGTAAAAGGAAGTTAAATTCCTCAGACACCCAGGAGGTTGGCTTAGAAGCAGCCATCCTTCAAAGAAAGCGTAACAGCTCACTGGATGAGTCCCGATGTTACATCGGGAGGGGAATTTAGCGCCGTAGATGATCGAGAATAAGCTAAACGCCGAAATTCAAGATTGCTCGCTTATGCGAGTAGTGGTAGGGGAGCGTTCCGTGGGCGGTGAAGCCCTTCCGTAAGGTCAGGGTGGAGCGCACGGAAGTGAGAATGCCGGAATGAGTAACGAAAGTCCGATGAGAATTCGGACCGCCGAATACCCAAGGTTTCCCACGCAACGTTCGTCGACGTGGGGTAAGTCGGGACCTAACATGAGGCCAGCTAAACTGGCGTAGTGGATGGACAACAGGTTGATATTCCTGTACAGAGAAAGTGTCGTTATTTTCGCGCAAGCGGAAACAAGGTTCTGCAGACGTAAGTTTGCAGGGTCTTATTACCTGGGGACTGACGAAGTTGGAATAATCGAGTCAAGCGGTGAAGACGCTTGATTTAAGCATTGAAATGGTTTTGATTGGAAAATCCGTTAGAACGTTTAAATTGAGGTGTGAATAAAAGTTCTGCTGCAAGGCGGAGCAATTCGATGAGGTTCAGCTTCCCAGAAAAGGTTCGCAGGGAGATGCTTTTTTTCCCGTACCGCAAACCGACACAGGTGGGTTGGTCGAGTAGACTAAGGCGAGCGAGAGAAGGAGGTTTAAGGAACTCGGCAAACAATCTGGACGTAAGCTATGCAAGATGTCCTGCCCGATGTTACATCGGGCCACAGCAAAAGATTGCCAAGGGACTGTTTAACTAAAACACAGGTCTCTGCAAACCCGTAAGGGGAAGTATAGGGGCTGCGGCCTGCCCAGTGCCCGTAGGTCAAAGCTTAGGGTGACCCCGACGCAAGTCGGGATAGCTCTGGGCCTAAGCCCGGGTGAACGGCGGCACTAACTATAAGTGTCCTATGGTAGCGAAGTCCCTCGTCTGGTGAGTTCAGACCCGCACGAAAGGCTTAACCACTTGGCAACTGTCTTGAACCTTCACTCGGTGAAATTGAAATGGCTGTGAAGATGCGGCCTATATGCTCTAGGACAAAAAGACCCCGTGGAGCTTTACTGTTACTTGGTACTGAAATGAAACGATGAACTGTTTAGAATAGGAGGGAGCCGCAAGGCGTCAGTGAAATACCTCTCTTTCGTTGTTTTCAGATCTAACTCATTCTGGCTGGAGACGCCAGAGGGGACCGTGCCAGGGAGACAGTTTGACTGGGGCAGTCGCTTGCTAAAAGGTAACGCAAGCTCACAAAGGTACCCTAAGCCCGGATGGAAATCGGGTGGTTTGTGTAAAGGCACAAGGGTGCTTGACTGCGAGACTGACAGGTCGAGCAGGTGCGAAAGCAGGTCTTAGTGATCCCCCGCCATTCCGTGGTTGGAGGCGGGGCTTAAAGGATAAAAGTTACCCCGGGGATAACAGAGTAGTCGCGCCCGAGCGTCCACAGCGCCGGCGCGGTTCGCTACCTCGATGTCGGCTCACCACATCCTGGCGCTGAAGAAGGTGCCAAGGGTTGGACTGTTCGCCCATTAAAGTGGTACGTGAGCTGGGTTCAGAACGTAAATTACATTGCGTTCTATTGCAGTAATGCAGTACAATAAATCTGACTAAAATCGGTGAAACCCTCTTTCGGTTTTTAGAACTGGCCGAGAAGGGTAATACCGAGGGTAAGTCAAGAGGTGAGAAAAGAAGAGCTTGCTTATATTGCGAAGCAAACAAGCTTGGCTTATATTGCTGGTTTTCTAGATGGAGATGGATGTATTATGCTTCAGTTGGTATCTCGTAAGGATTATATTCTTGGATATCAGATAAGGGCAAGCATTGTTTTCTATCAAAAACAGAAATATAGGTCTTTTTTAGAAGAGATTAAGGAAAAGTTGAAATATGGTTATATCAGGGAGCGAAACGATGGTATAGTGGAATACACTATCGTCGGATTTGAACCAGTAAAAAAGATTTTAACCTTACTTTATCCTTATTTGAAACTGAAAAAGCAACAAGCCAAACTTGCGCTAGAAGTTATTGAGAAAATTCCGAAAGAAGTTAGGTTGCCAAAAAGAACGAAATTAAGCGCTGAGCTTCTAATGGAATTATCATATGAAGTTGATAAATTTGCATCTTTGAATTATTCAAAGAGACGAACCAACACTTCAGCACAAGTAAAAGAATTCTTAATATCTCACAATCTCTTGAATCCCGTAGAGACTGATCCCTAGGTCCATCTAGTCAATGGAAGTAAGGTGACCCCGATGTTACATCGGGGATACGTCAGCTCCTAAGTTAGTAAGACTTTAACTTAGGATGAAGATATAGTCCATGCCATAAGAAATTATGGAATAACATGCGTGAGACAGTTCGGACTCTATCCAGAGCATACGTTCGATTCTTGAGGGGAGTCCTCCACAGTACGAGAGGACCTGGAGGAGGGAACCTCTGGTGTGCCAGTTGTTTCTGTCAAGAGCACCGCTGGGTAGCTATGTTCCTTAAGGATAACCGCTGAAAGCATCTCAAGTGGGAAGCCCACCCCAAGATTAGGAATCGTTGCCAGCTTAGCTGGCGAGAGACCCCTGGGAGATTACCAGGTTGATAGGCGGCCGGTGTAAGTGCAGCAATGCATTTAGCCTAGCCGTACTAATGGTCGAATGTAGTTTGTTTACCAAGCTTAGCTTGGTTTACATCGAGTTTTCTCTTCACTATTCAGAGAGCAATTTGCTATAATATTGTGCTGGTACTTTGAGCGAGCTGGAACTACCTGATCCCATTTCGAACTCAGAAGTAAAACGGTTCAGCGCCGACGATAGTGTCTGGGCAACTGGATGCGAAAATAGGTCAGTGCCAGCATTTTTTATGTTCCTTGTCTCTTGTGGGGATAAATGCTATAATTGTTTCATTCTAACGAAAGGTGGAAATGAAAATTGCCGAAAAAGAAAAAAGAAAAAAAAGAAACTAAGAAAAGAGAAATAAAAAAGAAATCTCCTCGAACTTCTAAAGAACCCTCCGTCGCTAAAGCTATGAAGGGCGAGCCAACAACCATGGAAGAGCTTTTGGCTCTGGAAACAGAGAAAATCCGCGGTCTTAAGAGAGGCGAGATTATTGAAGGAATTGTTGCTGAGATTACTCCTAAAAGCATTTTCATTGATATTGGTGCTAAAAGCGATGGAGTAGTTTTGGGTAAGGAATTTGAGAGGGCAAAAGACTTTGTCAAAAATCTGAAAGTTGGCGATAAACTCAAGGCTTATGTTGGTAGTGTTGAGAGCGAGAACGGCCAGATTTTGCTTTCTTTGCGTCAGGCAGCCAGTGATTTTGCTTGGGGAAACTACCAAGAGCTTCTTAAGAGTGAAGAAACCACTGAAGTTCGGGGAAGAGAGGTTAATAAAGGAGGGCTAATTGTTGATGCTTTATATTCTCTCCAGGGGTTTGTGCCTGGCAGCCAAATTGGCAGCGCTTGGCAGGGGAAAATTGATCAGCTGGTTGGCCGGAAAATTGAGGTTAAGGTAATTGAGGTTAATCGCGAGCAAAACCGCTTGGTTTTTTCTGAGAAACTGGTTTCTGATGCTGAAAAAATAGAAAAAATTGCCAAGGCAATTGAGAAATTAAAACTGGATGATAGCTTTGAGGCCGAAGTGACCCAAGTGGCGCCATTTGGTCTTTTTGTTAAGATTAAACTGGATAAGGAAGAAGTTGAAGGATTAGTTCATATTTCTGAAGTCTCTTGGCAAAAAGTTGAAGATTTGGCCAAGCTTTACAAGCCAAAAGATAAAGTTAAAGTAAAAGTTATTAGTCTGGAGGATGGTCGGGTTCAGTTTTCCATCAAGCAACTTTTGACTGATCCTTGGGATGAGCTGGAGAAAAAGTATCCGGTAGAGAGCAAACTTAAAGGCGAAGTAACCCGCCTGACTTCTTTTGGGGCTTTAGTAGAGATTGAGTCAGGAATTGAAGGTTTGGTTCATATTTCCAAGATTCCACCAGAATTGACTATAAACGAAGGGGACAAGCTTGATATCTACATTGAGTCAATTGACATGGAAAACCGCCGGATTTCTTTAGGGCTGGTTTTAAGCCAAAAGCCAATAGGCTATAAGTAAAATTTTCTTCTATTGACTTATCTGCTATACTGAAAGCAGTAAAATTTGTTAACCTGCCCTCCATAAAATGGAGGGTTAATTTGTAAAGGAGGAAGAATGGCACCAGAAATATATCTGGGGAAGGTTCCCGTAAATATTGAGCAGATTGCGTCTCCTGGCCGAGAGAGAGAATTTAAGCTAATACGCCGAGCTGATTTACCCGAGTTAGAAGGTTTTTTACCAATCGAAATTTCTCCAGGAATTGTTTTATATGAGCCGGATTTAGGGACAGATGAGGTCGAGAATGTCTTTCGTGTTTTCTATTGTCTTTATGTAAGTCAGGGTGTTCCGGCTAAATATATTTACCCCTCCAAAAGTCGTTTGGGGAAAGAATTGCGACAGCCTTCTCCTCTAATAACTAATTTTGGAAAAACACTCCATATTTTGTCTTGGCCTTCGGGGCCAGAAGCTTTTGTGTATTGGAGTAGACGGCCGGAAGTTGGTTTTGAAGAGATATTTAAAGTGAATAAGGAGGGTTTTACGCCAATTGAGCCCAATCTGCGGTCAGTGATGGGAGGGAAATTTTTATTTGACCCTTTGCTAAAAGACGAGATAATAGTTGGTCCGATAGTGGGCTCCGAAAGCAGACGAGGTGGATTGTGGATGGCAATGGGAGAGACTTTGAATGAGGTGGAAGATTTATGGCGAGAAGAAATGGCAGAAACCGTCGCTTTTGTTCAAGGATGATATAATTTCCTTGTGAAGAGAACTTCAACTCAGTTTGTTTGTAAGGATTGTGGGTATGAGAGTTTACGCTGGATGGGGAAATGCCCGAATTGTGGGGAGTGGAACACTTTTCAAGAATTCAAAACTCCCGCCTCCGCCCATCCGAATCGGAGGGCTTCGGTCGGGCAAGCAAAACTCAAAGTTAGCGAGGCGAGGCCAATTAAACTTTCAGAAATTAAAGCGATAAAAAGCCAAAGAATTCCTTCGAGGATAGGGGAACTTGACCGGGTTTTGGGTAATGGTTTTGTTCAGGGGTCAGTAGTTTTGCTCGCGGGCGAGCCAGGAATAGGTAAATCAACACTTTTGCTGGAGCTTTGCAAAAACTTGGCTTTAGTTTTATATGTTTGTGGTGAAGAGTCAGTCGAGCAGGTAAAGCTAAGAGCCCAAAGGTTAGGTTTGGAAGGAAAAGATTTGCTGCTTTTGCCGGAAACTAATGTAGAGGCAATTATTGAAAAAATACCCCAATCAGCAAACAAAAGTTCTTCTTTTCTTATTATAGACTCCATCCAAACCCTTTGGTCAGAAGAAATTGATGCTTATCCGGGTTCAATCTCTCAAGTCAGGGGCTGTTCACAAAAGATACTCGAATATGCCAAGAAGAATGGTATAACAGTAGTTTTAGTCGGTCACGTAACTAAAGAAGGAGCGATTGCCGGGCCAATGATTTTGTCTCATATGGTGGACACGGTTTTGTTTTTGGAAGGCGAGCGTTTTGCTGATCTGCGACTGCTTCGGGGAATTAAAAATCGCTTTGGTCCAACTGATGAAGTTGGGGTTTTTAGGATGGAAGAAAAAGGAATGCAAGAGGTCAAAAATCCTTCAGAGCTCTTTTTAGAAGAAGAGAAAACAATAGGAAAAGAGGCCGGCAATGTGAATATTTGTGTGATGGAAGGGACCAGGCCAATGTTACTGGAAATTCAGGCTTTGGTCACCCAAAGTGCCCTGGCAGTCCCACGGCGAGTAGTTAATGGGGTGGACTATAATCGAGTTTTGTTGCTTACAGCCGTAATCCAAAAAAGTTTGGGGATTCCTTTATATAATCAGGATATTTTTGTTAAAGTTGCTGGCGGCTTTAAGGTTTCCGAGCCGGCAGTTGATTTGGGTATTTGTTTAAGCATAATCTCTAGCTTCAAAAACCAGCCTATGCCCCTTAAAACTTGCGTTTTTGGCGAAGTGGGCTTGTTAGGTGAGGTGAGACGAGTCGGAGGAGAGGAGAAAAGAGAAAAAGAAGCCAAAAAATTGGGCTTTAAGCAGATACTTTCTCCCAAAACCGTTAAAAGTCTTCGTGAGGCAGCAAAAGCCCTTAAATAGCTTTCAGCCAAGTTGTCAACCCTTTTTTTGAGTTTTCCACAAGAGTTAAAAAATCATTAAAAATTGTTGATTTTGAGGCTAAATTACATGAAGTAATTTGTTATAAGCCTCAGGTTTTTAGGACAGAAAAATACTATAAGCTTGACGTTGAAAAAAAGGTATGGTATAACCAAATCAATGAGTAAACGTCGGCTGGTAAATTTGTTGAAAAGGAGATTTTCCTTCCCTTTTGGGAAACTAGCCTCTTCTAAGAAAATTGGCCATGACCAGTGGTTTTGTCATCAATTAAAAGATTTTTCCCGTCTGGGTGGGCAGTTGATTGTAATGAAGATGGGGTAAAGCTCCTTGAAAACCGAGGACTAAATGCCTTTCTTACCAGGTTCTTACCTCTCCTTGACTGAGGCCTGATTTTTCACCTTTATTTTGAGCTTAATTGAAAAGAGCATTACTACCGCTAAGACTTTAGTTAAGATGAAAAGCTTACGAATAGTAATGCCCTTCGTGTTTAGGATTTAAACAAGGACAGGTTTTAATTTAAATCCTAAAAAAGAAAATAACATCCATAGGAGGAATTGTCAAGACCATTTAATAATTAAACGGTCAAAAATGCTCAAAATAGGCTGTAAACAACTAGCAATAATCGGTTTGGGACTAACGGTGGGCATTTTGACTTTAATTTCTTCTTTGTTGGTTGATAAAAATTACCAGGTAAGTGCTGAAAGCCTGGGAGAAGGTAAGCTTATTTGCATGCCGGCTGATGAGCAAAGCAATATTACTAATGAGAAGTATCGCTTTAATAAAATAAAGGTGATTAATAAAACTGGCCAGCCAGTCACTATCTGGGTTCAGGAAAACCTTTGCGATTTTCAGGGAGAATTCCCAGGGCCCGGGTTTCGTTGTGATAACTTTGTCAGAAGGTTTAAAGAAACAATTCCTCCAGATCCAAATGCGGCCCGAGTTTTTGTGATTAATGTTCCTTGTAATAAAATTGGGCAGCTGGATGTTGCCCAGGATGATGAGGCAATGGGCAGCTTAACTCCTGACTGCTTTAATACTGCTGACAACCGGGTTTGGGAAGGGGGAATTGCTTTTACGGTGGCGACCAATGTCTGTCCTACCAAGGTGCCGCCAACCGTGACTCCGATTCCAGCCATAGCGACTGCCACTCCTCGGCCGCCAACACCGACAGCAACACCAACGACAAAGGTAGTTGAAAAAGCAATTACTGCCACTCCGACTCCTACTCCTAAAAAAGTTGTTAAGAAGGTAGTCGTTTTACCGGTGACTGGCTTTAATGGCGAGGCTTTACTGCTGGTAGGGGCGGCTGGAGTGCTCTTGAAAATTATCTCTATGATGCTTTAAGCTTGACCTTGGGGAGGAGGACGGCATGTTGGGCAGGCGTGCTGTTCTCCTTTCTGAGGTTAAGTCTTTTTTTGCTCTTGACAAAAAGAAAAATTTTCTGCTAGGATAAACTTCCAGGATGAAAATCCGGGAGATTTTTGCGAATAAAGCTTTAAAACTAATACCGCCGAAGAGGCGGTTTTTTTATGCCCAAAAAACAGGCTATTTGGTAAAAGTTATTATTAATCTTTAAAGCCACCGAAAGGTGGTTTTTAATGAAGAGGTAAGGATGTTACTAGAGATGGACCCTTCAGAGAGGGGAATAAGCACTGGATTGATTGCCAATGCTCAAGAGTCTGAGAGAGGGTGGATTTTCACTAATTTACTAATAGAAAACAGGGATTACAGTTTTTATGGCCGGGATCTTCTTTCAATTAAGGAGTTTAATCGGAGGAGGTGGAACTATATCTTTGGATTAGCCGAAGAAATGCGAGAGATGGTGAAAGAGAAGGATTCTTGTGATCTCCTTCGTGGAAAAGTTTTAGCCAATTTGTTTTATGAGCCTAGCACACGAACGAGCTCTTCGTTTTCGGCGGCAATGCAACGTTTGGGTGGCAGCGTGATCCCAATTAATGAAGTGCGTTATTCTTCAGTGACTAAAGGTGAATCACTAGCCGACACAGTGCGGACACTCGGGTGCTATGCAGATGTCATTGTCCTGCGGCACCCGGAGGTAGGATCAGCTCAAATTGCGGCTGACTATGCTAGTAAACCAATTATTAATGCTGGTGATGGTGCTACTGGCGAGCATCCGACCCAAGCTTTGCTGGATTTGTTTACCATTCAACAAGAAATGGGAAAGATTGGTAATTTAAAGGTAGTGATGGTTGGAGATTTGCTCTCGGGAAGAACAGTTCATTCTTTAGCTCGTCTTCTTGCTCAATATAAGGTCAGTTTAGTGTTTGTTTCGCCCGAGCAATTAAATGTCCCCGATGCTTTATTTAATGAGCTAAGAGCAAAGGGAGTTCCCATGGCAGCATGCACTGATATTAAAGAGGTGATTGAGTGCGCAGACGTGCTTTATGTCACTCAAGTGCGGCCTGAGTGTTTTAAGAATGAAACTCTTTATGAAGAGGCTATGAATTGTTATGTAATTACTCCGGCACTTTTGAAGCGAGCCAAGAAGCAGATGATTATCATGCACCCGCTACCTCGTGGCAGCGAGATAAGTTGCGATGTCGATAAGGACCCGCGAGCAGCTTACTTCCGGCAAGCGGAGAACGGCATGTATATTCGGATGGCTTTGCTAGCGGCTATTCTAACTACTCCTTGACAAGCCAAAAGAAGTGTGATTAAATATGGCTGTTTACGAAAACTTCTGTTTTGTGTCCAGTTATCGGGATTTTTCCAAGATGAGTCCCCAGGATTTAAGTTAATTTTAATAAAAAAGAAGTAAAGAGATTCTCGGTTTTTTTAATGGTTGAGTTTCTTTCCAAAACTTTTCTAGATTTTATTATCACTTGTTAATATTGTAAACTTTTAAACTTATGGCCAAAAAAGCAAGCCCTTCGGGCATTACGGCTGAAGATATTAAAGATATTATTGGTAAAGCCGAAGAAGAAAAATCTCCTGCTTCTTCTCCAAAATCCAAACCCACAGACCGCACCAATGATAAGTTTAGTGGTTATGTTGATGACCGGATGATTCCTGATGCTGGTTTGCCAACAGAAAGCGTTGAAGGCGTTTTGGATACCACTCCCAATGGGCACGGTTATTTGCGGCCAGAACTGATGCCTAGCAACCATGACATCTATATTTCTTCTTCTCAAATCCGGCGTTTCCAGCTGCGTCCGGGTGATATTGTTTCCGGTCAGGCCCGAAGACCAAAAGAAAATGAGAGATATTGGGGTCTTTTGAAAGTCGAGACAATTAATGACCAGCCGGTTGATAAGCTGGCGGAGCGGCCTTGGTTTGACCAACTAACACCTATTTATCCTGACCAACAGTTGGTTTTGGAAACAGAAAAAGAGGTTCTTTCTAGTCGATTGATTGATTTGGTCAGCCCGATTGGCAAGGGCCAAAGAGGCTTGATTGTTTCTCCGCCAAAAGCCGGAAAAACTTTTCTGATTAAAGATATTGCTAGTGCGATTGCCAAAAACTATCCCCAGATGCACTTAATGGCGGTTTTGATTGGTGAGCGGCCTGAAGAGGTGACTGATATTAATATCCATATCAGAGAGGTAACCGGCGGTAAAGGAGAGGTTTTTTCTTCTAATTTTGATGAATCTCCAGAAGAACAGACACGAATTGCCGAGCTGGCTTTGGAGCGGGCGAAAAGATTGGTTGAAAAAGGCCGCGATGTTTTTATTGTTTTAGATTCAATCACCCGTCTAGCTCGAGCCTATAACCTGGCAATGCCGACTTCTGGTCGGACCTTGTCTGGCGGCTTTGACCCGGCCGCTTTGTTTCCGGCCAAGCACTTTTTGGGTGCCGCTCGGAACATTGAGGGCGGCGGTAGCTTAACCATTATCGGGACCGCCTTGATTGATACTGGTTCCAGAATGGATGACCTTATCTATGAGGAGTTTAAAGGCACCGGTAATATGGAGCTGCACTTGGATCGGCGGCTGGCCGAACGCCGAGTTTTCCCGGCTTTTGATATTCAACGCTCAGGAACTCGTCAAGAAGAGCGGCTTTATGATAAAAAAATCTATGACAAGATTGTTACCATGCGTCGAATGGTTGATATCTTAAGTCCGGACGAAAGAACTGAAGTGATTGTCGGGCGGCTTGGGAAAACCAAAAACAACCTCGAGTTTTTGGAAAGCCTTTCTGGGGGCTAAGGCTTTTGACATCTTCTTCTCTTTTTGCTATTCTTTTTAGACTCAACTGATATTGAGTCTTATGCTAAAGCTTCTTTTAAAAGACTTTAAAGATTTTTTGGCTGGCTGGTATCGCTTCCTTTTTGTTAGGTTCTATTTTTCTGTTAGACATTTTGAACAAACCAAAAGTTTGCTGGCAGAAAAACTTTATGAAGGGAGGGGAAAGTTGGTCCGGCCTTTTTTGCATTCGGGTATGGGCGGACTAGTCATTTTGGGGATTATCTTAGCGCCGATAATTGCCAATTCTTTTCCTTCTTTTTCTGGTTCTTCTTTTGCCCAAACTCCAGCTTTATCGGCAGTTTTATCCTCCGCCACTGAAAGCGAACCAGACATTTCCACTTTTGAATCTCAAGTCCGAGCAGAAATTATTGATTATGAAGTTAAGTCCGGTGATACTCTTTCAGGGATTGCCCAAAAGTTTGGAGTTTCTATTGACACGATTCGCTGGGTAAACGACCTGGACTTAAAAGCGACCCTTAAGCCTGGCCAAATTATCGAAATTTCACCAGTGACCGGAGTAGTCCATCGGGTTAAAAAGGGTGATACGGTTTATTCTTTGGCCAAGTATTATAATACTGACGCTCAGGCGATTGTTGATTATCCTTTTAATACTTTTGTTAACGACGAAACCTTTGAGCTGGCGGTTGGCCAGGTCTTGATTATTCCTGATGGGGTAATGCCCAAAGCGCCTCAGACTGCGCCTCGACAATACATTGCCCAGCAAACACCCGATGCGGGAACAGTGGTTGCTTCAGGCAATTTTGTCTGGCCAACTTCAGGGAGAATTTCGCAAGGCTTTAGATGGTATCATCGAGCGATTGATATTGCCAACAAAGCCGGGACTCCGGTTTTGGCCGCCGACGCTGGTCAGGTAATTGTCGCTGGCTGGCCGGATAATATTGGCTATGGAAATCGGGTGATTATTGATCATAACAATGGTTTTGTCACATTATATGCTCATCTTTTAAACTATACTGTTTCTGCAGGACAAAGGGTCAAAAGAGGAGACCTTATTGGTCACGTTGGTTCAAGCGGAAGAAGTACTGGCTCGCATTTGCATTTTGAAATTCGGGTTAATGGCCAAACTCAAGACCCCTTAAACTACTTAAAATAGTTTTTGCTTCTTGACAGTGCTTTGCTTTTCTTTTTATTATGGAGAAAACCCTTTGGGGAAGGATTTTTAATGAAAAGACTAAATTTTTTTCTCATTTTTCTGGCACTAGCCGGATATTTTGCAGGCGCCAAACAAGCCTGGGCCCAATCATTTTCTTTGTCACCCCAAGCCGCTACTAAAAGTGCTGGTTTAGAGTTTAATGTTGAGCTAAATATTGATACTGGAGGCGAGGAAGTTTCCGGGGCTGATGTCAAACTTACTTTTGAAGATGATATTTTAGAGATAGTCAAAGTAACTGAAGGTAGTTTTTTCCCTGAGGTTTCTCATAATATTTATGCCGGCACTTTATATATTGGCGCTTCTTTTTTAACTCTGGGGGACAGTGCTAGCGGGAGCGGTAAACTGGCGACTTTGACCTTGAAAGGGAAGAGTGCTGGAATTTCGGATTTGGCTTTTGTTTGCAGCTCCCAAACTACCGATACCAACATTCTGGATACTTCAGCCACTGCCAAAGATATTGTTGATTGTACTGCTATTGAAGATGGCAGCTATACGATTGTTGGCGGTTTGGGCGGCGATTCTGGAGCAACCGCCAGTGGAACCCCCACACCAGTACCGCCGGTCTCTGGTGTTGCTTGGCCGACTTTTCTTTCATTTGGCTTGGGAATATTGTTAATGGTTTTAGGTTTAGTAGTCATTTTCTGAGTATGAATCAGCCAACAGGCAATCAACCTCCCAGCCCACCAGCTCAAAACCCACCCCTATCACCGACTCCAGGTTTTGTTGGCGGCGGATTTAAGGCAGCGGGGTTTAAGCCTTCTTCGCCCGATTCTCCAGTATCACCACCAGCTGCAGAAACTAAAGCCCCTCCTCAGTCTTCAGACCAGGCTTCAGCTCCTTCAGTAGCGGTAGTCGCTTCAAAAGGAAATGGCAAAGGTCCGGGAGCGAAAACTATTGCTTTGGTAATTTTTTTGGTTTTGCTTTTGGCTGGTTTAGTAGCTGGCTTTGGCAAAATCAGGAGTTTTATCTCCAGTGCCCAAGGCAGTTGTGAACCTGAGGCAGTCAGTGAGAGTAATTTAACCGCTAATTCAGTAGAGATTGTTTTTCGCACTGGCAAAGCTTGCAAAACAGAAGTGGCTTATGGGACCAGTAAACAAGCCCTACTCTTAAAAGTGCCTGAAGCAATGGCCTCATTAAATCACCGGATTAGGTTAACGCCGCTTTTGGCTTCGACTACTTATTACTACCAAATTGAAAGTGAGGACAAGAAATTGGGAGAGGTGCGCAGCTTTTTAACCAAGCCGCCAGCCGCTACTCCAGTACCGACCGCGGCTCCGACGGCAATTCCGACCCAAAGCACTGCCAGTCCTTCGGCCGGTCTTTATACGCTTGAGGATTTCCAAGCTCAATTTGGCAGCGATAGTGCTGAGTTTGATGTTGACAAAAATGGAGTTGTTAACATGAGAGATTGGTTAATGTATCAGAAAGAGGACTAAGTGCTTCTTGACTCTTTGCTAAAAATCTCTCTATTATAGAAGAAATGGATAATCCTGCCAATCCTAATCCGCCGTTAGACCAAAAACCGGGTGAGGTAAAAATTGAGCTGCCGACTGATGAGCCAAGTTCCTTACCAATTCCTCCTTCACCTGGTTTGCTAGCAAAACCAGAGCCCGAGATACCAAAACCATTCTCTCCTCAACCTCTACCTGAGCCGCCAAAGCCGCCCGAACCGCCTGTTAGTCCTGGGCCAACTCCGGCTCCTCAACCGCCAGGGCCGAGTTCAGACAAAATTATTAGTGCTGCTCCGCCGAAAAGCAGCTCAGTAAAATCAGTTTTAATTGCCTTGGTTCTTCTTCTTACGGCTGCTTCGGTTGGTCTTGGCTACTACTATTTTCAAAAAGGGGGGTTTGATATTCGTAAAAGAGCCGAGGGTTGTGGTGGTTGTGCTAAATACTGTGGCAGGATTGGTGACCACTGTGGAAGTAAAAACGATTGCGTTTGTTTTAGAGACGAGCAAAGTTGCGATTATTGTGACTGGTCTTGTTGTTTTACTCAGGAGCCACAACCAACGTCTCCGCCTGCTGGTCAATGTGCTGGCAAGACTGGCTCTTCTGTTTGCGAAGGTGTAGGGGATGGGGATGGCTCAACTTCTGTTTTAAACTGCTCAGGTTCAACCCAGACTTATACTTGTCAAAGCAACCATACCAGGTTTGATAATGAGTCGTCATGCAAGAGTGCCAGTAAGACAGACAAATGGACTGGTTATTCTACCTTGGTCGTTGAAGATGGGAAGAGAGGGACTTGTTCTGTAGGAGCAGGGGGGAATTGTGATATTGGCCAGGCGGATATTTTGCCGGGCGGGACTTTGTCTCAGGTTTGTTGGGATACTAAGAAAGACTGTTCAAATTGTGGTGGTCCTACTAATACGCCCACACCCACACCTTTCACTGTTACTTTAATTACCAGTCCGTCACCGACTCCGACACAGCCAGTCACTACTTGTGAATGCACTCAGATTGAAATTAGTGGTGCTAGTGGCACTGATGAAGAGGGCCAGCCGGTCTGGCAAGTTGGCGATCAAATACAAATTACTGTTCACTTTAGCGGAGGTCCAGAAGATGTTGGTGTGAGGATTCTGAAAAATGGCGTTAAGCTAGCTGATCAGCTTCAGAGTGTGGTTGGTGGAACCATAGGAGCATCTTCCTGGTCTACCAGTTTCACCATTACTGAAGCGGGGAGTTATGAGATTATGGCCTTTGTTAAAAAAGGCGGTCAATGGAAATAGTATGAAGAAGAATTTAGTTTTAATCGGCATAATTGTTGCCACTATTGTTTTGGCGATTGTCTCGGTTCTGACGGCAATTAGAATTAGAGAAATGGGAACGCGGCCAGTAGCGCCTTCAGTGCCGGAGTCAAAACCAAAAGCAGTTGGAGAGATTCCTGAGGATATTACTCCTGCTCCTGTTTGCCAAACGAGTTTCAGTATTGAGGTTGAATCAAGCCCGACACCAACTACTACCACTACCACCACTCCTGGTCCCAGCTCGACCCCAACCCCTGGGCCAAGCAGCACGCCCATGCCAGGGCCGTATTGTGATTATCTTCATGCTGATAAAGCTGGAGGCGCTGCTCCTTTAACAGTTAAATTTGAAGGCAAGGGCTATGATCCCACCCGGGTTAAAGGTTTTCGCTTTACTTTTGGTGATGATGAGGAAAAAGAGTTTTTTGGCTCCTTTAGCAGTAGCCAAGCTCAGGAGGTTTCTCATACTTACAGTTCTGCGGGAACTTATAAAGCAGTCTTGGAAATTATGGATGATGGCGATCACTGGCATACCAGACCAGAGTGTGAAGCGACAGTAGTAGTTACTGGGGTAGGAGCTTCTGTGACTGAAGGCCCCAGCCCAACAGAAGTTACTTTGCCCGAAGCTGGTATTAAAATCCCGACTTTGGGAGGAATTATCATTGGCTTTTTGCTTATCTCCTTGGGAGTAGCCTTAGTCTTCTAAAACAGTAATTTTAGCGCCAATTTCAGCCAGTTTTTGTTATAATAGTAGGGTATTAGGGCTCATAGGTAAACGGTATACCGCACCCCTCGCACGGGTGAATTTCGGGTTCAATTCCCGGTGAGTCCACCGCTATTTTGAATTTGCGCCCGAATTTGGATAATAACAGTTTGGATATTATTGATGGGGAAAAGAGACAAAGCTTTATTAATATTACTAAAAAATTATTTGAGCAATTATGGCTTTAGATAAAAACAGTCTTAGGGCAGATGCAGTCGCAAACTTTTATCGCGCGGCCCTATATCTGGCCAAAGGTAATTTGGAAGTAGGACTTGATTTTTTAAAAAAAGCTGAAGTGTTTTTCCCTGATGAGACAACCGGTTTTGAGGAAATTATCAAAAATCCGGAGGTTTTAAAAGGAGAAAAAGAGCGTTTGTTTTGGGCAGAAAAAATCCTGGATCAGTACCAAAAATACCGCTTACTCCTTAGCTAATGTAAAGACAAAGATGCACTGTCAGTATCTCGGGTTCATTAGGGTGTCTTTGGAGATAGATTTACTTAAAATCAATAACCAATTTTTTATTAAGAGTTGAGGCAATTTTTTTAAGAAGCGAGAGGGAGGGGTTAGCTTCCATTGTCTCGATTCGGGAAATAACTGCTTGAGTAGTCTTAGCCCTTTTGGCTAGCTCTCTTTGAGACATTTTTTTAGCCAGTCTTTTTTCAATCAATTTTTTAGCCAATTGGTATTCAACTTCAGTCTCTTCCCAGGCTTTTCTGAACTCAGGATTCTTGAGCCTCTTTTTTAAATCCTCTTCAAAGGTATAGTAGAATTTGTTTCTCATATCGACTATGATATCTCTAAAGATATCATTTGTCAAGAGTCTGGTAATAACGGCCTAAAGCAGTTTCAATCTCTTTTTTGGGAGTTTTTCGAGTTTTTTTGATAAATCCATGAAGAAGTAAAACAGTATCTAGATAAGGGACTACATAGATAATCCTTAAGTTGTCTTTACCTAAAATCCTGATTTCCCATAGAGGAGTTCCGGTCAGCTTCCTAACATGAGGTAGTATTGACTGCAAGCCAGACTCTTTAATAGTCTCGAAAATCCTTAAGATTTTAGCCTGTTGTTTGCCTGAAAGAGAATTTAAGAATTTGTCAATTGGGTTTTGACCCGAAGGAGTAGTGTAATAAAAAATTTGGGTCATGGCTCTATTGTAGCAAAATTTAAGCGTTTAACCCAAGTTTTGCTTGACATTGTTTTTAATCTTATGATACTAATTAAAGTGTAAGAAAAAATATTATTTAAATGGGGAAAGGGGTGCTCACCTAATAGCTTGACTTATAGTAGTCGCTATAGTTATAATATTTCGCTGTGACTAATATTAATTTAAATATTAATCTTTATCCTCTTTTTTGAGGAAGCTTTTAAACCCGCCTTTAGCGGGTTTTTTTGTAAAAAGGAAAAAATGATGCCAGAAGCAGATAAAAAAGGGAATCTTGGAAAAATTGAAAAAGGAGTGAGAGCCTTGAGCATAGCCGCCGTTTTAACAGCAGCTCAATGTAAATCTCGGCCGCCTACTGCCGTTTCCCCAGAGAAGGGCCAATCCGACGGAATCACTTTAGTTTCCAGCGAAGAGACAATCCCTTCTGGCGCCGGGGAACCTAGTACTGTGCCGCCCCAAGCAACCGAAACTCCTCATTTTACCCCAATAAAGATTGTTGACTTAGGGCTAGCCAGAGGAAATGGTTTGGCGGAATTGGAACAGACAGGAGAAGCTGTTACTCCTGGAGCAGAAAAATATATTAAGGCTTGGAATGAGGGGAAGACCTACAGCGTCAATGGAGAGAGAATTGCGATAACCGAAGGGAGAGCAAACTTGATGGGCTGCCTTAATAACCGGACAGGTGAAGTTTGGCCAGTAATTATTGTTTACAATGAGGAGGAGGAGATTGAACATTACTTTTTGCCAACAGAAATAAAAACTGGTGAAGAGGAAGAAATGTTCTTGGTCAAGGTTTTTGCCAAGGAAGGTGAAAGAATTGAGCCTTATCCTGACTATGGTGTAGTTGTTAAAGAACCAGCAGGAGATCAAACCAATCAGTGGTTTGATTCATGGCTTTACCCCAAGGGAAAAGTTGAAGTTCTTTCTGAAGAACCGCTTCAGTTTTCGCCTCCGGAAAAATTTAGACCCACTCTTCAGATTTTAGCAAAAGAGAAAACAGCTGAGCTTTGGCAAGTGCCAGTTTGGGTCAATAAAGGAGGTAAGTTTGTTCCTGAAGTTTGGGATGCTTCCCAAAATCCGGCGGCTGTGCCTGAAGATTTTGTGATTTCGGCAATGGGGATTAGGGAGATAAAAGAATGGGTAAGAGGAAGCTATCTTGATCCCCAGACTGGTCAGGCCGTAGAAGTTTACTTTAAATGGAACGACGCAAACTGCCTTTTACGAGGCGATGGAAGAGAAATTAAGATTCTAGAAGGGCTTCCGGCTGGGTTGTTAAACGAAGTGGTGGAGAGACCAGCTTGGGTGGTGGAGGTTTCTAATACGGAAGTAAGATACAATCAGGAAAAAGATGTTTGGGAGTATTACAGTACTGCCGAAGGAGAAAAAGGGGATTATATTGTCAGTGTCAAACCGAACGAAGAAGGAGGGTGTTACTTTCACAATTTTGCCGAAGAGGCAGATGTTGTTCTTCACCCAGAGGTGTTGTCTGATGCTACTTTCAACGAAATTATTGAAGCAATGAAAAAAACTGGAGCAGTTAAGTATATTCCTTGCTCAAGAGAGGGGATAAGGAAATTAAGGGTGCAAACCTATCCCAAATTTAATAATGATCCTTTAGGCTTGATAATCTATCCTAATAGTTATCCTCTAGAGGTTTATTACCCTTACCTTAAAGGGGGTCAAGCTAATCCCGGATACCCGCTTATGGCTATTATCTTGGCTGATGTTAATCAGGGTAAGCCGGGATGGGAGACGCGTTGGGTGCAGGTGTATACCCTTGACAACTCTGAGAAGGCGAGGGTAATGACACCCGACGAGAGTAAAGTTGGTAGTGGAGTTTTGGCAAAAGCAGGAACTTTGATTATGAAAGTCCAGTCAGGACTTGTTAAGATTTTGGGTCGACAAGAAAAAGAATACGATGACCCTGACAACAGAATGCTTCTTGATTCTTTTGCAAGAAATAAGAATGGAAAGTTGATGGTTCCCAAGACCCAAACTCCTTCTAAATGATGCCTGAAAAACTTTCTAGAAGAGATTTTCTGAGATTAGCAGGATTAGGAATAATTTCGACGGTCTTGGGAGCTTGTAAGAAAGACGTTTCCACCTCTGAAGCAAAAATTACCTTCTCTTCTGCTCCTCCAACCGCTACTCCCGAATCGTCAGGGACTATGACCCCAATTTCATCGGCGACAACAACAGAGGCTCCAACTGTCACCCCAACAATTGAGAGATTTTCTTGGGTAGTGGAGGTTTCCAATACGGAAGCAAGGTTTAATCAGGATTTTGATAACGGTGAGGGCAATCCCAAGGGAAGATGGGAGTATTACAGCACGGCAGAAGGAGAAAAAGACAACTACATCGTTAGTGTCAAGCAAAATGAAGAAGGAGAGTGTTACTTTCACAACTTTGCCGAAGAGGTAGATGTTGTTCTTCATCCCGAGTTACTCTCTGATGCAACGTTTAATGAAATCATCGAAGTGATGAAAAAAACAGGAGCAGTAAAGTATATACCTTGTTCAGGGGAGGGGATAAGGAAGTTGAAAGTTCAAATGTATGGTACTGAGCCAGGAGCCTTGATTATTTATCCCAAACTTTATCCGTTGAGAGTATACTATTCTCACTTTAAAGGTGGCCAGGCTAACCCTGGGTACCCTCTTATGGCGATTATTTTAGCTGATGTTAATCAAGGGAAAGAAGGATGGGAAACACGCTGGGTTCAAGTATATGCCCTGGACGATTCGGGAAAAGCGAGAGTAATGTCCCCTAGTGAAAGTTTGGTTGAAAGCGGAGTTTTGGCTGGAGTAGGAACCCCGATTATGGAGATTCAGAGGGGGTTGGTTAAGATTTTGGGTCGCCAAGAATATAATGATGCCGATAACAGGATGTTTCTTGATTCTTTTGCCAGAGATCCTCATGGACGATTGATGGTTCCTTTGGTTTCTTCGAAGTAACGCCAAACTTTTAGTTGACAAATCTTCCTGAATTTTTGCTATATTAGTATTAATGATACCTGCTCAAGGCTTGTTTGCTAAAAAAACCTATTTACTGCTCTTATTGCTTCTTTTTTTAATTCTTTTTTTGTTACTTTTCAATTATGTTTATTGGCCTTGGATGAGCAGATGCCTTTTCACTAATTCTTTAGTTTGCCTGAAAGGGCAGAAATATAAAAAATACAACTGGACAGGTAAAGGATTCAAACTTAGTGAGCCGCGAAAGGTTAAAGCGCCCTTTTCTGGTACTTTCGTCTATTCTCCATCCGGAACTATGAATTATGAAGGTGAGCTAGCGGGGGTAACCGGAGTAATTGTTTTTACGGACACGGACCTTGGAATGATTAAGCTTTATGTCGGAGAAGTAAACCTATTAAAAGGAGAAGTTGCTGTTCAACAGAGCGTAGTGAAAGGAGAGGTAATGGCAGAAGTTTTGCCTCAAGGGATAGAATTTCTTGATAATTATAGTGCGGTTGAAATTGATTTGCGAAGATGAAGATTAGTAAAACTTTATCATTTTTTGGTTTCCTAATTATTTGCCTGTTCTTTTTTAGCGTTGTGCCAGTGAAAGCCACTAATTGGCTTTGCCCGAGTATTGACGCTTATATTTCTTGTTTTAGGGATCATATTTGTGGTATGTGTATTAACCTCGATGAAACTAGTGGTTGTTTTGCAGAAAACGATTGCGAGTGTATATCTTCGACTGCTTGTGGTAGTTATCCAGGAGATGTTTGTAACGGTGCTTCCGGCGGTTGGCTTTATCGGTATGGGGGAAAGTGCTATAAAGGGAAGCCAGACGCTGATGGCAATTGCATTGGCCAATATTATTGGAAATATAATGAATGTTTAGCCTCTGATAGATGTGAGGATTCAAGTGTGGGGAATGTCGAATGGCAATGCTCCTTGCCGGATAAGGGGGGAGGGGGTACTGGTTCAAACACTAACGGGAGAATTTTGCCCGGCATTTGCTCAGCGGGAACTTGCTCTGAAGGTTGCCGAAATGGTGGTTGGTATAAAACTTGCTGTCGGATTGCTGGTGGTGTAGTAACAGCGGGAGCTAGGTTGAGTGGAGCGGTTGCTCCCTGTAGCGGAGGATTTTGTCCTGATGCTGGAAGCACTTGCGTCAGAGACACAGGTTGTGATTCTACAAAATGTTTAAGCTCTGATTATTATGGCTGTTGGATTTTAGGGGATTGTGCTGCTCCTACTAATACTCCTACTCCTGGCCTTGGGGCAACGAATACGCCTACACCTGTGCCGACTCAAGGGCCAACCCCTCTCCCAACATATTGCAACAGAAATGGCTGTACGGCAATGGAGTGCTGTGATTCTTGGGTTGAAATTGATGTTCCTTCCCAAGCACAAGTGGGTAGTAACGTAACCTTACGGGTTTTCCAACATCCTGGATGGTGTGGCCAGTCAGGCCAAGATAACGAGTGTGGTTGTGCCTACAACAATATTGATTTCTATATGGTAGGGGTAAGCGCCTTAGGCTACCAGAAATGGCTTAGAGCTGATGGATTTACTAATCCCTATAAAATATGGAAGTTGGATAAAGTATATACCAGCAATTCGGTTGGACACTGGTGGTACAACAAGAAAGTCAGAGAACAAAGGACTACTTGGAACACTACCGGTTTGGCCCCAGGATATTATGATGTTACTGCTGGCGGAGGGATGATTTATCTTGGCCATGGTGATAGATGTAGTGAGAATCATGCCTGTTGTGATGAATGGAGGACCTATTTGGGTGGAGCATATACTAGCGGACCTTATATGCAACAAATTCTTAATCGATCAGTAAATCATAGGATTTTATTGACAGCTCCACCTCCAAGCTGTAGTGGTTTGACGGTTTCAAACTCTTGTCCAGTACCAGGAGAGAGCGTTATTCTTAATCAAACTACTTCTAATGTTGACTTTTTACATCGGGCTTACCGCTGGGGCGGAGTAGGCAGCTTTATTCACTTTGGCAGCAACAATACTGGCGCAGAAGCTTTTACAGTTCCTACTGGCGAAGGAAACTTGCAGCTGGTGGTTAATGCTTGTAATCGTGATACTTGGCAGGTTTGCCGCTGGACTGGCGGAGTTTACAACGACACTAATATGGATTGCAATCCAGATACTCTTACCTCATCTACTTGTCCTGGCTGTAATACCACTATTGGTGTTTGTCAAAAGCCGGGTAATCCTCTCTTTTCGGAAGCCTGTGAATCTACTGGAGAAGAAATAACTTTATCTTGGCTAGATCCAGCACCCCCGGGTAGCCCGAATAATGAGACTGGTTTTAGGATTACTCGTGATGGAAGTCCCTTAGGTAATTCTCCAGCTGACACAACCTCAGCCACTTTTGCTTGCCCTGACTTTAACTCTCATACCTATGGAATTGTTGCTTATAGGGATTGTGGGGCTTTGGTAGGTGGCAGTTGTACCGGAGTAGAGAAAGTAAGCACTCAAAACACCATTACTTGCTCTTGCGCTTATAAACATTGGTGGCAGGCTAAAGATGGAGATGTTCATGCTCAAGGGAATATTCATGTTGATGTTCCCAAAGATAACTTCTTAATCCTTGAAGGAGACAATGACGGTCAACCAGGGGTAGCCAGCTTTAAAGATGACTTGAATACTTCTCCAGGCTCACTTTCCAAGTCTGATTGGGACTGGCAAGCAAATACCAGTTATGGAGCTAGGATAGGCTTTGAATATTTGAAGAACCGTCTTAATATTGATACCCGTGAGTCCAAGACTAGTTTTAGCGATATTTCCGGCAGCGGCATTTACTATTTTAACGATAGCAAAGCCATTGATTTTGAAACCCTTCCTGTTGGTACAGACAAAATAATTGTCTTTGTTGATAATGATGTTAATGTTGGGGGAGATATTACGGTTGACCAAGGCGGCTTTTTTGCCCTAATTGCTAGTGGTGACATTATCATTGCTAGTGAGGTAATCCAAGCCCACGGCTTTTTCTTGGCTGATGGAGAGATTAGGGTTCCCAGTGGAGAAACTGAGCAAGTATTTGAAGCCCAAGGCAGTTTTATTGGTCATGGTGGAGTTAGTTTAGAGAGGGATTTAGGCCCAGAAGCAAATGTTGAGCCAGCTGAATTCTTTGTCTCTCGCTTTGACCTTTATCTTAATGCACCGGCTGAATTCCGCTTTTCTCCTTTTGTCTTCCGGGAAGTAGCTCCATAATAGTAGTTAGTAGATAGTAGTAAGTAGTTAGGAGAATGGACCAGAGAGCAAAAATCAAATCGTTTACTGGATTGATTGCTTGGCAAAAAGGGCATCAATTGGTAATTGATACTTACAAGGCCACAAGCGAATTTCCAGCTAGAGAGACTTATTCTTTGATTGATCAAATGCGCCGAGCAGTGGTTTCAATAACTAGCAATATTGCTGAGGGTTTTAGCCGAAATAGTAATAAAGAGAAGGTCCAATTTTACTATCTTGCTTTAGGTTCGTTAACGGAGCTACAAAATCAGTTGTTAGTTGCTAAAGACGTTGGTTATTTATCGAAAAAGAAGTTTGAGGTTTTGGCCGCGCAGACTGTTGAACTCGCTAAAATCCTAAATGGTCTAATTAAATCTGTCAAAAACATCTAGCTACTGACTACTTTCTACTCGCTACTAAATCGGTGGAGTGTACCGGATTTGAACCGGTGACCTCCTCGCTGCCAGCGAGGCGCTCTACCAACTGAGCCAACACCCCAAGCCTATCTATTTTAGCAAAATTTGGGCTTAAACTCAATCAGTTAAGAGGCTATTGAGGAAAGACTCTGTTTTCCAAGCGCTTAATTCTTTTTTCGTGGTCTTTAAACTCAATCTGATTAGGAGTGTTTTTCTGTAAATAGTGAACTTCTCTTTTAATAATTTTGACATCTGTCTCAACTCCACCTAACCTGTTTTCAACTCCACCTAACCTGTTTTCAACCCTTTTTAAATCATCTTTTGTGGCCAGACTTTTCAGATCATCCTTGGTAGCCATGTTTTCCGTCGCCTTGATAACGGCCTTGGAGATTTGAGCTACTGCTGTCTCGATTGCTTCGTCTAAATCTTTTTTGGTAATCATAGTTTAATCATGTCATAAATTAGATTAGCTAGTCAAGTAATTATTTCCTATTTTAAGGTTGAGCCTCTGGAGTAGGGGTGACTGGTGGCGACCCTTCCTCTGGTAGCTCCAAAGGTGGTTCAATTCCTTCAGCCGGTGGCGCCGGAGTCACTAGAGTTTCTGGCTCGCTTGGTTCTTGGGTTTTAGGAGTGGGAGTTGGGATAGGGAGCCGCTTTTTTACTTCTTCCAACTCACTGCTAACTTTCTGATAATCATTACTATCAATGGGAACCAGGCTTTGGCTAACTTCATACTCTTGCCTGGCACCAGCCAAGTCTCCTGCTTCCCGAAGGACATTGGCGAGATTATAGTGAGCATTGGCCCAATCAGGTTTTAGATTGACTGCTTGGGCAAAGAGATTAGCAGCCTGTTGCCAATTTTGCTGGCTGTAGTATAGTCCTCCCAGGTCAACTCTTAGTCGGGGATTTAAGGGATCAAGGTTAATGGCTTGCTGATAACTGGCCAGGGCCCATTGATCGGCGCCTTCAGCAAAATTAATTAGATTGCGATAAAGATTGGCCAGATTTTCCCAAGCCACTACGTTTCGGGGATCAACCGCGACTGCAGCCTTGGCTTCCCGAATTGCTTGTTGGACCAGCTGGGTAATGGTGCTTCGGTCCTGGTCAGTTAGCTCTTGCTTTGTTGCCAAAGAATTGGCTAAGGCAAGATTGGTTTGAGAGTAGGCAATTCGGTAATTGGCTGAGGCAGGATCAGCCTGAATTGCTTTTATCTGCAGATTGTAGGTTGTAACGCCATCGTTTTGAGCAGCGGCTTTAAGCGAGTTTAAAAAGTAATGGTTAGCCAAGGCTAGCTTGCCAGCAAAAAATAGAGTCCCTCCCCAAAAAGCTAAGGGTAAAACCAGGCCCAGAAAAGCAAAGCCGCCAGCTGCAGAAAAGTCCAGGCTAACTTGTTCCTCATCCCGAGCAACTGCCAGTAAGATAAATACCAAAGCTAAAAGAAAGAAGTTTAAAGGAATAAAAAATTGAGTGATTAAAAGAATAATTAGGGCCAGATAACTGGCTAGTCCTGTATAGGAAATTCTTGGCTTGCGAAAAACTCTAATTCCGTCTCTAAAAATCCTCCAGCCGAGAAAAAGATAAGCGACCAAACCAATAATTCCTACTTCAGTTAAAAGCTGGTAATACCAGTTGGAGGAGGAACCAAAACGCAAGTTCCAAAAATCAGTATTATTAAAATTCAGGCTTTTAAAAGAAGTAAAGGCATTGACAAACTGACCTGGACCCAAGCCCAAAGCCGCAAAGCGACCGTTTTTTAAGCCCTCAAGAGCAATTGCCCAGGCAGTGGATTGGGGGAGCAAGATTGGTTGGGCGGTAGTCGTTAAAAGATGGAAACTCAAGCCTAGACCGACCAGATTAAGAGTATTGAGTAAAAATATTGCTCCGGCACTTAGTAGTTTTTGCTGCCTTAAGTTTTCATACATTAAGCTAAAGCCCAAAGGAATAAGCGCTAAAAGAAAAACCGCTTGAGCAATTAAGCTGCCAGTCGGGCTCCAAGCTTTGGTTATCGAAAGATTTAAAGAGGGGTAATTAAGAGGAAAGCTAAAATCGCCTAAAAAAAGAACTACTCTAAGTAAAGAAAGCACCAAACCGCTTCCTAAAAGCGAGTAGAGAATGGTTTTTCTCTTTCCTAAACTGTTGAGCAAAAGATAGAGCAGAGTGCTAATCAGAACCGCACCCGCGCCAGTAGCCGCGGCAAAAGATTGAGTTTTGTTGGAAGAATTAACAAAAGTTGAGGCTAAAAAAGCCACTAGAATCAAAAGAACAGGGAAAAGGTAATGGCTTTTTTTATAAATCAGTTTTTTTTCGCTAATAGTTTGTAGGGTCCAGACTAAAAAAACAACTAAACAAGCTAGTAGCAAAAAGATTTGTTTGCCAAAATCAAAACCGTCAGTAAAATAGGGAAGAAATATTAAGGGAAGAAAGAAAACTACTGCCGCCAGAAGAAACTCAGCAGTTTGAGAAAAGATTTTGTTTTTCATTATCTATGTTTCCGGTCCAAAAATCCTGCCTGGCTCCTTAGCTTCCAGAGAAGGAGGTAGCCTGACTTGGATGGACCTTACTCCACTACCAAAAGCAAGCTTTCTTTGAGAAAACGCGGGCGAAAGTCCTCCGATTCGGAGGAGTCGTTAACCGCCTTTTCCAAAGCGCTTTACTTTCAGCGCTAATATTAAAATTTGAAAGTTCTTCTCTATATTGTTAAAAGAATCGGCAACTTTTGTCAAGGACCAATTTGAGGCGAAATCAATAATCAATAACACAATAACACAATAACCAGTGAATACTTCAATTAATTAATTTTCAATTTCTTTTTTGAGGAGCTGATGATTTTTGAGAATATTAAGAGCAATTCCTGGGCCTCTTTCCAAATTAACCTGAATTCATCTTTGTGTTCTTCGTTTGCCCTGGCCAAAAGTCTTAACCAATGCATGGTTTCCTTAATTTCCTTTTTGGCAATACCCATCTTATGGATGAAATCTTTTCTGCTTTCTGATTCGTTAGCCTCACAATAATTAGCCCCGATTGATCCTGAAGCACCCACGATTTGTTCAACCAATCTCTTATTAATTGTGCTCCCGGGAATTTTTTTGATCAAGTCAATTACCGTCTCGCCAAATTTAGCCGTTCTTTCTTCTAGGTCGAATGTCTTTGATTGATTATTGGAATTTGGAAATTGGTTATTATTAGTCAATTCTTACTCCCTCCATCCTTATGCCCTCAAACTTAAAGCTTCCTTGGCCGAGGTCTAGTTGGGAGGTAGAACACCAGTCGGAATAAACTCCGGATTTTTCCGCCCGAATGCGGTATTGGTAAGTATGGTTGCCGGAAGTTGAACTGTCGGTGTGGGAGGTGCTGTCAGGGTCTTTGGTAATTAAGTCGACAAAACCGGCGCCATCAGTGTTTTTCTGAATTTGATAGCCAGTTTCAATTGTATTAGTGTCGTTCCACTTAACAATAATTTGACTGTCCTGGGGGTGCTCTTCCAAAAGGCAGCCGGTAGGAGTGTATAAGTATTCATAATCCAAAGTGACTGAAGTTAAGGAAGGAGAAACTGCTTTATCGTTACTGGAAAAAATTGTCCGGTATTGGAAATAGCGCTTGCCGAGAGAGGAGGTGATGGTTGAGCCGGTGGAATTGGTTAAATAATTGCCGACGGAGCGGAAATCATCCAGCCAGACATTAGCGCCCGAGGAGCCGTCGGTGATTCTTAGGGTGACTTTAGTGGTGGTATTGCGGTGAGTACTTAAGCTACCCGTTATATCAAAATATTCCCGCTGCCACTTAGAAACAGTAGAGTTAGCAGTAAAGCCGTTGTTGGGAACAGTTGAGCCGGTATCCCATTCATCGACTGTTACTGCTCCGCTACTGGCGGTGACAGAGGTAACTGTTCCCTGGGCCAGGTATTCAGTGGCGCCGACTTTTTCTTTAATAATAATTTTGTCGCCAGCATATAAATTATCGCCCATGTTTTGAGCGCCATACGCGGTTCCGTCTATGGTAAAAGAAGTATCGCCTGATCCGGTAATTAAATCGGAATTGAGTTTAGCTTTAAAGTCAATCGTAATCGGATGAGTCCGCTGGCTAACTTCATAAGCTTGTCTAATTTCATCAGCCGGGTGAACGACACTGTCCGCTCTAAATTCATCAATTATGCCGTTGAAGAAGCCGCCATACGCGGCTCTGCCGATAGCACCAATAGTGGCTTTGTTAATGGTAGTGGTGGCTCGAGTATAAGTGCCGCTAATATCGAGAGCGCCATTGACATAAACCTTGTATGTGCCGTTGTTGTCGGTATAGACGACATGGTTCCAGTTGTTATTAAAAACTGGAGTGTTGGTCATCACATCGAGCCGGCCTACACCGTCATCGCTCCGAATAAAAACCCTTAGTTTACTGTTGGTAGAACTGGCGGTTAAGCCGGTTCCGATGGCTAAAAGAGGATTGTTACTTGTCGAACTGCCTTCGGAAAAGACTCTTTTGTCTTCCAAGTTAGAAGGGGCTTTAACCCAAAAAGAAAGGGTATAGGCGCTATTGTTGTGAATTCCGGCCGCATCGTCAACTCGGATAAAATCACTGGAGCCATTAAAATATCTAGCTTTGCCGATTTTTCCTTGGGTTATGTTAGTCGGGTCAGTATAAGTAATCTTGAAATTGTCAATGTAGGCGGCAGAAGCGGAGATTGCCCAAGAGGCAAACCGCCAGGTTTGACCAGTAGGCATGGCGCAAGAGTAGTCGCCGTTAACGCTGGGATCATCTTTTTCCCAAACTTTTAGATAAAAGCCATTAGTATCGTCAACCCGAAGAAGTCCGGTATACCAAACGCCGGTTTGAGCGCTGGTAATCAGGGTTTTGGGATATTGCCAGCCACCACCATCGTTATATTGTACCCAAATATTACCAGCTCCGTCTTCTTGTATGCACCAGCGGTAAGCGCCGTCAGAGGTTTCCAGGGCGCCAATATGCCAAGTAGAGGTAGCGGTCCTTTGAAAATCAAAAATCACTTCCTCACCGCTGGTCAAACTGGGGGTAGTCTGATTAAACTTGCGGTAAGTACCGTCTCCTATCATTTTTAAGACATTTTCGCCACCGAGATTATAGGGGATTGTTTGGTAAGTGGCATTAATGGTCCAGAACGAAGTGTCCTGTGAGTCAAAACCTTCAAATTTCTCGTTTAAATATTCGCCGTCATCGTTGTTGTTAGAACTGTCATATATTTCCCGCTCAGGCCCTTGTTCGTCCAAATGCCAAAAACCGACGGTGTTGGCATCCGGTTCATAGCTGGCAAAGGCCGACTCGCCAATAGCCGCGTTTAAAAAAGTTCCCTGTCGGTCAGAGGCAACATAAAAAGGCAGTTTTGTTTTGCTAGATAAGTCGGTGGAGCTGATTGTTCGAGAGAGTCGATGGTCTCTTCCGGCCCGGTAGGCCTCGGCAATTTCTTCGGTCGTTCGGGCAGAATTGGAAACACGGACTTCATCAATAATGCCATCAAAATAAGAAGTGGTGGCAAAAACACTTCTCCCGATATTGCCGCTGCCAGAGACAGCCATACTACCACCGCTACCGGTATATGTCCCGCCAGCATCAGCCCCGTTAATATAGATGCTCATATCAGTTGCTCCCCGAATAACACTGGCGAGATGGTACCATTGCCCGGTGGTAACTGCGTTTGTTGCTGTTGTTTTTGACCTTCTACTGGTTGCTCCAATAACTGTCCCGTCACCATAGCTTATATCTAGTTGATATGTGCCCACGACTCCAAATCGAAAACCATAATAATTTGTCGTATTTCCATTCTGTTGGACAATCATTGGCGAACCGGTTTGCGAGTCGATTTTTACCCAGGCCTCAACTGTTATAGGAAGAGTAGTAATAGAGTTTAATCCTGTGCCCAGGTTAATATAATTGCTACTACCATTGAAGTCTCTTCCTTTTCCGGAAAATCCTTCGGTAATGGTTGGCATATTGGCCCCTATTCCGTGCTTATTGTTGCCGGACGAATCATAAAAAGTAGTCCCTACGCCTGTGCCAGTTTCTTCAAGATGCCAAAGAGCAACAGTATTAGTAATGGCCTGAGGGGGGCCAAAGGAAAGTTTCATGCTCCCGTTTCCTTCCATTTTAATGGTAGATTCATCGGTTTTGGTTTTGGGCATATAAGTAGCAGTATTATCCCAAGACCAGTAAGTTTGATCTGAA